>NZ_JBJGYM010000015.1:0-107749 GCF_054049995.1 Geodermatophilus sp. SYSU D01106 | reverse complement strand
TCCTTCGTGCTCTGCCCCGCCCCCGTGGGCAGAGCACGACCGCCCGCCGGACAACACCCGACCTCCCCTTCGTGCTCTGCCCCGCCCCCGTGGGCAGAGCACGACCGCCCGCCGGACAACACCCGACCTCCCCTTCGTGCTCTGCCCCGCCCCCGTGGGCAGAGCACGACCGCCCGCCGGACAACACCCGACCTCCCCTTCGTGCTCTGCCCCGCCCCCGTGGGCAGAGCACGACTCCCTTCCTGGGAGAACGGGTCAGAGGGGCTGCAGCGCCCGCCAGGCGGTCCAGGCGCTGGCGATCATGTCCCGCAGGTCGCGGGTCGCCCGGAAGCCGAGGTCGCGGGCGATCCGGTCGACGGCGGCGACCACCCGCGCAGGGTCGCCGGGGCGCCGGCCGGTCACCTCCGGCGTCGTGTCCCCGCCGGTGACCTCCGCGACCACCCGCAGCACCTCGAGCACGCTGCTGCCCTCGCCGCGCCCCACGTTGTAGGTGCCCCCGGGACGACCCGCCGCCAGGGCGCGGGCGGCGGCCACGTGCGCGTCGGCGACGTCGGAGACGTGCACGAAGTCGCGCACCGGGCTGCCGTCGGGGGTGGGGTGGTCGTCGCCGAAGAGCAGCGGCGGCCGGTCGGCGTCGAGGGCCTCGAACACCAGCGGCACGAGGTTGGCCGTCCCCCGGTCGCCGAGCTCGGGCGCCGCGGCCCCCGCCACGTTGAAGTAGCGCAGGCTGGTGGCGGCCAGGCCCCAGGCGGCGCAGTCGCGCAGCAGGTCCTCGCCCGCGAGCTTGGTGCGGCCGTAGGGCGACAGCGGGCGGCAGGCGGTGTCCTCGTCGACCCGGTCGGCGTCGGGCATGCCGTAGACCGACGCGCTGGAGGAGAAGACGAAGCGGGTCACGCCCTTGGCGCGGCACCCCTCGAGCAGCGCGACCAGGCCCTCGACGTTCTCCGCCCAGTAGAGCAGCGGGTCGGCCACCGACTCGGCCACCTGCTTCTTGCCCGCCAGGTGCACCACGCCGGTCACGCCGTTCTCGCGCAGCACCCGCCGGACCATGCCGCGGTCGCGCACCGAGCCGACCTCCAGCGGCACCTGCGGCAGCGACGCCAGCCGGCCGGCGTCGCCGGTGGACAGGTCGTCGAGGACGACGACGTCCTCCCCCGCCGCCGCCATGGCGTGCACGACGTGCGCCCCGACGTACCCGGCGCCCCCGGTGACCAGCCAGCTCACCCGGTCAGCCTGCCCCGGCGGGCGCGGCGGCGCGCGTCAGGACAGCCGCTGCCGCAGGTGGACGGCGACCTCCTGGCCCGCGGCGTCCTTGCCGATCGCCGCGCAGATCGCCTTCCGCAGCGGCAGCCAGTGCGGCCCGTCGCCCGACGGCATGCAGGTGGCGGCGAACGGGTGCCCGTCGACGGTCCCCTCCACCTTCACCGCCCGGCGGGTGCCGAACAGCGCGGCCGAGTCGGGCACGGTGACGAAGGTGGGGAACGCGCCGTCCTTCTCGAGAGGCGCGGTGAACGAGGCGTCGAGCTCCTGGGCTGCCATGCCGCTACCGACCGTCCCGGCGTCCGGGACTCATCGGTGCCGGAGGAGGCGACCGGTCGGGCGGCCCCGGCCCCCACCGCGGGGACGCCGTCCTGTCACCGGCCGGCCCTACGGTCCGGACGGCCGACCTGGAGGTGCCATGACCGCGGTCCGGACCTACCCGCACGGCGTGACCTGCTGGATCGACACCGAGCAGCCCGACCCCGCCGCCGCGGCCGCCTTCTACTCCGGCCTCTTCGGCTGGACGCTCACCGACGCCGTCCCGCCGGGCGCCCCCGGCTCCTACCTCGTCGCCACGCTCGACGGGCAGGACGTGGCCGCGATCGGGCCCGGCGACGGGCCGCCCACCTGGAACACCTACGTGGCGGTCGACGACGCCGACGCCACGGCCGCGGCGGTCCCGGCGCCCAGCTCACCAACGCCCCGGGCGCCTGGAACTTCTCCGACCTGCACACCCCCGACCGCGGCGGCGCGATGGCCTTCTACGGACCGCTGTTCGGCTGGCGCGACGTCGACATGGCGCAGGACTCCGGCACGATGCTGCAGGTCCCGGGCTACGGAGACCACCTGGCCGCCACCGTCGACCCCGGCATCCACGAGCGGCAGGCCTCCGCCCCGCCCGGCTTCGCCGACGTCATCGGCGGCCTGCTCCCCACCGACGCGGGGCCCGCGTCCTGGCACGTGACGTTCACCGTCGCCGACCGCGACGACGCCGCGGCCACCGCCGAGCGGCTCGGCGCCACCGTGCTGCGCTCCGGGGAGGACGCCTGGACCCGCACCGCGCTGGTGCGCGACCCGCAGGGCGCGGAGTTCACCGTCAGCCAGTTCACCCCACCGGAGGGCACCTGGTGAGCGGGGTGGCCCGCTAGCGTGCGCGCCGTGCGCGGTGGGGCGGGCAGGACGACCGGCAGCGACCGGTCTCCCGGGGCGACCCCGGGGCAGCAGGTCCAGGCCAGCACCAGCACCGCCCGCCGGACGGCGCGCTCCGCGCACCTGACGGCGCCTCCCATCGGGAGCGGCTGCCCGCCCCACCGCGCACACCGGTGACGACGCCGCGCCAGGCCGCCGCCACCGCCTCCGGGATCGCCACCGCGCTGCTCGCCGGCCCCTGGCGGCGGCGCGAGGCGGTGCGCCGGGTCGCGGTGTCGCTCGGGCACGCCCGCGCGCCGCGGTGGGTGGGCACGCTGGTCGGCGAGGTCCTCGACGCGTACCGCGACGTCCCGGCCGACCGGCCCCGCGAGCTGGCCGCCTTCCTGACGTCGACCCGCGGCTGGGCGCAGGGGCAGGCCGGCGACGTCGCCCCGCGGGTGGCGCGCCGCGAGCCGGTGCCCACCCGCGTGGTGCGCCCCCGCCCCGGCCTGACCGAGGTGCCCGACCTGGCCGCGCTCGCCCGCCTGCTCGACGTCGACCAGGGCGAGCTGGCCTGGTTCGCCGACGTCCGCGGGCTGGAGCGCACCGCACCGGAGGAGGCGCTGCGGCACTACCGGTGGCGGGTGGTGGAGCGGCCCGGCGGCGTCCGGCTGCTCGCGGCCCCGAAGCCGCGGCTGCGCGAGATCCAGCGCCGGCTGCTGCGGCACCTGGTAGCCCCCGTGCCGCCGCACCCGGCCGCGCACGGCTGCGTGCCGGGGCACTCGGTGCGCACCGCGGCCGCCCCGCACGCCGGCGCCGACATCGTGCTGGCCCTCGACCTCGAGTCCTTCTTCGCCTCGGTCCCCGCCGGCCGCGTGTGGGGCGTGCTGCAGGGAGTGGCCGGGCTGACGGAGCCGGTGGCGCACGCGGTGACCGGCCTGGTGACGACGGTGGTCCCGCTCGCGGTGTGGCGGCGGGTGCCGGTGCCGGAGGACGGCGCCGCCCGCGACCGGCACTCCCGCCTCGGCCGCCGGCTCGCCGTCCCGCACCTGCCGCAGGGCGCGCCCACCTCCCCCGCGCTGGCCAACCTGGTGTGCGCCCGGCTGGACCGGCGACTGGCCGGCCTCGCGGCGTCGGCCGGCGCGGTCTACACCCGCTACGTCGACGACCTGTTCCTCAGCGGCCCGCCCGCCCTGCGCCGGCCGGCGTTCGCCGCGCGGGTCGCCGCGATCGCCGCCGACGAGGGCTTCCGCGTGCACCCCGGCAAGACCCGCAGCGCCGGGCGCGGGCGGCGGCAGACGGTGCTCGGCGCCGTCGTCAACGTCCGGCCCACGCTGCCGCGGGCCGAGCGGGACGCGCTGCGGGCGCTGCTGCACAACTGCGCCGTCTCCGGCTGGGCGTCGCAGGTGCGCGACCGCGACCCGGCGACGTTCCGCGAGCACGTCCTCGGCCGGGTGGCCTGGGCCTCCTCGGTGGACCCGGTGCTCGGCGCCCGCCTGCGGGTTCTCGCCGAGCGGATCGACTGGGGTGCCCCCGGGACGGCATGATCGTCGCGTCCCCCTGCTGTCCTCCGAGAGGGAGACCGTGCCCCCACCTCCTCCCCCGTCCTCCGCGACCGCGTCCGCGGCCGCACCGGCCCCCGGCCCGCTCACCGGCCCGCTCGAGAGCTCGCTCGCCGGCTCGCTCGACGGCCGGGTCGCCGTCGTCACCGGCGCGAGCAGCGGCATCGGCGCCGCGACCGCGCGCGCCCTGGTCGACGCCGGCTGCCGCGTCGCGCTGCTCGGCCGCCGCGGCGACCGGATGGCCGCCGTCGCCAGCAGCACCTCCGACCCCGCCCGCACGCTCGTCGTCGCCACCGACGTCTCCGACGGGCTCGACCTCGCCGACGCCCTCGACGCCCTGCACGACCGCTTCGGCCCGGCCGACCTCGTGGTCGCCGGCGCCGGCGTGCTCACCGGCGCCCCGTTCGAGGACGGCGTGCCGGCCGAGTGGATCGAGATGATCGACGTCAACCTCGGCGGCATCCTGCGCACCGCGCAGACCTTCGCCCGCGACCTGCTCGCCACCGCCGAGGAGGGCCGCGCCGCCGACCTGTTCCTCATCGGCGCGCTCGCCGGGCAGGTGCGCTTCCCGGGCTACGCCGTCTACTCGGCCGTCGAGGCGGCCGTGGCCCAGCTGGCCCGGACGCTGCGCGCCGAGTACGGCCGCCGGGGCGTGCGCGTGCACGTCGTCGCCCCCGGGCTCACCGACACCGACTTCGGCTCCGACATCACCCACGACGGCACCGCCCGCGGCTGGGCCGAGCACCGCGAGGTGATCGTGCCGATGGACCCCGCCGACGTCGCCGCCACGGTGCTCTTCGGCGCCGGGCTGCCGGCGCAGGTCAACCTCGCCGAGCTGCTGGTGCTGCCCACCCGGCAGGACCAGTTCCTGCCCGGCCGGCGCGCGGAGCGGCTGCGGTGAGGGGAGTCCTGCGCGCCGAAGAGGACCGGCCCTCGTTCCTCGGACGGGCCATGCGGGTGGCCGACTCCGACGCCGCGGCCGCCGGGGTGCTGCTGGTCGCCACGCTGCTCGCGCTGCTGTGGGCCAACGTGCCGGGCTCGGCCTACGAGGACGTCTGGCACACCCCGTTCGCCATCAGCCTGGGCGACGCGGTGCTGGAGATGGACCTGCGGCACTGGGTCAACGACGCCGCGATGGCGCTGTTCTTCTGCCTGATCAGCCTGGAGGTCAAGCGCGACCTGGTGCTCGGGGAGTTCCGCGACACCCGGCGCATCCGCATCCCGGTGGTCGCCGCGGTGGCCGGGCTGGTCGTGCCCGCGCTGGTGTTCCTCGCGATCGCCGGGGCCACCGACCAGCCCGGCGAGGCGCGCGCCGCCTGGGGCGTGGTCATCTCCACCGACACCGCGTTCGTGCTGGGACTGCTGGCGATCGTCGGCCGCTCGGTGCCGGTCAACCTGCGGGCGTTCCTGCTGGCGCTGGCCGTGGTCGACGACGTCGGCGCGCTCGCGGTCATCGCCGTCGCCTACACCGAGGACCTCACGCTGCTGCCGCTGGCGGTCGCCGCCGTCGGGCTGGTCGCCGTCGTCGGGCTCAGCCGGATGCGGGTCTGGCGCGGCGGGGCCTACCTCCTGCTCGCCGTGCCGGTGTGGCTCGGCGTGCTCGCCTCGGGCGTGCACCCGACGGTGGCCGGCGTCGCCATCGGGCTGCTGCTGCCGATCCACCCGCCGAGCCCCGACGAGGTCGACGCCGCGGAGGCCGCGGCGCGCGACTACGGCCGCACCCCGACCTCCGGGGGCGCCCACCGGGCGGTGCTCAGCCTGACCCGGTCGGTGTCGGTGAACGAGCGCGGCCAGCGGCTGTTCCGGCCGTGGGTCAACCTCGTCGTCGTGCCGGTGTTCGCGCTGGCCAACGCCGGGGTCGTACTCACCGGCGAGACGCTGGCCGACGCCGCGACCTCCGGGCTGACGTGGGCGATCGTCGCCGGGCTGGTGCTCGGCAAGGTGCTCGGCGTGGCCAGCGCGTCGATGGCGGCGGTGCGCCTGGGTGTCGGGCGGCTGCCGTCGGGCCTGTTCACCCGGCACGTGGTCGCGGCCGGCCTGTTCAGCGGCGTCGGCTTCACGATCTCGCTGTTCATCATCGACCTGGCGCTCGACGACCCGGCGCTGGCGTCGCAGGCCCGCATCGGCGTGCTCGCCGCGTCGGTGACCGCCGCTGTCGTGGCGCTCGGGTCCGTCGCGGTGGTGCGGGCGATCGACCGCACCCGCCTGCCCGGGCGGCAGCGGCTGGGCCGGCCGGTGAGCGCCACCCGCGACCACGTGCGCGGCCGGGTCGGGGCGCCGATGGAGCTGGTCGTCTACGCGTCGTTCGTCTTCACCAACGCGGGGCGCACCGCGGAGGTGGTCGACGAGCTGCGGCGCTCGCTGGGCGACGACCTTGTCTTCGTGTACCGGCACCTGCTGACCGACGACCCGGTGTCGCTGCGCGCCGCGGAGGCCGCGGAGGCCGCCGCCGCGCAGTCGCGCTTCTGGCCGATGCACGACGCGCTGGCCGCCCGCGCCGGCCGGCTCGACGACCGCGCCGTGCGGCGCTGCGCCGTCGACGCCGGGCTGAACCTGGCCCGGGTCGACGCCGCGGTGGCCGAGGGGTCCTTCGCCGCGCGGGTGCGGGAGGACGACGACGAGGGCCGCGAGATGGGCCTGGAGGAGCCGCCGCGCTTCTTCGTCAACGGGCAGCTCTACGACGGCCCGCTCGACGTCGCCCCGATGCGCACCGCGCTGGAGATGACCGCCGGACGTACGCGCGTCAGGGCGGCGGCGCCCGAGCCCGAGGACGAGAACGACCTCGACGACGCGCTGCCGGTGCGCCCGCCCGTCGGGGAGCCGGCGTGAGCGCCCCGGTCGCGGGTCGGCGGGCGGTGGTGATCGGCCTGCCGCTCATCGCCGACGCCGTGGCCGCCGAGCTCCGGGCGGGCGGCGCGCAGGTGGAGCAGGTGGCCACCGCGCGGGAGGTGGTGGCCGACGCCGACGGCGTGCGCGAGCGGCTCGGCGGCGTCGACCTGGTGGTCGCGGCGCTCGGCGGCATCGGCGGCGGCCCGTTCGGGCTGACGCCGGCCGAGAAGTGGGCGGCGATGGTCGAGCAGGGCGCCGGCGACGCGGTGCTCGCCGCGCGGGCGTTCCTCGACGACCTGCTCACCGCGGCGGCCAACGACCGCCCGGCCGACCTGGTGCTCGTCGGGTCGGCGGCGGCGTCGGAGCTGGTGCCCGCGTTCGCGGTGCACGCGGCCACCGCCGCCGGGGCCGCCCAGCTCGCCCGCACGCTGCGGGTGGAACTCGGCGGCACGCTGGTGCGGGTGCGGCACGTCGCCGTCGGGTGGGTGGCCACGCAGAGCACCGCCGACGGCGCCGCGCTCACCCCGGCCGACGTGGCGCGCACGGTCGTGTTCACCACGACGATGCCGCCGACCACGAACGTCGCCGAGGTCTCCCTGCTGGCCACCCGCTACGGCTGACCGCGTGCGCCCGCGCCGCATCCCGCGCCCGGGGGTGCGGCGTGGGCGCACACGCTCGCCGCGGCGCCCCGGCGACGTGGACCGATGAGTCCCGCGGCCGGTGCCGGTCTGTCCCCGCACAGGCAAACGAGGAGGAAGACGTGGACGGTGGGACGAGGAGGGCCGCGCGGGTCGCGGCCGCGGCCGGGGCGTCCTTCGTCGCCAGCTCGGCCTGGTACGCCGCGTTCGGCTCGCGGCTGGCGCAGCTCGACGAGGCCTACGCGGGGCCGCAGCCGTCGCCGGCCGTCGTCGCCCCGGTCGAGCTGGCCCGCAGCGCGACGGTTGCCGCCGCCGTGTCGGTGCTCGCCGACCGGCTGCCGGCGCGGGGCCCGCGAGACACCGTCGCGCTGGCCACCGGCCTGTGGGCCGCCTTCCCCGCGGTGCTGCTCACCGGCTCCGTCTTCCACGAGAAGGTGCCGTGGCAGCAGGCGGCGATCCACGCCGGCGACTGGCTGCTCAAGCTGCTGCTGGTCACCGCGGTGGTCGGCCGCGACTGACCGTCAGCGCGCGGCCGGGGCACCGGGTCCGGCCGGAGCACCGGCCAGCACCTCGCCCCGCGCGAGGTCGCGCCACTCGCGCGGGCTGACCCCGAACTCGGCGCGGAAGCGGCGGGCGAAGTAGGACGGGTCGGTGAACCCCCACCGGCGGGCGACGACGGCGATCGAGCGCGCGCCCGGCCCGGCCAGCTCCGCGCGGGCGCCCTCCAGCCGCTGCGAGATCACCTCCTGCTCGAGGCTGAGACCCGCCGCGGCGCAGGTCCGGTAGAGGTGGCGCACCGAGACCGCGTGCGCGCGGGCGATCCGCTCGGCGTCGAGGTCGGGCTCGGTGAGGTGACGCCGCACGTAGGCACGCACCCGGGTCAGCAGCGTCTCGCCGAGCACGTCCTGGGTGCCCCGCGCGCCGTCGACGGCGGAGGCCAGCAGCGCCCGGGTCAGGTCGACCGTCGCCGAGGCCAGCGAGTGCACGAGCGGCTCGGCGGCCAGCTGGGAGACGTCGCGGGTGAGCTGGGTGACGTGCGCCCGCACCAGGTCGTACAGGGGGCTGGTCCCGGCCACCGGCAGCGCCCGCCGGACGGTGTCGACCGGCAGCCCGAGGCGCGCGGCCGGGATGCGCAGCGCCCGGCACACCCCGCGCCCCGACCAGCGGTACTCGTAGGGCGAGGAGACCTCGGTGAACGACAGCTCGCCGCCGGCCACCTCCCGCTGGGCACCGAACTGCTCCTGCCGCGCGGTGCCGGCCTCCTGCACGGCCAGCGAGAGCACGGGCTCGGGGTCGGCGCGGGCGTGCCGGGCGGTGCGCAGCAGGGTCACCTCGCCGGTGAGGTCCAGGCGCATCACCGAGACGCCGCCCAGGTCCCAGCCGTCGAGCCGCGCGCGGGCGGGCACCGACGGGTCGGGGAAGCGGATGCGCGAGGACATGGTGCCCTCGAGCAGCTCGGCCACCCGGCCGGGACGGCGGTCGGCGGGGTCGAGCCCGTCGGTGTCGACCAGGGTGGCCACGGCGGCTCCGGGAGGGATGGGTCGGCGGACGTCGTCGTCGCGGGTCGTCGGTCATCCTGGCGAGGCCCGGCGGACGACGGAAGCCCGCCGCGCGCGGCCACCGGACCGGGCACCCAGGGTCCGGTCCCGGTCAGTCAGGGCACAGCACGGCGGGCCGGGCGCCCCTAGCGTCCGCGGCACCCGCGGCCCGACCGGGAGCCGCGACCCCACCCCGGAGGCCTGCCGTGACCGCTGCCGCGCCCGTCCCCGTCGTCTTCGTGCACGGCCTCTGGCTGCACGCCAGCAGCTGGACGCCGTGGGGAGAGCTGTTCGCCGCCCGCGGCTACGACCCCGTCGCGCCGGGTTGGCCGGGCGAGCCGCCGACCACCGAGGAGGCGCGGGCGCACCCCGACGCGGTGGCCGGCGTCGGCATCGAGGACGTGACCCGGCACCATGCCGAGGTCATCGCCGGGCTGTCGTCCCCGCCGGTCGTCGTCGGGCACTCCTTCGGCGGCCTGGTGGCGCAGAAGCTGCACGGGATGGGCCTGACCCGGGCGTGCGTGGCGCTCTCGCCGGCGCAGTTCCGCGGCAACCTGGTGCTGCCGCCGGCGCAGCTGCGCACGGCCTGGCCGGTGCTGTCGCGCCCCGGCCTGCGCACGCGCACCTGGGCCCACACCCCGGACACCTGGGCGCGCGGGTTCGCCAGCGCCGTGCCGCGCGAGGAGGCCGACCGGCTCTGGACCGACTACGCCATCCCCTCCCCCGCGCGGCCGCTGTTCCAGGCGGGCTTCGCCGCGTTCACGCCGCGCAGCGAGGCCGCCGTCGCGACCCGGCGGGAGCGCGGGCCGGTGCTCGTCGTGGCCGCCGGGCGCGACCGCACGGTGCCCGAGGCGGCCTCCCGCGCGGCGTACCGCATCCAGCGGCGGCAGGGCACCGGCGTCACCGAGTTCGTGTCCTTCCCCGACCGCGGGCACTCCCTCGGCGCGGACTCGGGCTGGGCGGACGTGGCCGGCACGGTGCTCGACTTCCTGAGCCGCTCCGGCGTGGGGGCGCCCGCGCCGGTCGGCCAGGCCTGAGCGGCGCCGTGCACTCGGGTCCGACACGCACCGCCGGGATCCTCGCCCCGCTGCGCGGCGGGCCCTATCGGTGGCTGGCGGCGGTGCTGGCGCTGTCGCTGGTCGGCACCGGCACGTGGACGGTCACCTACGTCTTCCAGCTGGTGGCCACCGGCGGCGACGCCGGCGACGTCTCCGCCGTGTCCACCGCGGCGTCGGTCGGCGTGCTGCTCGCCGTGCTGGCGGGCGGCGCGGTCGCCGACCGGGGCAGCCAGCGCGCGGTCCTCGCCGGGGTGGCGGCGGTCAAGGCGGGCGGGACGGCGCTGCTCGCCGCCCTGTCCCTCGGGGAGGCGCTGACGACGCCGGTGCTCGCCGGGCTGGCGCTGCTGCTGGGCCTGGCCGACGGCTTCTTCTTCCCCGCCTACTCCGCGCTGGTCCCGCGCACCGTGCCCGTCGCCCAGGTGCTCGCCGTCAACGGGCTGGAGGGCGTACTGCGGCCGGTCGCGATGCTGGTGGCCGGGCCCGCGCTGGCCGGGCTGGTGGTGCGCGAGACCTCGCCGGGCTGGTCGTTCGCGGTCGTCGCGACCACCCAGGTGGCGGCGGCGCTGGCCGCCGCCCGCCTGCCGCGGCCGGCCCCGGGCCCGGCGGCACCCGCGCACGGGCACTCCGGCGGGAGCCTGCGCGACGTGCGCGACGGCGTCCGCTACGGCCTGGGCACCCGCTGGATCCGGACGACGCTGCTGCTGGCGAGCGCGATCCTCGTGCTGGTGCAGGGTCCGATCGAGGTGCTGCTGCCGTTCGTGGTCACCGGCGCCGGCGGCGGGCCCGGGGCGTTCGCGGCGGTGCTGGCCGCGTTCGGCGCCGGCGGGGTGGTCGGCGCGGTGCTGGTGGCCTCGCGGCCGCTGCCCCGGCGGGACCTGTCGTTCCTCGCGCTGGTGTGGGGCCTGGGCACCGCGCCGATGGCCCTGGTCGGCGTCGCGGACGAGGTCTGGCTGGTGGCCCTGTGCACGGCCGTCGTCGGGGCGACGTACTCGGCCGGCGCGGTCGTCTGGGGGACGCTGCTGCAGGTGCGCGTGGCGCCGGAGTACCTGGGCCGGGTGTCGAGCCTGGACTTCTTCGTGTCACTGGCGTTCCTGCCGGTGTCGATGGCGCTGGCCGCGCCGCTGGGGTCGCTGCTCGGCACCGGGTGGGTGTTCCTGCTGGCCGGCACGGTGCCGCCGCTGCTGGCGCTGGTGGCGGTCACCGCCGGTGGGCTGCGCGCCGACGAGACCGCCGCCCGCCGGGAGCCGGTGGCCGGGTGAGTCCCGGCCACCGGCCCGCGGTCAGCCCGGCTCGACCACTCCGGGGATCCCGCCGGGCACGACGCCGGGTACGCCCGGGCCCGCCGCGCCGGTGGTGAGGACGACGGTCGCCCGGCCGGCCTCGACCGCCTGCAGCGTCCGCAGCGAGAGCAGCGCCGGCTGCTCGGCCACCATCCGCGCGGCGTTGGCCATCGCCCGGGTGGCGGCGACCTCGGCCCGCGCCCGCTCCAGCGCCGCCTGGCCCTGCGCCCGCGCCGTCGCGGCCTCCGCCGCGGCGTGCCGCAGCTCCGCCGGGACCATGACGTCGCGCAGCCAGACCCGCTCGAGCACGACGCCGACGGTCTCCGGCGCGGTGCCCACGCGCTCGCGGACCTCGTCGGCCAGCGTCGCGCGGGCGGCGAGCAGCTCGTCGAGGGTGCGGCCGGCGACCCCCTCGCGCAGCGCCACCTGGACCGTGGCGTAGACCAGCGCGTCGGCGTCGTCGACGGCCTCGTGCCGGCGCCGCGGGTCCGCCGTCCGGGCGGTCACGGTCAGGCTGACCCGCACCGACAGCCCGTCGGCGGTGAGCACCTCCTGGCCGGGGACGACGAGCAGCCGCGGGCGGACGGCGACCCGCACGAACCGCCGCCTGCGGCGCGCCCGGCGGTGCCGCCCGGCGCCCAGCTCCTCGGCGAAGCGGCCGTCCCGGTAGACCAGGACCCGCTCCCACTCCTGCACGACGACCCGCACGTCCCCGCCTCCTCCCGCTCGCTGACCGGCCGCGCCCGGACGCGGACCGCCCGGCGCCCGGCCGGGCCCGCGGCGAGGGACGCGCGCAGCGCCGCAGACCGCCGGGGGCCGGGATGGCCGGGCGCCGGACGGCGTCGGGAGTCGAACCCGTGCGTCCACAGCGCAGTACCCCTACAGGTGCCCGTGGCCGACGCGCAGGACCTGCGGCGGCGATGCCGCCCGGCTGCTGACCACGGGCCGCAGGAGCGTGCCACGGTCGTCCCCGTCCCGCCGCTGCATTTCCGGGCCGGTTGGCCCGGGGGTCGCGGGGTAGGGGCCGTCGGATACGCGGTGCGGCCGGGCCAGGAGGGCCCGGCCCTCAGGTGGGGAGACGCGATGACACTGCCCGACAGGGACCAGGTCACGGACTGGATCGGCAAGACCGTCGTCGACCGCGACGGCAACGAGATCGGCACGGTGACGGCGCTGCTGGCCGACGAGGACACCGGGCAGCCCGAGTGGCTCTACGCCGAGCACTCCGGGTCGACCGTCGTCGTCCCGCTGGTCGGCGCCGCCGGCTCCGGGGAGCACGTGCAGGTGGCCGTGGAGCGGGGACTGGTCGACGGCGCGCCGCGCTACGGCGAGAGCCGGGAGCTCAGCACCGATCAGGAGGCCGCGCTCTACCGGCACTACGGCATCCAGGCGACGACGTCGGAGTCCGACAGCCTGCTGCCCGCGGAGGGCGCGGAGCCCGAGGCGGCGACGGTCGTCGGCGGCCCGAGCACGGACCCGGTGCCGCTGCCCGACGCGCCGGCCGACGCCGCGCCCGTCGCCGAGGAGCTGCCGGCCCCGCCGCCGGTGGCGCAGCCCGGTGACCGTGACTTCGGCCGCACGGAGCAGCCGGCGGGCGGTGCGGTCGGCCGGATCGGGGCGGCCGTGGCCGCCGCGCTGGCCGTCGGCGCCGTCGTCTTCGCCCTGCTGCGCCGCCGGCAGCAGCCGACGGCCCGGGTCTCCCGGGGCGCGCGGCGGACGGCGCGGAAGGCGCAGCGCTCGGCGTCCCGCTCGGCCTCGCGGGCCGGCCGAGAGACCAGGCGGAAGGCGGCGAAGGCCGGGCGGAAGGCGGCGAAGGCTCGGCGGTCCGCCGCCTCCGTGCCGGCCACCGGCCGCGCGCGCCTCGAGCAGGTGACGGCCGCGGCCGCGCCCGTGGTGACCGGCGCCGTGCACCAGGTGCGCGAGGCGACCCGCTCCGGCGCAGCCGCCGCCGGCCCCGCCGTGAGCGGTGCCGTGCAGCAGGTGCGGGAGGCCACCCGCTCGGGTGCGGCCGCCGCCGGGCCCGCCGTCAGCAACGCGGCCGCGCAGGTCCTCGGGGCCACCCGCTCCGGCGCCGCCGCGGCCGCTCCCCTGCTCGCCACCACCGGCCACGCGCTGCAGACCGGCGCGAACGCGGGCGCCGAGGTGGCCCGGCAGGCGCTGGGCGCGGGTGCGGGACTCGCCGCCGCGGCCGTGACCAAGGCGGCCGAGGCCGGCGCCGAGATCGGGCAGACCGGGCTGCGGGCGGCGATGCGCGCCGAGCGCGCCGTCGGGCAGGTGCCCGAGGAGGTCGCCGAGGCCGGTCACCGGCTGAAGAAGAAGGGCAAGCGCCTCGTGCGGATGACCGCGCTCGGCGCGGGCCTGGGTGCCGGGTACGTCGTGGGCGCCGGCTACGGCGACTACGGGCAGATCCAGCAGCTCGCGGGCCGGGTCACCGGCCGGAGCTGACCGCCTCGAGGTCCGGCGGGTGCGCGGCCAGGAACCGCCGCGCCCGCCGGGCGTCGGACGTCACCGGACCGCGGTGGCGTGGCGGCGGCGCCGGCGGCCGACGAACCGGACGGCGACGAGCGCGCCCAGGCCCCCGGCCACCCCGCCGATCACGAGGTACGCGACGTCCGCGCCGTCGGCCCACACCGCGAGCGCGACCAGGGCGAGGACACTGACCGCCCACACCGGCCAGGCCGCGCGGGCCCGGCGGGCGGTACCGCTCGCGTCGTCCGTCACGCCTGCCGACGGTAAGGTGGCCGGGCGCCGAGCGGGCCGCTGAGCAGCTCCGACACACCTGACCGGGCGAGCTGCGACACGAGTGGCGGGTGTGACGACCGCGTTCTGCGCGGGAGCGCCGTCCGCCGATGGAACGCACATGCGCGCCAGCCACGTCGCCACCGCCCTCGCCGCCTTCGCCGCCGGCCTGACCGCCGCCTCGGCCCTGCACCGCCGGGCCGCCCGCCCGGTCGCCACGCCGGCCGCCGTCCCGGCCGCTCCCGCCGTCGCGGAGCTGACGACCGTCGTCGAGCAGGACGCCGTCGTCCTGCCCTTCCCCCGTCCGGCGCAGCCGGTCGAGCAGGTCGTCGAGGCGCCCGCCGCCCCGGCCCGCTGCGGCGACACCGGTGGCGTGACGAAGGCCGGCGCGCCCTGCGCCGCGCGCGCCACCAGCAGCGGCCGCTGCCACCACCACCCGCTGGCCGCCTGACAGCTGTCGGTCCCCCGCGGTAGACAGCGGGGGTGGGCACGCGCCGGGGAGCCGAGGTGCTCGGCCGCCGCGCGCTCAACCGGGCCATGCTGGCCCGGCAGTTGCTGCTGCGCCGCGACGAGCGGGACGCCTTCGCCGCCGTCGACCACCTGGCCGGCCTGCAGGCGCAGGAGCCGCAGGAGCCGCACGTCGGCCTGTGGTCGCGGCTGGCCGGGTTCCGACCGGCCGAGCTCGACGGGCTGCTCGAGTCGCGCCGGGTCGTCCGGACGCAGCTGATGCGCCGCACGCTGCACCTGGTCACCGCCGAGGACTGCCTGGCGCTGCGGCCGGTGCACCAGCCGATGCTGCTCGCGCGGATGACCGGCACGCTCGGCCGCCGCCTGCCCGGGGTCGACCTCGCCGAGCTCGCCGCCGCGGGTGAGCCGCTGTTCGCCGAGGAACCGCGGTTGCTGCCCGAGGTCGGTCGCCTGCTCGCCGGGCGCTGGCCCGACGCGGCGGCCCGCGACCTCGGCGACGCGCTGTCGAGCCTCGTGCCGCTCGTGCAGACGACGCCGCGCGGGCTGTGGCGGACGCAGGCGCCGGCCCGCACCACCACGGTGCGCGCCTGGCTGGGGCGCGACGTGGCCGACGGGCCGCACGACGACGTCCTCGAGGCGCTGGTGCTGCGCTACCTGCGCGCCTACGGCCCGGCCGCGAGCGCCGACCTGCGCGCGTGGTGCGGGCTGTCCGGCCTGCCCGCCGTCGTCACCCGGCTACGACCGCGGCTGCGGTCGTTCCGCGACGAGCGCGGCCGCGAACTGCTCGACGTCGACGACGGACCGCTGCCCGAGCCCGGCGAGCCCGCCCCGGTGCGCTTCCTGCCCGCCTTCGACAACGCCGTGCTCGGCTACGACGACCGGTCCCGGGTGGTCGCCGACGAGCACCGCGGGCTCAGCGTGGCGGGGGCCCGCCTCGTGCTGGTCGACGGCATGGTCTCGGCCACCTGGACCAGCGCCGGGCGCGACGACGGCGGCGTCGACGTCGCCGTCTCCCCTCTGCGCGCGCTCACCCCGGCCGAGCGCACGGAGGTCGCGGAGGAGGGCACCCGGCTGGCCGCCTTCCTGGGCGACGGCGTCCCCGGCGCGCTGACGGTCGGCTGACCTCAGCCGGGCACGGGGCAGGCGGCCGCGCCGTCGGCCGCCTCCTGCTCGGTCAGCCCGTCGTAGGGCGACCATTCCGCGCCGGCGAGGAACTCCTCCCGGGTCACCGGCGGGTCGGGGGCGAAGCCGGCGTCGACGAGGCAGTCCCGCACCGCGAGCAGGTCGGCGTGGTCCGGCGGCGTCGCCGTGGGGGTGACCGAGGGCTGCGCGGTCGGCGCGGGGGTGCCCGACGCCGTCGTCGCCGGCGCGCTGGTGCCCGCGGGGCCGGCGCCCTCGCCGTCCGGGGCGGCCAGCCGGCCCGCCAGCAGCGGCAGCCCGCCGACCAGCACGACGACGGCGAGCGCCACCGCGGCGACGGTCGCCCGCACCTGCCGGCCACGACGGTGCGCGACGCGGACGCGCTCCGGGGTGACCGCCCCCGGGTCGCCGGCGAGGTCGTCGGCGAGCGCGGCGAGGGAGGCGCGCACGCGGTCGTCGTCGGTCATCGGGTCCTCCTCGGCGGCGCGGTCTCCTCGCCGGCGGCCAGCACGGTCCGCAGGACGGCCAGCCCCTTGCGGACGTGGTTGCCGACGGTGCTCACCGAGCAGCCCATCAGCCGGGCGGTCTCGACCTCGCTGTGGTCGGCGAAGTAGCGCAGTACCAGCGCGGTGCGCACCCGCGGGGACAGCCGCCGCAGCGCGCAGCGCACGTCCTCGGTGACCGCGTGCCCGGCCTGCGGGTCCCCTCCCCCGGCGTCGGGCACCGTGTCGACCGGCCGCTCGGTGCTCGACAGCCGGCGGCGCCAGCTCAGGTGCGCATGGACCATCACCCGGTGCACGTAGGCGAGCGGGTCGTCGGCGGCCCGCACCCGGGCCCAGCGGGCGTAGCTCCGCAGCAGCGCCACCTGCACGAGGTCCTCGCCCAGCCCGCGGTCGGCGGTGAGCAGGCAGGCGGTGCGCAGCAGCGCGGCACGGTGCTCGAGGACGAAGTCGGTGAAGCCGTCGTCCCCGGTGTCGCGCATCGGAGACGACCTCACCACGGGGCCACCCCCGCGGTGGCGAGGACACCCGCGAGGCAGACGGCCGCGAGCAGCACGACGACCGCCCGCTCCCACCGGAGGAGCGGGCGGTCGTCGAGGCCCCGCCGCGGACGTCCCACGTCAGGAAGACGCGGTGACCCCCCGGTGTGGGCCTACTCGGTGCTGCGGGAGGTCAGCGGCTGCCGCCGCCGAGCATCGGGTCGTCGCCGTCCCGGCGCGTGCCGTGCTCGACGCCCTCGGTGGACGGGCCCGCCGTGTAGCCCTGGTCGTCGGCCTCGGGCACCAGGACGTCGTCGCGCACGACCGCGTCCGGCGGCGGCTGCTCGACGACGGTGACCTCCTGCGGCTGGACGACGCCCTCCGCCGTGGTCGTCCCGGCCGTGGGCGTCTGCGTGGGCGTGGGCGTCGGGGCCGGGGCCGGGGCCGGCGTCGTCGTCTCCTGCTTGCCGGACGTCGCCGCGGCCACCCCGGCCACCGCGGCACCGGCCACCGCCGCGACGCCGGCCGCGACCGCCGTCGGCGAGATCCCCGCCTTGCCCTTGTCGCCCGCGGAGCCGTAGGCGTCGTTCACGCCCGGGGTGCCGACGTCGATGTGCTCGTTGACCGACCCGCGCCAGGAGCCCGACGCGTAGCCCTGGCTCTCGACCAGCGACTTGAACCGCTCGAGGTCCGAGCGCACCTGCCGCTCGACGATGCCGAGCTTGTCGCCCACCTGCTCGACCAGGCCCTCCGGCTCGTACTCGAGCTCCAGGTACACGATGGTCGAGTCGGGCCCGGCGGCCTCGAAGCGGACGGCGCCGGCGTTGGTCGCGCCGCTGGTGGCGGCCCAGGCGACCTTCCGGTCGGGGTCCTGCTCGAGGACGGCGGCCTCCCACTCGCGGCGCACGCCGGCGATCTCGGCGACCCAGTGCAGCCGCTGGTCGGTCAGCTGCCGGACCTCCTTCACCCCGCCCATGAAGTGCGGGAAGTCCTCGAACTGGGTCCACTGGTCGTAGGCCGTGCGCAGCGGCACGTCCACCTGGATCGACTTCTCCACCTTGGTGGTCATCGCCATCCCTCCGTCGTCGGACGTCTCGGGAGGGATGTGACCGGCACCACTCCGGACGAAACGGCGAGGTCGTCACGCGTCCCGCCGGCGCAGCGACCACCAGGCGGCGAGCACCGCCGCGGCCGCCCACAGGGCGAGGACCGCCAGGCCCGTCCCGGGGCCGAAGACGTCGATCGGCCGGGGGCGCAGGCGGACGGCGACGGCGCCGGCCCGGTCGAGCAGGAAGACCGCGGCCCGCTGCAGCCCCGGCACCAGTTCCAGCAGCGGCGAGAGCAGGAAGAAGAACGGCACGAGCAGCCCGAGGGCGGCGGCTTGGTCGCGGATCACCAGGGCCACGCCGACGCAGAACACCGCGAGCAGCGTGGGGTACAGCGCCGCCGCGACCGCGGAGCGCAGCATCCCCGGCGTCCCGAGGGACACGGCGTCGGGGCCGAGGAACGCCTGGGTGCTCAGCAGCGTGACCGGCACGGTGACCGCGCAGGCGGCGAGCACCAGTGCCGCGCAGACGGCGACCTTCGCGCCGAGGAAGACCCCGCGGCGGGGCACCGCCACCAGGGACGCGTGCACGGTCCGGCGGGCGTACTCGCCGGCGCTGAGCAGCACGGCGAGGACGACGACCGCGACGTGCCCGAAGTTCAGGCCGTAGAAGGCGATGGTCCCGGCGTCGTAGTCGGGCGAGGCCACCTCCGCGGCACCCACGGAGGCGACGACGGCGACGCCGATGCCGGCCACCGCGACGGCGAAGAGGGCCAGGCACAGCCAGGTCGACCGGACCGTCACCGCCTTGATCCACTCGGCGTGCAGCGCGGCGGTCACGCGGCGCTCCCGTCGGTCAGGGCGAGGAAGGCGTCCTCCAGCGAGCGGCCGTCGGCGGCCAGCTCGAGCAGCGGCACGCCGTGCCGGGCGGCGAGCGCGCCGACGGCGTCCTGGTCGAGCCCGTCCACCCGCAGGGCGTCGCCGTCGGGGAGGACGGTCGCCCCGGCCGCGGCGAGCAGCTCCCGGAGGCGGCGGGGCTGCGTCGTCCGGACCCGCAGCCGGCGGCCGGCGTGCTCGGCCAGGAACGCCGGCAGCGGCGCGTCGGCCAGCAGGCGTCCCCGCCCGATCACCAGCAGGTGGTCGGCGGTGCGCTCCACCTCCCCGAGGAGGTGGCTGGACAGCAGGACGGTGCGCCCCTCCCCCGCCAGGTCGCGCAGGAACGAGCGCAGCCACCGGATGCCGTCCGCGTCCAGGCCGTTGACCGGCTCGTCGAGCAGCAGCACCGCGGGGTCGCCGAGCAGCGCGGCGGCGATGCCGAGCCGCTGCCGCATGCCCAGGGAGAAGGCGCGCACCCGGCGGTCGGCGGCCTCGCGGAGGCCGGTGAGCTCGAGGACGGCGTCCACCCGCTCCCGCGGGATGCGGTGCGTGGCCGCCAGCCAGCGCAGGTGGTCCCGGGCGGTGCGCCCGGGGTGGGCGGCGCTGCTGTCGAGCAGCGCGCCCGCCGTGCGCAGCGGCGCCCGCAGGTCGGCGAACGCCCGGCCCGCGATCCGGGCGGTGCCGGCCGACGGCCGGTCCAGCCCCAGCAGCATCCGCAGCGTCGTCGACTTGCCTGCCCCGTTGCGCCCGAGCAGCGCCGTCACGCTGCCCGCGGGGACGTCGAAGGTCAGGTCGTCGACGGCGACCACCGGCCCGTACCGCTTGCCCAGCCCGCGTACCTCGATCACGGCTCCACCGTCGCCGGACGGCGGCCGCCCGGCGTCCCCCGCGCGGTCCGGGCGCCTCCCTCCCCGGCGGGAGGTCCCCGGCCGCCGGACCCGCCATGCTCGGCGGGTGCGCACGGTGCTGTGGTCGGTGGCCGGCCGGCCGACCTGGACGCGGGCGGTCCACCTGGCCGTCGGCGCCTGGGCCGCGGTCGCCTGCGGGCTGGTCTGGCCGGGCCTCGAGGACGCGTCGCCGTCGACGCTCGCGGGCCTGCACCTGGCGCCCCTGCCGCTGCTGGTGGTCCTCGCCGGCGTGCCGGCGGTGCGCCGCAGCGAGGGGCTGCAGGCGCGTGCCCTGCTCGTGCCCGGCGACGACGAGGTCACCGTCGAGCCGGCGCGGACGTGGCGGGACCGCGGCCGGCTCCTGCTGTGGCTGGTCGTCCGGGTCCAGCTCGGGCTGCTGGCCGCGGAGTCCACGGCCGGTGCCGTGGCGGTCGTCGTGGGCAGCGGACGGGCGGCGCTGCCGCTCGGCGTCCTCGTGGCCGCGGGGCTGACGTGCGTGCTCGCCGGCCTCGGGGCGCTCGCCGCGGGGGCCGCCCGCGTGCTGCTGTCACCGTCGCTGGCCGAGCGGCTGGCCGCCTCGTCCGCGCGCACCGAGCGCCTGCTGGAGCGCACCCGGCTGGCCGGCGAGCTGCACGACTCGATCGGGCACGCGCTCACCGTCACGCTGCTGCAGGCGGGGGCGGCCCGCGAGGTCGCCGGGTCCGACCCCGCGTTCGTCGCCCGGGCGCTCGCCGCGATCGAGGACAGCGCCCGGCAGGCGGCCGCCGACCTGGAGCGGGTGCTGGCGCTGCTGCGGGACGCCGGGCCGCCGCCGGACGCGCCGACGCTCGACGACCTCGACGGGCTGGTCCGCTCGGCGGGTGCGGCGGGCGCGCAGGTCGACGTGCGGGTCAGCGGGCCGGTGCCGGAGCTGCCGCCCCTGCTCTCGCGCGAGGCCTACCGGATGGCGCAGGAGGGCCTGACCAACGCGCTGCGCCACGCGGGCCCGGTGCCGGTCCGGATGGACGTCGAGGTGGCGGGCGGGGCCCTGCGCCTGACCGTCTCCAACCCCGTGCCGGCCCCGGCGTCGGCGGGGGTGCGCACCGGCGCGGGCAGCGGCCTGCGCGGGATGCGGGAGCGCGCGGCAGTGCTCGGCGGCACCGCGGAGGCGGGGCCCGCCGGCGACGGCTGGCGCATGGAGGTCCGGATGCCGGTCGGCGGGGCGCCGTGACCATCCGGGTCCTGCTGGTCGACGACGAGGAGCTGGTGCGCGGCGGCCTGCGCGCCATCCTCGACGCCCGCGACGACATCGAGGTGGTCGGCGAGGCGGCCGACGGCGCCGTCGTCGTCCCGCTCGTCGCGCGGCTGCGTCCCGACGTGGTGGTGATGGACATCCGCATGCCGCTGGTGGACGGCATCCAGGCGACCCGGGACCTGCGCCGGCGGCTGGCCGATCCCCCGCGCGTGCTGGTGGTGACGACGTTCGGCGAGGACGAGAACGTCTACGCGGCGCTGTCGGCCGGCGCGGACGGCTTCCTGCCCAAGCGGGCGCGGCCGGCCGAGATCGTCGACGCCGTCCGGGTCGTGGCCCGCGGGGAGAGCCTGCTGTTCCCGGCGGCGATCCGCGGGCTGGCCGCCCGGTCGCTGCCCGCCGCCCCGGACCGGCCGGCGCCGGAGCTGACGCCCCGCGAGCGGGACGTGCTCGTGCTCATGGCGCGCGGGCTGTCCAACGGCGAGATCGCCGCGGAGCTGTACCTCGGCCTGCAGACGGTGAAGACCCACGTCAGCGCCCTGCTGCGCAAGCTGGGCGCCCGCGACCGGACCCAGGCCGTCATCGCGGCCTACGAGTCCGGGCTCGTGCCGCTGACCTGACCCGCGCGGGGGCTACCGCGACGGCCGCGCGGGCGTCAGGGTGTCGGGGTGACCTCGGAACTGCGGCTGACGACGACCCTCGAGCGGCGCGGGCCGGCGGCGGCGATCGTGCTCACCGACGAGCAGGCGGCCTCCCTCGGTGGCGGCGCCAAGGCCTTCCCGGTGCGGATCACCATCGGCGCCGCGACCGTCGAGGCGCGGCTCGCGCGGATGGGCGGCGAGAACCTCGTCGGGCTGAGCAAGGAGCGCCGGGCCGCCCTCGGCGTGGACACCGGTGACACCGTCGACGTCGTCCTCGCCCACGACGCCGTCGAGCGGACCGTCGAGGTGCCGGACGACCTGGCCGAGGCGCTCGCGGCGGCCGGCCTGCGCGAGGCGTTCGACGCGCTCGCCTACTCGCACCGCAAGGAGCACGCCCGCTCGGTGACCGAGGCCAAGAAGCCCGAGACCCGCGCCCGCCGGGTCTCCGCCGTCGTCGCCGCCCTGTCGGGCTAGGCCCGCTCCGCCCGGCCGCCGGAGCGGCCGGGCGTGGGGTGCTCAGACGCGGCGCGCGGTGAGCAGCAGGTACTCCCAGTCGAGGACGAGGCCGTCGGTGCCGCGGTCGTAGCGCGCGGCGAGCGCGGCCAGGTCGCGGTCGAGGGCCGCGACCCGGTCGGGGTCGTCGGCGATGTGCCGGTAGACGGCGATCGTCGGCCCGTAGACGGTCTTCCAGGAGTCGCGCCACGCCTCCGCCGACGGCCAGCCGCTCGCGGTCACCACCTGCCGGCGCGCGACGACGTCGGTGACCCGGTCGCCGAGCAGGTCGCGGACGTGCTGCTCGTCGCCCCACAGCGGCGGCGGCTGCACACCGGGCGGGGGCGGCGGCGCGTACGGCTTCATCGTCGTGAACATCTCGCCGACGAAGCCCTCCGGCGTCCAGCTGACCAGGCCGATCCGCCCGCCGGGACGGCACACCCGCACCAGCTCGTCGGCGGCCCGCTGGTGGCGCGGCGCGAACATCACGCCGACGCAGGACAGGACGACGTCGAAGCTCGCGTCCCCGTACGGCAGCGCCTCGGCGTCCCCCTCCTCCCAGGTCAGCTCGGCGCCGGCGCGGGCGGCGGACTCGCGGCCGGCCTCGAACAGCTCCGGCGTCAGGTCGGAGGCCACCACCTGCGCGCCGGTGAGCGCGGCCGGGACGGCGGCGTTGCCCGTGCCGGCCGCCACGTCGAGGACCCGCTCGCCGCGGCCGACCCCGGCGGCCTCGACCAGGACGCGGCCCAGCTCCGGGATGAGGTCGCGGGCCACCGACGGGTAGTCGCCCAGGCCCCACATCGCCCGGTGCCTCGCCTTGAGGGCGCGGTCGGCGGCGACCGCGTCGAGGGTGTCGGTCATCTCTGTCGTCTCCTCCGTCGTCTCCCGGGTCGTCCCGGCACGCGACGACGGTGGCCCCGGCGCGTTGCAGATCGGCTGCACCGGGGATGCACGGTCACGCCCGGCCGGTCGCGAGCTCCCCGGACAGGACCCGGCCGAGCGCGGCGCGGGCGGAGGCGACGGCGGCGGCCTCGGCCGCCCGGGGGTCGGCGCGCCGCCCGTTCCCCGGGGCGGCCGGCGGGCCGAGCGGCGAGGGCTTGCCGGCGGCGACGAGGTGGCGGTGCAGCGTGGCGGCGTCGGCCGTGGCGGAGACCCGCTGCAGCAGCCGGGCGACGTAGCGCAGGTTGAGCCACTGCTGGGTGGCGTCCCCCACCCGGTCCCAGTGCGCGAGGACGGCGACCAGCGCCCGCGCGGCCTCCACCGGGTCGCCGTGCACGGCCCGGGTCGCGGCGCCCTCCATCATCGCGATCCCCTGCCACCAGAAGTTGCGGACGGCGGCCGCCAGTTCCTCCGCCTCGTCGAACAGCGCGAGGGCGGAGTCGGGGTCGGACTTCTTGAGCACCAGCCCGAGGGCGTAGCGGGCCATCGACAGGGCGGTCGGGTTGGCGGTGGCCTCCGCGACGTCGAGGCTCTCCCGCGCCGCGGCCAGACCCTCCTCGGGGTGCCGGCCCACCGCGTGGCAGACCGCGACGTAGTACAGCGTCCAGACCAGCCGGATGCGGTCGCCGTCGCCGCGGGCCCGCTCCGCCTCGGCCGTGTAGTGCGCCAGCGCGCGGGCCACGTCGCCCTCGTACAGCGCCACGTCGGCCAGCACGTCGTGCGGGTAGGCGATGCGCGGGGTCCCCGGCGGCGGGCGGCGGTCCCCCGCCAGGCGCGCCGTCGCCACGGCGTGCGGGAAGTCGCCCCGGTTCCACGCGCCGCGGGCCGCGGCGCCGACGGCGGCGGCGAAGCTCGGGTGGCCGGGGTCGACCACCGGCAGCAGCTGCTCGGCCCAGGCGTAGGCCTCGTAGCCCACGCGCAGGTGCACGAGCTCGGGCACGGCCGCGACCAGCCGCACGGCGAGGTCCCACTCGGCGTCGGCGGCCGCCCGGGTGAACGCCGCCCGCAGGTCGTCGTAGACGCCGAGGGCCTCGTCGGCCCACGCCCGCTCGTCCGGGCTCTGCAGCCCCGCGCCGGCCCGCTCGGCGTAGTCGACGTGGTACTCCACGTGCCGCCGGGTGAGCGCGGCGGTCTCGCCGGCGTCCGCGGCGCGCGACCGGCCGTAGGCGCGCAGGGTCTCCAGCAGCCCGTAGCGGCTGTGCACCCCGCTGCGGGCCACCACCATCGACCGGTCCACGAGGCGGGTGAGCCGGTCCAGGACGTCGTCCTCGCCGGCGCCGGGGTCGGCGACGCCGTGCACCGCCCGGAGGTCAGCACCGCCGGCGAACACCGACATGCCGCGGAACAGCCGCTGCTCGGGCCCGGACAGCAGCCGGTAGGACCACTCGATCGCGGCGGCCAGGCTCTGGTGGCGGGGCACCGGCCCGCGGCCGCCGCCGAGCAGCGGGCCGTCCTCCAGCCGGGCGGCCACCTCGGCCGGGCTCATCACCCGCATCCGCGCGGCCGCGAGCTCGATGCCCAGCGGCAGGCCGTCGAGGCGGGCGCAGATGGCGGCGACGGCGTCCGCCGCGGCGGGGTCGAGCCGGAAGTCCGGCGTCGCCGCCCGGGCGCGCTGGACGAACAGCGCGGTGGCGTCCGCGAGCGGCAGCGGCGGCACCGGCCAGACCTGCTCGCCGTCGACGCCGAGCGGCTCGCGGCTGGTCGCGAGGACCACGACGCCGGGACAGTGCTGCACGATCGCCCCGACGAGGGCGGCCGCGTGCGCCAGCACGTGCTCGCAGTTGTCGACGACGAGCAGCAGCGACCGCGGGCGCAGGTACTCCAGCACCGTCTGCTCCACCGACAGGCCCGACCGCTGGCGGATGCCGAGTGCCGCCGACACCGCGTCGCCCACCGGGCTGTCCTCGGGCAGGGCGGCGAGCTCGCACAGCCACGCCCCGTCGTCGAAGCGGGCCCGGTCGCGGCCGGCGACCTCCACCGCGAGCCGCGACTTCCCCGCTCCCCCGACGCCGGTCAGCGTGACCAGCGGGCCCTCGCGCAGCGCGGCCAGCACGCCGGCCGACTCGCGGTCGCGGCCCACGAAGCCGCTCGCGCGGCGCGGCAGGTTGCCCGGCCGCGGCGTCGCGGTGAGGGCGGGGTCGTGGACGAGGATCCGGCGGTAGAGGTCCTGCGCGGGGGCGGCGGGCTCCACGCCGAGCTCGTCGTCGAGCCGGGCGCGCAGCTCGTGGAAGGCGGCGAGCGCGTCGGCCTGGCGCCCGGTGGCGTAGCGGGCCCGCATGAGCGTCACGGCGGGCCGCTCCCAGGACGGGTGGGCGCGCACCACCGCCTCCAGCTCGGGCACCGCCTCCGCGGACCGGCCCAGCGCCACCAGCGCGTCCGCGCGGTCGGCGGTGGCGCCGGTGCGCAGCTCGGTGAGCCGGGCGGCCTCGGGGGCGGCGAACTCCTCGTCGGCGAACTCGGCGAGCGCGTCGCCGCGCCACAGCGCCAGCGCGGCGTCGAGGTCGGCCAGCGCCCGCGCGTGGTCGCCGGTCGCGGCCGCCGCCCGGGCGCTGCGGACCCGCTGCTCGAAGTCGGCGGCGTCCAGCGTCGCCGTGTGCAGGGCCAGGCAGTAGCCGGGCGGGCGGTGCCGCAGCGGGGCGGCGTCACCGAGGACGCCGCGCAGGCGCGAGACGTAGGCCCGCAGGGCGGTCATCGCGCCGTCGGGCGGGCCGTCCCCCCACAGGACCGAGACCAGCCGCTCGGCCGGCACGACCTCGCCGCGGGCGACGAGCAGGGCGGCGAGCAGCGTCCGCGGCTTGTGCCCGCCGACGGCGAGCGCTCCTCCCGGGCCCTCGACCGACAGCGGTCCGAGGACCCGGAAGTGCACGTGTGCTGCGCCTGTCATCGCCGCCTCGTCCCGCACGCGGACCGCTCCCGGCGCGGCCGACCCTAGCGACGGCGCGGGGCGCTGGACAGGCTCCGCGGAGCGCCAGGCCGCCGCCGCGGGGGTGGACCCGGCACGGGCTGGGTAGCGGCGTCGGGACGGAGCCCGGCGGACCGAGCCGGGCCGGCGGAGATCGGAGGAGCCATGGGCAAGCTGACGCTGGGGATCGGGCTGGGCATCGGGTACGTGCTGGGCGCGCGGGCCGGCCGGGAGAGCTACGAGCGGATCGTCTCGTCGGCGCAGGGCCTCCTGGGCCGCCCGGAGGTGCAGCAGACGCTGGACAAGGCGCGCGAGGCGGCGCCGGCTCCCCTGCAGAGCAGCATCGACAAGCTGGCGAGCTCGGCCTCGGGCGGCGGCATGTCGTCGTCGGGGACCTCGTCGTCCGGCACGTCCTCGAGCGCGCCGTCGTCGTCCGGCACGGGCACGTCCTCGGGTGGCGGGACCGCCGCCCTCGGGACGCCCGACGTCGAGACGATCGCGGAGGCGGCCTCCGGCCAGGCCGCGGCCGGGTCCGGCGGCGTGCCGGACCCGCTGGTGCCGCCGGCGAAGTCGAACGGCGGCACCACCCGCTGAGCGGTCACCGCACTCCCCGTCCGCCGGCGGGGGACGACGTCCCCTGCCGGCGGACGAGCCACCAGCCGTACCCGCCGGTCGCGACGACGGCGGTCAGCACCGCCGCGTAGGCCCACAGCGCCGGGCCGGCGACCAGCTCGTCGCGGAACCGGAGCAGCACCGCCCACTGGAAGACGCCGAACGCGGTGTAGGTGACCGCCGGGACGTGCAGCCGGCAGACGTCGGTCTCCCGGACCACCAGGGCGGCGCCGACCCCCAGGGCCACCAGCCACGCCCCCACCACCTGGGCGCTGAGCGGGGTCAGGGCCCACGGCCAGGCGCTGCCCGTGACGTGCGTGCCGTGGTGGGCGCTCAGCCCGCTGGCGAACAGGACGGCGCCGACGGCGCCGAGCACGAGGCCCTGCGCGGCGAGCACCGCCCGGACCCACCGGGGCAGGGCGCGGCGGGCGCCGTGCCGGTGGGCCGGCTGCCGCAGGAGCACGACCAGCCCGGCCACCGGGACGGCGAGGTAGACCGCCGTCCAGACCCAGGCCGCCGAGCGCGCCAGCGGGTCCGCGGCGGTGAGGTGCAGCTTGTGCGCGTGCCAGTACGTCGCGGCCAGGGTGAGGACCGTGAAGACGGTGACCGTCACGACCGCCACCCGCACGTGCGCCCAGGAGCGCTGCCGCAGCGCGGCGACCGAGAGGACGAAGCCCGCGGCGTAGGCGGCGCCGAGGAAGGCGACGGTCGGCCGGGCCTGGATCGTCCACGCCCAGGCGTGCTCGGTGTGCCCGCCGAGCCGCAGCAGCTGGTGCGCGGCCAGGGCGGTGAACAGCGCGAACGCGGCCAGCAGGCGCCGGGGGCCGGGACCGAGTCCCGCCTCGCCGGTCTCCGCCGGCTGCTCGCGGTCGTCCTCGGGCTCCTCCAGGGTGTCGATGGTGTCGGCCTCGTACAGGTGTCCTGCCATGCGAGGACGGTGGACCCCGGGCGTTGCAGGCCGTCTGCAACGCGGATGGGGCCCTCTGCAACGCCGCGGGGGCCGTGTGCGACTGGGGCTGTCACACCCGGGGCCGCGGCGGTGTCTCCATGACGACAGCGCCGCACACCCAGGAGGAGACATGGCGAGCAGCACCCGCGTCCCGGCGACCCGCATCACCGGCCTGCACGGGGCCCTGCTGAAGGCGGTCAGCCGCCGGATGCTCGGCCAGGTGCCCGAGGGCGCCGCGGTCATGTGGCACCACCCGGCGGTGCTCAAGGACTCGATGTCGTTCGGCCGGAAGGTCGACGGGTGGAACCGGCTCGACCCGGCGCTGGCGACCTACGCGGCCATGGCGTCCGCCGCGACCATCGGCTGCGGCTTCTGCCTGGACCTCCACCACTTCCTCAGCCGCGACCGCGGGCTCGACGAGGCCAAGGTGCGCGAGGTGCCGCGCTGGCGGGAGTCCGCCGTCTTCACTCCGCTGGAGCGCCGCGTCATGGAGTACGCCGAGGCGATGAGCGCCACGCCGCCGGCGGTCACCGACGAGCTGTCGGCCGCGCTGCTCGACGAGCTCGGGCCGGCCGCGCTGGTGGAGCTGACCGCCAGGATCGGCTTCATGAACGCGAGCGCTCGGGGCAACGTCGCCCTCGGCATCCGCTCGCAGGAGTTCGCGACGTCGTGCGGCCTGGCGCCGCTGGCGGTGCGGTCGGCGGACGGCGTCGTGCCCGCATGACCGAGGACCCCTTCGCCGCCCACCGCAGCCTGCTGTTCACCGTCGCCTACGAGATGCTCGGCTCCGCGGCCGACGCCGACGACGTGGTGCAGGAGACCTGGCTGCGGTGGGCGGAGGTGGACCGGGCGGCGGTGCGCGACCCGCGGGCCTACCTGGTGCGGATCCTCACCCGCCAGGCGCTCAACCGGCTGCGCACCGTGGCCCGCCGGCGCGAGGAGTACGTCGGCGAGTGGCTGCCCGAGCCGCTGCTGACCAGCCCCGACGTGGCCGACGACGTCGAGCTGGCGGAGAGCGTGTCGATCGCGATGCTGACCGTGCTGGAGACGCTGTCGCCGACCGAGCGGGCGGTCCTCGTGCTGCACGAGGTGTTCGACGTGCCCTACGACGAGATCGGCGAGGCGGTCGGGAAGTCGGCCGCCGCGGTGCGGCAGGTGGCGCACCGGGCGCGCGAGCACGTGGCCGCGCGGCGTCCCCGGACGGCGGTGAGCCGGGCCGAGCAGCAGCGGGTGGTGGACCGCTTCCTCGCCGCGGTGACCTCCGGCGACCTCGAGGGGCTGCTCGACGTCCTGGCGCCGGACGTCGTCGTGGTGGCCGACAGTGGTGGGCTGGCGCCGGCGGCGCTGCGCCCGGTGACGGGCCGGCTGCGGGTGGCCCGGGCGCTCGCGCGCTTCGCCGAGCTGGCGCCCGGCGTGACGATCACGACGCCGCTGGTCAACGGCACGGTGGCGGCGCGGATCGACGGCGGCGGTCCCTTCGACACGGCGATCACCTTCGTCGTCGAGGACGGCCGGATCTCCCGCATGTACGCGACGCGCAACCCGCACAAGCTGCGCCGCCTCGACGAGCCCGTCGCCCTGCGCCGCTGATCCGCCAACCACCGACATCCATGCGGACCTGCCGACGAAGGACTAACCAGGTCTCCACTCCTCGACGAGGACTCACGACGCAGCGCTGTCTCGGCCCCTCGGCCGTCAGCGCGAGAAGGGAGCGAAGTCCGCTCGCGACAGGCCCAGCGCCGTGTAGCGGCTCCACGGGTCGAGCGGATCCGGAGCGCTGTCCCGATAGCCGGCTGCAGTGAGGGCTCGGTCCTCCGTCCTCGTGATGATGACGCGGTCCGAGACCTCCTCAAGAACACGCCTCAACGCCTCCTCGTCGGAAGGCAAGTCGCGGAGCAGTCCCCGGATGACGCCGGAGACGGGCGTCACGTGCTCGTGCACCAAGTCCTTGGTGCCCTGTCGTACCCGACTGTCCCTCGCGCCCGGCGAGTGCGGGATGAGGGGCGAGTACTTCCCACCGGTGGGCAATCGAGGACCTTCCCACCGGAAGAACAAGGTCTCGCGGAGCGGCTTGACCGGGCTCGGGACGCCCGTCACCGCCTCGTGTCGCTCGAAGGCACGCAAGACCGCCAGTACGAGCCGCAGATCTTCGTCGTCGCTGGCAGTGCTCCTGATCCGGGTCTGCGTGGCTGGTGAGTGCTCACCGCCGAGGACATCGGCGACGTGCGCCTCGACCGGCTCGAAGCTCACGCCCTCCGCGCTGACGGTGAGAAGCAGTTCGACCGTCTCGCGGTCGGCCACGTCCGGCGAGTAGTTGAACCATGCAGCCCCTCGTTGGGCCCGTAGTGCACCGGTCAACGCCTGCACGTCCGGCCGCATGGTCTCGGGGAGGCCGACCCCCAGGTGACCACGCTTCGGGTGGACGTGCCCGACCTTCCGCTGGCCGAGACGGAATACGACTCCGGGACCACCCTCGATGCGTCGCTCACATCCGAGGCCTGCAGCGATGTCCTCGATGTAGGCGAACTCGTCCCTCACCCAGTCACTAGCTCGCGAGAGGGCCCCTGCGAGGTCACGCCGGTCCACCATCCCGAGAGCGTGCAGCACCTTGCCCGTCGGTACGACCGCAGTCCGCCTAAGTCGCAGGGGCCTACGGCTACGGTCAGACGTTGAAGCGGAACTCCACGACGTCGCCGTCGGCCATCACGTAGTCCTTGCCCTCGATGCGCACCCAGCCGCGGGACTTCGCCTCGGTCATCGAGCCGGCCTCCATCAGCTGGTCGTAGGACACGACCTCGGCCTTGATGAAGCCGCGCTGGAAGTCGGTGTGGATGACCCCGGCGGCCTGCGGGGCGGTGGCGCCGACCGGGATGGTCCAGGCGCGCGCCTCCTTCGGACCCGCCGTCAGGTAGGTCTGCAGCCCCAGCGTGCGGAACCCGACCTTGGCCAGCTGGTCGAGGCCCGGCTCGCTCTGCCCGATCGACTCCAGCAGCTCCGCGGCCTCCTCGGCCGGCAGCTCGGCCAGCTCCGACTCGGTCTTCGCGTCGAGCAGGATCGCCTCGGCCGGCGCCACCAGCTCGCGCAGCTCGGCGATGAGCGACTCGTTGGCCAGCTCGTCGGCGTCGACGTTGAAGACGTACAGGAACGGCTTGGTCGTCAGCAGCGTCAGCTCGCGCAGCGGCGCGGGGTCCACACCGGCGCTGAACAGCGTCTGCCCCGTGTTCAGGATCTCGGCGGCGGACTGCGCGGCGGCCAGCAGCGCGGCGCGCTCCTTGTCCTTGCGCGACTCCTTCTCCAGCCGCGGGATCGCCTTCTCCAGCGTCTGCAGGTCGGCCAGGACGAGCTCGGTGTTGATCGTCTCGATGTCGTCCGACGGCGACACCTTGCCCTCGACGTGCACGACGTCGGGGTCGGTGAACACGCGGATGACCTGGCAGATCGCGTCGCTCTCACGGATGTTGGCGAGGAACTTGTTGCCCAGCCCCTGGCCCTCGCTGGCGCCGCGCACGATGCCGGCGATGTCGACGAACGACACCGTCGCCGGCACGACCTTCTGCGAGCTGAACAGCTCGGCGAGCTTCCCCAGCCGCTCGTCGGGCACCCCGACGACACCGACGTTCGGCTCGATCGTGGCGAACGGGTAGTTGGCCGCCAGGACGTCGTTCTTGGTCAGCGCGTTGAACAGCGTCGACTTGCCGACGTTGGGAAGACCGACGATCCCGATGGTGAGACTCACGAGGGTCCAGCCTACGGGGCCGGGTCACCGGCGGTGGACTGCCCGGGCGGCCTCAGCGCGAGCGGTCGTGGCCGAAGAAGCCGCGCTTCTTGATCAGCGCGGCCACCTCGGCCGGCACCATCGCCTCCCAGCCGGTGTCCCCGGTCGGGATCCGCCGGAGCACGTCGCGGCTGAGGATCGGCAGGTGGTCCGGCTCGTGGTCCAGGCCGACGAAGCTGCCGCGCTGGTTCAGGTAGTCGAACAGCGGGCGCAGCTGCGGGGCGACCTCGACGGTGTCCACCGTGACCACCCGGCCCTCCTGCAGCATCGGGTACACGTAGAGCCGCAGGTCGTTCTTCAGCAGCCGGCCGAAGCTCTCCAGGATCCCGCCGGGCAGCGCGGCGTGGGACTCCTCGTCGAACAGGTCGATGAGGCTCGGGACGCCCATGACCATCCCGATCCGGCCGTCGGTGCGCCAGGCCAGGTAGGCGGCCAGCCGGTGGTAGGCGACGTAGTCGGAGATGAGCACCGTCAGCCCGCACGCGGCGAGCAGGTCGGCGCGGGCGAGGAAGTCCCGCCGGTCGACGACGTCCCCGCCGGCCCGCAGGTTGGCCATCGTCAGCTCGCCGAGCAGCAGGATCTCCCGGCCGGCGACGGCGGGGTCGGCCTCGAACCGCGCGCGGGCGGCCTCCAGCATGGCGATGTTGACCACCGTGGGCGGCCGGAAGCTGCCGCGCTCGACCAGGATCGCCTTCTTGCGCAGCACCTCGCTCGGCTGCAGGACGTGCCGGTCGGGGCCGAACATCGCCGCGCCGGAGAGCCCCAGTTGGACCAGCTTGAGCGCCATGACCCGGTTGTCGACGGCGCGGAACTCGATGCCCGACAGCTCGATGAGGTCGACCTCGATGCGGCCGGTGGTGAGCCGGTCGAGCAGGCTCTCCACCAGCGTCTCGGGCTGGTGGTGCTGGAAGAACGCCGCGTGCAGCAGGTTGACGCCGACGACGCCGAGGGCCTCCTGCTGCAGCGCGGCCTCGTCGTCGAGCATCCGCACGTGCAGCACGACCTGGCTGGGCTCGTCGCGCGGGTGGGACTGGAACTTCACGCCCATCCACCCGTGGCACTCGTTGCCGCCGCGGTAGCTGCGGGCCACGACGGTGTCGGCGAAGGCGAAGAACGACGTGTCGTCGCCGCGCTGGTCGGCGAGCCGGTCGACGTTGAGCTGGAACTCGTGGTCGAGCATCGCCTGCAGGCGGCCCTTGGACACGTAGCGGTCGCTCTTGCCGTAGACGGCGTCGCTCACCGACATGTCGTAGGCCGACATCGTCTTCGCGACGGTGCCCGCCGCCCCACCGGCCCGGAAGAACCAGCGGGCGACCTCCTGGCCGGCGCCGATCTCGGCGATGGTCCCGTACCAGCGCGGGTCCAGGTTGACCTGCAACGCCTTCTGCAGGGTGTCGACGCCGGCGTCCATGACGATCCCCTCGCGGTGCGGCCCGGGTGCAGCGCGAGCGTAGCCAGACCCGGGCTCCGCCACCCGGTCACGCGGGCACGGCCGTGGCGGCGCGGGCGGCCCGGCGCAGCCCGGGCGCGAGCACCAGGGACACCAGCACGGACGCCGCGGCCAGCCCGGCCATCACCGCGCCCGGGGAGGACAGGTCGGCGAGCGCGCCCGCGGCCGCCGCGAACACGCCCTGGCCGGTCATCCGCAGCGCCGACTCCACCCCGAGCACCTGCCCGCGCAGTTCCCCGGGCGTGAGCGCCACCAGCCACTCCTGCTGCGCCAGGGCCGCCGCGTAGCCCACTGTCGCCACGCCCACCAGCACGGCGGCCAGCGGGATGCCCGGCGCGACCGCGAAGGCGAGGAACGGGACGGCGAGCAGCAGCCGCAGCGCGGTGTTGCTGCGCCGCCGGGCCGCGGGCGTGAGGAAGCGCCCGACCACCAGGTCGCCGGCCATCATCCCGGCGGCGCCGGCCACCAGGAGCCAGCCGGCCCGCTCCCCCGCGTACGGCACGAACAGCGCCTCGCAGCCGACCACCAGCCCGTTCGGCACGCACAGCGCCACCAGCAGCGTGCGGGTGTCGCGGTGCGCCAGCAGCAGCCGGTTGCCGCGCACGGTCCCCGCGAGCCCCGCCCGCCCGGACCGGCGCGGCGCCCGCTCGGCCACCCCGAGCCGCAGCACCGGCAGCGCGGCCGCCGACACGAGCGCGGCCAGCACGAACACCTGCGCCGTCGTCAGCGCGGTGAGCAGCAGCCCGCCGACGGCGAAGCCGACCACCTGGAACGCCCCGACGGCGACGTTCATCGTCGAGCGCGCCAGCGGGTGGGCGGCCGCCGGGACGACGTCGGCCAGCAGGCCCCACCGCGCGCCCGACCCGACCGAGGTCACGTAGGCGACGCCGACGACGAGCAGCAGCCGCACCGGCGTCGGCAGGCCGGGCAGCGCCTGCAGGGCCAGCGCCGCCGTGGACGCCGCCGCGACCAGCAGGAGCGTGCGCCGCGGCGGGCTCGCGTCGGCCGCGGACATGAGCGTCGTCGCGCCCAGCGCCTGCGCCGCCGACGGGCCGAACATGGCCACCGCGGTGAGCAGTGCCGAGCCGGTGGTCCGGTGCACGAGCACGGCCAGGGCCAGCGACGACGTCGTCGAGGCGGCGGTCGTCAGCGCGCCCGCGGTCCACAGCGCGCGGAACTCCGGGGACGCGAACAGCGCCCGGTAGGTGAGCACGGGCCGACCGTCCGGCAGAGGGCGTCGAGGACCCACCGTTTCGCCTACGGTCGAAAGGTGGGTGAGTTCATCGTCGACGCCGACGTCATGGCGCGCGCCCGCTTCGGCACCAGCCAGCTCACCGAGACCCTCGCCGCGCTGAAGATGTTGCGCGCGGCCGCGGTGCCGCCGTGGCACCGCCCGTGGGCCGACACACACGCGGCCGCCTTCCGCGAGCGGCTCGCCGGCGACCCGGTCGGCGCCGCCCTGCTCGACGCCGCCTTCGGCCCCACCTGGACCGCCGACTTCCTCACCGTGCCGCCGTCGGCCCCCGACCTCACGATCGACGAGGAGCTCGGCTTCCTCGAGTCCCTGGACGACGGCGCCGTGCGCGCCGACCTCGAGGTGGCCACCGGCCCGCTGCCGCCCGCGCTCACCGCGACCGGCCTCGCCGCCACCGCCGCCGCGCTGCTCCGGTGGACGTGGGAACACACCGTGCGCGACGAGTGGCCGCGGCGGCTGCGGGTGCTGCGCGCCGACGTCGTCTCCCGCACCGCCCGGCTCAGCGGCGGCGGCTGGTCCGCCGCGCTCGACGGCATCTCCCCCGGCGTCCGCTGGCTGGCCAACGGGCGGCTGCAGGTCAACGCCGCCCCGTACCCGCCGCGCGACGTCCGCGGCCGCGACCTGCTGTTGATCGCCGCCACCGGGCCGGGCGGCTGGGTGAGCTGGCGGCTGCCCGACACCTACGCCGTCGTCTACCCCGTCACCGGCGTCCTCGCGGGCGGGCCGGCGCCGCTGCCGGACGCGCTGGTGCGGCTGCTGGGCCGCACCCGCGCCCGGCTGCTCGCCGCGCTCGACGCCCCGCAGAGCACGACCGCGCTCACCGCCCGGACCGGGCTGCCGCTCGGCAGCGTCGGCGGGCACCTGCGGGTGCTGCTCGACGCCGGGCTGCTGGAGCGGCGCCGGTCGGGTCGGGAGGTCCTCTACTGGCGCAGCGACGCCGGCCGCACCCTCCTGGCCGCCGCCGACGAGGGCCATTAGCGCGACGAAGGCCCTCGTCCTAGCGAGGCGCCCCCGGCCCGGGGAGGAGGCCGCGCTCGACGGCGACCATCACCGCGCGGGTGCGGTCGTCGACGCCGAGCTTGGCGAACACCCGCAGCAGGTGCGTCTTCACCGTGGCCTCGCCGATGAACAGCTCCCGGCCGATCTCGGCGTTGGTCAGCCCGCGCGCCACCCCGGCGAGCACCTCGAGCTCCCGGGCGGTCGGCGCCTCGACGGCCGGCGCCCGCATCCGCGACACCAGCCGGGCGGCCACCGGCGGCGCGAGCACCGTCTCCCCGCGGGCGGCCGCGCGGACGGCGTCGGCCAGCTGCGGCAGCGGCGCGTCCTTGAGCAGGTAGCCGGTCGCCCCGGCCGCCACCGCCCGCACGATGTCGGCGTCGGTGTCGTAGGTGGTGAGCACCAGCACGCGGACGCCGGGGTGCGTGGCGGCCAGCCGCTCGATCGCGGTCACGCCGTCCATCCGCGGCATCCGCAGGTCCATGAGCACGACGTCGGGCGACAGCGCGGCCACCTGCGCCAGCGCCTCCAGCCCGTCGCCGGCCTCCCCGACGACGTCGAGGTCGGGCTGCGCCGCCAGCCAGCCGACCAGGCCGCCGCGCACCACCGGGTGGTCGTCGGCCACCAGCACCCGGATGGTCACGCGCCCGGCACCCGCACCGTCACGCGGGTGCCCGAGCCCGGCGCCGAGGCGACGTCGACCTCTCCCCCGACCTGCGCCACCCGCCCGCGCAGCCCCTCCAGACCCGAGACCGTCACCGCCGCCGGGTCGAAGCCCACGCCGTCGTCCTCCACGTGCACCGACACCTGCCCGCCCACCCGGGCCAGCCGCAGCACCACCGCCGAGGCCCCGGCGTGCCGGCGCACGTTCGTCAGCGCCTCCTGGGCCCCGCGCAGCAGCACGACCTCCTCGTCGGTGCGCAGCGCCGCCCCGCCGTCCAGGGCCGGATCGTCGAGGGCCGCCGTGTCCACCCGCACCTCCAGCCCGGTCTCCCGGGCGAACCGCTCCGCCAGCCGGCGCAGCGCCTCCACCAGCGTCGCCCCGTCGAGCGCCACCGGCCGGAACGCGGCCACCACCGCGCGGGCCTCGGCCAGGTTGTCGCGCGCGACCTCCTCGATCACGGCCAGCTTCTCGCGGGCGGCGTCGGGGTCGGCGGGCACCAGCGCGGCGGCGGTCTGCGACAGCACGACGATCGACGTGTAGCCCTGCGCCAGCGTGTCGTGCACCTCCTGCGCCAGCCGCTCGCGCTCGGCCAGCACCCCGCGCTCGTGCTCGGCGGCGGCGAGCTCGGAGCGGGTGGCCTCCAGCTGCGCGATCAGCGACGCCCGCTCGGCGCTCTCGTGCAGCACCCGGCTGATCCACACGCCCAGCGCCAGGCTGAACCCGATGCCGATGCCGGTCTCCAGCAGCACGTCGGCGGCGTCGCGGCCGCCCGGGTCGAGCACCGGGCCGGCCGCGCTGGCCAGCCCGAGCAGCAGCGTCCAGGTGATGCCGGTGAGGGTGCCCTGGACGGCGAACCACACCTGCGGGTAGGCGAGGAAGAGCAGGAACAGCAGGCCCGGCGCGAGCCAGCCGAGCAGGCCCAGGGCGACGACGAGCACCAGCAGGTAGGCCACCGCCCGCCGCGGGGCGCCGGCGCCGATCGCGGGCACGCCGAGCAGGGCGTACGCGACGGCCAGCCCGCCGAGCACGGCGAGGGCCGCTCCGCGCCGGTCGTCGTCGACGGCGTCCCCGACGGCCGCGCTGAGCACCGCGAGCCCCCACACGACGGCGGAGATGACGTGCACGCCGGTGACCGTGGCCCGCCACCCGCGCTCGGGCAGCGGCTCGCCGCCGTCGTCCTGCGGGGGGACGACGGCGGCGGCCAGGCGGCGGGGCAGGCTCACGCCGCCCGACGCCAGCGGAAGGTCCGGGCGCACACCACGGTGCCGATGATCACCCATGCGGCCAGCACCAGGGCGGTCCGCCCGTGCTCCCAGTTGCCGGCCTGCTCGGCGACGGCGGCCGAGTCGGGCAGGAACACCGACCGCATGCCCTGCACCAGCCACTTGAGCGGGAAGGCCGCGGCCACCCGGTCCATCCAGTCCGGGAGGTCCGAGCCGATGAAGAACACGCCGGAGATGAACTGCAGGACGACGGCGAAGGCGGGGATGCCGGTGCCGGCCGAGCGGGCGCTGCCGATGACCGTCGCCACCGCGAGGCCGAGGACGGTGCCGGCGAGGATGCCGAGCAGGACCACCCAGGCGAAGGTCACCCAGCGCCCGGGGTCGGTCGGGAGGGTGACGTCGAAGGCCGTGGCGGCCACGGTGAGCAGCAGCGCCAGCTGGACGGCGGTGGTGACGACGACCTGCCCCGCCTTGCCGATCGCGTAGGACAGCGCGGGGGTGCCCAGGGTCTGCAGGCGGGCCAGGTCGCCGCGCTCGCGCTCCTCGGCGACGGCGGTGCCGACCGCCTGGAAGCTGGTGAGCATCACGCCGGTGGCGGCGATGCCGGCGAGGAAGTACTCGCGGAACCCGATGCCGGGCAGCACGACCTCGTCGCCGAAGACCGACCCGAAGATCGCCAGCATGATCACCGGGTAGGCGAACGAGAAGACCACCTGACCGGGGTCGCGGGCGAACAGCCGCAGCTCCAGGCCCACGCGGGCCAGCCCGATCGCGGCGGCCGACGGCGGCGCGGGCCGGGTGGCGGGGACGGTGCGGGTGACGGTGCGGGCGGTGGTCATCGGGTCTCCCCCTCGGCGGCGGCGACGAGCTGGAGGTAGACGTCCTCCAGGTCGGGCCGGGTGACGGTCAGGCCGGGCACGTCGCCGGTCGGCGAGGCCGCGACCAGGTCGCGCAGGACGGCGGCCGGCTCGGGCGTGGTGACCTCCCGGTACTCGCCGTGCTCCAGCCAGCGGACGGTGGCCACCCGGCGCAGCTCGGCGCCGAGGTCGGCCGGGGCGGCCACCTCGACCAGCCGGCCGGCGCTGATGACGCCGACCCGGTCGGCCAGGTGCGCGGCCTCGTCGAGGTAGTGGGTGGTCAGCAGGACGGTGGTGCCGCGGGCGCGCAGGCCCTCCACCAGCGTCCAGAACTGGCGGCGGGCGACCGGGTCCATCCCGGTGGTCGGCTCGTCGAGGAACAGCAGCTCCGGCCGGCCCTGCACGCCGAGCGCCACCTCCAGCCGGCGCCGCTGCCCGCCCGACAGCCTGTCCACGCGGGTGCGGGCGGCGTCGGTCAGGCCGACGTCGGCCAGCAGCTCGGCGGTCGGCACGGGTGCGGCGTGGTAGCGGGCGAAGTGGTCGAGGGTCTCGCGCACGGTCAGCGCGTTGCCGCTGCCGGTGCTCTGGCCGACGACGCCGAGGCGCCCGCGCCAGGCCCGGCCGCCGCGGGCGGGGTCCTCGCCGAGGACGGTGACGTCGCCGCCGTCGCGCCGGCGCACGCCCTCCAGGACCTCGACGGTGGTCGTCTTGCCGGCGCCGTTGGGCCCGAGCAGGGCGAACACCTCGCCGCGCCGGACGTCGAGGTCGACGCCGTCGACCACCGTCCGGTCGCCGTACCGCTTGACCAGCCCGCGCACGCGGACCGCCGCTCCGTCGTCGAACGCCGCGGCCGCGGGGGCCGGGGCGGGGCTCGTGGCTGTCATGGCACGAGCCTGTCGCCGCGCGCCGGGCGCGGGGACGGCCGCGCGGTGGGTCCGCCGTCCACCGTCCGGTGGACGCCCCGGGTCCGCCGGACGGGCGCCGGGCGGTCAGTCGGGGGTCACCGAGCCGACCACGTCGGCGAACACCGGCCGCCAGTCGTCGGCGACCGCTGCCGGGCTGAAGCCGACCACCAGCAGCCGGGGCTCGGTGGTGGTCACGGTTCCGGAGAGCAGGAGCTGCTCGCCGCCGCCGAGGTCGAGGACACCGGTGAAGGCGACGGCGTCCCGTCCGCCCAGCCGGGTCGACTCCCCGGGCGTCAGGGTGACCGGCGCCGCCAGGTGGGGCTCGACCAGCCCCACCAGGGCCACCGGGGACGCGGCGTCGAGCCCCTCCGCCACCTCGGCGTAGACGCCCACGACCGTGTCGGGGTCGTCGGCGACCGCCTGCGCAGCGGCCGCCCGCCCCGCATCGGAGCGGAAGACCGCCGTCCAGTCCCGGGGGGCGTGGACGGTGAAGCCGGCCCGCCCACCGACCTCCGCGGACGTCCAGTCGTCGGGGACTGCGGCCGCCCAACCCGGCAGCAGGGCGCGCTCGACGAGCGCGGGACCGGCCGACCACGGACGCCACAGGGCGAGCGCCACGGCGACGGCGAGCAGCACCGCCGCCCCGGCCAGCACCGCGCGGCGGCCGCGGCGCGCGGGCCGCTCCGCGCGGGCCGGCCTCCCCCACGGATCCGGCACCGGCTCGTCGGGGCGCCGTGGCACGGTGCCCGGCTCGACGCCGGGCAGGCCCGCGCCCGGCAGGACGCTGCCGGGCAGGCTCGGGTGTGGCGGCCGTGGGTCGGGACCGGCGCCCGGCGCAGGGCCCGGAACGGGGGGCGGGACGACGGTGCCCGGCGCAGCGGCGCGGACCAGGGCGTCGCAGAGCAGGGCGACGAACTCCCCGCACGTCTCCGGACGGGCCCCGGCCTCCTTGGCCAGCCCCCGGGCCAGGGCGGTGTCCACGGCGACGGGGAGGTCGGGACGTACCGCGGTGACCTGCGGCGGTGGCGCGTACACCTGCGCCCAGAGCACCGCGGCGTCGCCGTCGCGCGCGAAGGGCGGGTCGCCGGCGAGGACCTCGTAGGCGACGCAGGCCAGCGCGTAGAGGTCGGCCCGCCGGTCCACGTCCCCGCCGCGGATCTGCTCCGGCGAGACGTAGTGCAGCGTGCCGAGGAACTGGCCGGTCGCGGTGATCCCGGACACGGACGACGTCTTCTTGGTCAGGCCGAAGTCGGTCAGGTAGACGTGCACGTCCGCCGGCACGGCGGCCTCCGTCGCCCCCGCCATGAGCAGGTTGCCCGGCTTCACGTCGCGGTGGACCAGCCCGGCGTCGTGTGCGGCGTCGAGTGCCGCCGCGGTCTGGCCGAGGACGCGCAGCGCCGTGGGGACGTCGATCCGGTACCCGGCATCCAGGACCGCCGCGAGGTCGGCGCCGTGGACGAGCCGCATCGCGATGTAGAGCAGCCCGTGCCAGTCGTCGGCCTCGTAGATCGGGATGACGTGCGGGTGGTCCACGGAGGCGGCCAGCCGGGACTCCCGCACGAACCGCTCCCGGAAGCGGGCGTCGCCGGAGAAGTCCGGTGACAGCACCTTGAGCGCGACCGGCCGGTCCAGTCGGGTGTCACGGGCGCGGTAGACCAGCCCCATCCCGCCGCGCGCCAGCATCCCCTCGACGCGGTAGCGCGAGACCTCGGCGCCCTCCCGGAGGTGCGGCTGCAGCGGCAGCATCAGGCCCCGACCGGACTGCCGCAGCGCCCGCAGAACCGCCCGTCGGGAACCCGGGCGTGCCCGCAGTGCACGCAGTAGGCGTCCGGGGACACCGACGGCCGTTCGGGCGGGCGCTGCAGGAGCGCGGACGCCCGGACGCGGGTGTCGGTGGCCGCCGGGGCGGCCGGGACCACCCCGGCGGCGTGGCGGGCGGAGTGGCCCGCGGGCGCCGCGGGCCCGGGCGGGCCCGGCACGGACGGCGGCGAGGTCGGCGGACCGGTGCGGTCGGGGAGCACGGGCGGCGAGCCCGGCGGCGGGGCCTGGTCCCGGCGGCGCCGGCGTCCCGCCCGGAACAGCCAGGCCGCGGCGGCGAGCAGCAGGGCGGCGCCCCCGACGAGCCACGGCCACACCCCGACGCCGCCGTCTCCCGGAGCCACCGGCTGCTCCGGTGCGGCGTCGGCCGCCGCCACCGCCGCCCGCGTGTGCTCGGCGACCAGCGCCGAGTCGAAGTACCGGCCGGCCAGCTCGAGCTGGCGGACCGCGGCGGCCGCGTCACCGTCCTCGAGGAGCGTCAGCCCGCTGCGGAAGGCGACGTCGAACGGCGAGCTGCCGCCCTCGATGCCCGCGGCGTCCACGGCGGCGCGGACGGCGTCCGCGCCGACCACCCCGGCCTGCGCGCCGGCCCGGTCGAGGTCGGCCAGCGCGAGCACCTCACCCGTGGAGGGGTCGATCACCGGCCCGCCGGTGAGCCCGCGGTCGAGCGCCTCGGGCAGGCCCTCGCCGGACAGCGCCGCACCGTCGACCGTCACGGGCAAGGACACCGGCCGCCAGCCGCCCTGCTCCGCGGGGTCGGAGGGGACGTCGGCGTCGTAGCCGACCAGCTCGCCGCCGGCCGGGACGTCACCGGCCGCGGCCAGGGGCGCGGTGGGCATCGACGCCCCGCCGATCCGCAGCAGGGCGACGTCGGTGGGCGCCTGCGGGTCGTTGACCAGGAGTGCGCGCACGCGCCGCGGCGGGTCGGTGAGCAGCACGACGTCGTACTGCATCTGCGGCACGGTGAAGCAGTGGTCGGTCCGCTGGACGTAGCAGTCCTGCAGGTGCGTGTCGAGGTGCGGCTCGGTGGCCCGGGTCCGCCCGGTCGCCTGCTGGCCGGCCTCCAGCGTCGCGCCGAACCGGTCGACGAACAGGCGGTTGGCCGCCGGGACGACCACGCGGTCCACGTCGACGGCCAGCTCCCGGTACAGCGTGGCCACGACGCCGTCCCCGGACACGACGACGCCCGTGGCCTGGCCCTGCCGGATCTCGTAGCGGCCGTCGATCACGTGCAGGTCGCCGGTGCTGTGGTCGAGGTGCACGATCGTGGTGATCGCCGTGACCTGGATCCGCACCAGCGCCGCCCGGCTGCCCTCCGGCCCGGCCGCGACGCCGGCGGCGTCCTGCGGTGCGGGCGCGGCGCCGGCCGGGATGGTCGGGGACGTGAGGACGAGCGCGAGGGCGACGGTGAGGACGGCGAGCGCCAATCCGGGTCGTCGGCTGGGTGCAGCGGCCATGCTCGCCCCTCGGGGTGCGACCTCCCGGCCGGAGTCCCTCCGGCCCGCGCGGGCACGGCTGGCGCCCCCGCACGCGTGGCATGAACGCACGCCGGCCGGCTCCTCGGGAGCACTCCGGGCGGGCGCAGGACGGGCGGGCGGTCCCCTCCGGCGCGCCACCACCGTGCGGGGGCGGCCGGACGCCGGGCGCTAGGGCCCCAGCACCGGCCGCCCGGCGAGCGCGGAGACCACCTCGACGGCGTCGTCCCACCAGCGCTCGTAGTGGTACGGGTCGGCGTTGCGCTGGGTGCGGTGCGCGGCGATCGTCGGCTCCAGCGACCGCCAGCCGGGCACCTCCCGCAGCGCGCGGAAGAAGTTGGTGGCGCTGGTCGTGGGGTCCATCCGGTCGGCGTAGCTGCCCCAGGCGCCGTTGTCCCGCTGCTGGAACAGCCCGCGGGAGTCCGGTCCCGCGGCGTCGCCGCGGTCGAGCACCCGCAGCGACGACTCCCCCATCGCCGTCATCACGCCGATCACCTGGGCGCAGGTGTCGAGCCCCAGGTCGGCGCCGGCGTTGACGATCGCGGCGGCGTTGGCCAGCTGCTCCGGCCCCCAGCCGGCCACCGGCCCGGCGGGCAGCGCGGCCGGGTCCACCCGCACCGCCGGACCCGCCGAGGCGCACTCCGCCGACGGCGGCCCCTCGCCCCCGGTCTGCCGGGTCACCAGCAGCGTCCCGAGCACCACGAGGACGGCCAGCACGACCGCGGCGACGGCGACCAGGCGGCCGCGGTCGGGCACGGGGGTCGGCTGCACACCCCGGTCAACGGACGACGGCGGGCGGGCGTCCCCGCGGGCTCACTGCACCGGCGCATCCGGCGGCGGCAGCGAGTACCGCAGCTGCTCGTCGACGGAGGTGACGCCCTCGACGGCGAGCAGGCTGGGCCGGGCGTCCGGCGGCGCCGAGCCGGTGATCAGGCCGAGCGAGCCGAGCACCCGCTCGACCTGCATCCCGGACTCGCGCAGCGCCGAGGCGACGGTGTCCAGATCGGACAGGTGGCCGTCGTCGACGGTCACGCTGAACCGCGCCAGCGGGGAGCCCACGCCGCGGAGGCTAGTCCTCCTCAGGCCGACCCGGCTCCCTCCTGGGGCGCGAGCACCAGCCCGCTGCCGACGTCGACCGACGGCTCGCCCAGCCGGCTCGCGGCCTGGGTGAGCGTGGCCCACAGCTCGTAGCCGCGCCGCCCGGTGGCCTCGGCCCACAGCGCCGCCAGCCCGGCCACGTGCGGGGTGGCCATGCTCGTGCCGCTGATCGTGTTGTAGCGCTGCGGCAGGGGCCAGGCCGAGTAGACGTCGACCCCGGGCCCGGCGACGTCGACCTCCCCGCCGGGCGCGGCCAGGCTGCGGGCGGAGAACCAGGCGGTGCGCAACGCGGCGTCGACCGCGCCGACGGCCAGCACCTCCACGCTGTTGGCCGGCGCCCCGACGAAGCCGTACTCGCCGTTCTCCCGGTCGGCGTTGTTGCCGGCCGCCGCCACGATGAGCGAGCCCTGCTGCAGCGCCCGCCGGCCGGCGGCCGAGTAGGGCGGGTGTGCCTCGGCGACGTCGGCGCCCAGCGACATCGAGATGACCGCACAGCCGTTGGCCACCGCCCAGTCGATGCCGGCCAGGATGCCGCCGTCCTCGCCGCTGCCCTCGTCGCCGAGCACCTTCCCGACATAGACCTCCGCGCCGGACGCGACGCCGTACCGCGGCCCCTGCGGCGGGGACTGCGGCCCGCACGCGGTGCCGACGCAGTGCGTGCCGTGGCCGTGCCCGTCCTGCGCGCTGTCCACCCCGGCCACGAAGGACTCGGCGGTGATGCCGCGGCCCGTGAAGTCGGGGTGGGCGAGGTCGAGCCCGGTGTCGAGGACGGCCACCCGCACCCCCGCGCCCGTGTACGGCGACGTCGTCGCCCGGACCGCCTGCACGCCCCAGGTGGCCGCCTCGGTGTCGGCGAACGCCGGCGGCGCGGGCGCCTCCTCGCCGCCCGCGCCGGCGAGCCGGCCGGCCAGGTCGGTGACGCCGTCGCGGTAGCCGCGCACGTACTCCTCCGCGGGCAGCACGTGGTGCACCAGCTCCGGCGACACCGACAGCACCGGCGGCCCGGCCGACCGCAGCGCGCCGACCTGGTCGGGCGGGGCGGCGACGACGGCGATGCCGAGCCGGGCGAACACCGTGGCCCCGGCCTCGCGCAGCGCCTGCGCGGGCACCCGGCCGGAGGGGAAGTCGCGGGAGTCGGCGACGTCGGTGATCCCGGCCGCCGACCAGTCGACCCGCGGGTCGCCGGGATCGGCGAAGACGACGACCTGCCGGCCGGTCGTGGGCGCCCCGAGGCGCCTCGCCGGGCGTTCCGGCTGGCGGTTCGGCGGACGGATGCCCGGGCGCGGTCCGATCACGGTTCCCCCTGTCGACGCGGGGCCGGCACGCCGCCGTCCCCGGTGGGCGCAGTCTGGTGGGCGGCACCGACAGCCGCCCGCCGACGACGTCCGGCGGCGCCGTCCGAAAGCCGCCAGTCAGGGGCTCCCGGCGGTGCCATGCTCGACGCGTGCCCACCTCCCTCGACGCCGAGCGCTGCTACCGCGCGGTCGCCAGCCGGGACGCCCGCTTCGACGGCTGGTTCTTCACCGCCGTGCGCACCACCGGCATCTACTGCCGCCCCTCCTGCCCGGCCCGCACGCCGGCCGCGGCCAACGTCAGCTTCTTCGGCACCGCCGCGGGCGCCCAGGCCGCCGGGTTCCGCGCCTGCCGGCGCTGCCGCCCCGACGCCGTCCCCGGTTCGCCGGAGTGGGACGTGCGCGCCGACGTCGTCGCCCGCGCCATGCGGCTGATCGCCGACGGTGAGGTGGAGCGGGCGGGCGTCCCCGGGCTGGCCGCGCGGCTGGGCTACTCCGAGCGCCAGGTGCACCGGCTGCTGGTCGGCGAGCTCGGCGTCGGCCCGCTCGCCGTCGCCCGCGCCCAGCGCGCGCAGACCGCCCGGGTGCTGATCGAGACCACCGACCTGCCGATGGCCGACGTCGCCTTCGCCGCCGGGTTCGCCAGCGTGCGGCAGTTCAACGACACCGTCCGCGAGGTGTTCGCCTGCACGCCCAGCGAGCTGCGCCGCCGCCGGTCGGGCGGCGAGGCCGGCGCCCCGGGCTGGCTGACGCTGCGGCTGGCCGCCCGCGCCCCGTTCGACGCCGCCGAGGTGCTGCTCTTCCTCGGCCTGCACGCCGTCCCCGGCCTCGAGGAGTGGGACGGCACGACGTTCTCCCGCGTCCTCGACCTGCCCGGCGGGCCCGGCGTCGTCCGGCTGTCCCCCGCGCCCGACGGCGGCGCCGCGGTCACCGCCCGGCTGCTGCTCACCGACCTGCGCGACCTGCGCGCCGCCGTCCCCCGCTGCCGCCGGCTGCTCGACCTCGACGCCGACCCGGCCGCCGTCGACGACGTGCTCGGCGCCGACCCCGCGCTCGCCCCGCTGGTGGCCGCCGCGCCCGGCCGCCGGGTGCCCGCCTCCCCCGACGCCCCCGAGACGGCGGTCCGCGCGGTCCTCGGCCAGCAGGTGTCGGTGGCCGGCGCCCGCACGCTCACCGCGCGGGTGGTGGCGCTGGCCGGGACGCCGCTCGCGGAGCCGGTCGGCACGCTCACCCACGCCTTCCCGCGGCCGGAGGCGCTGGCCGCGGCCGACCTGTCGACCGTCGGGCTGACAGGCGCGCGCAGCCGCACGCTCACCGGGCTGGCCGCCGCGCTCGCCGAGGGCCGCGTGGCCCTCGACCCCGGCTGCGACCGCGACGCCGCCGTCCGCGACCTGCTGGCGCTGCCCGGCATCGGCCCGTGGACCGCCGCGCTCGTGGCGATGCGCGGCCTCGGCGACCCCGACGTCTGGCTGCCCGGCGACCTCGCGCTGCGCCGGTCCCTGGCCGGGCTCGGCAGCTCCGACGCCGACGCCGCGCGCCGCTGGCGGCCCTGGCGCTCCTACGCCGTCCTGCACCTGTGGGCGCTCGCCGCGCCGCACCTGTTCACCCGCCACCCGGCTCCCGCCCCCGCCGATCGGAGTGCGTCATGACCCCGTCCGCCCGCTTCGCCACCGTCGCGACCCCGCCGGGGCCGTTCACCGTCGTCGTCACCCCGGGCCCCGACGGCGGCGACGTCGTCCTTGCCGCCGGGTGGACCGGCGACGTCAGCGACCTGCTGCCCGTCGTGCACCGCGCGCTGCGGCCCACCTGGGTCGAGCGGGTGGAGCACCTGCCGGTCCTCGACGTCGTGGAGGCGCACGCGGCCGGCGACGTCGGGGCCATCGACGCCGTCCCCGTGCGGCAGCGCTCCGGGCCGTTCCTGGAGGACGCGTGGGAGGTCCTGCGCACGGTGCCCGCCGGGCAGCCCGACACCTACGCCGAGTTCGCCGCCCGCTGCGGTCGGCCCGCGGCGATCCGCGCGGCGGCCAACGCCTGCGCCCGCAACGCCGCCGCGCTGTTCATCCCGTGCCACCGCGTCCTCGGCTCCGACGGCGGCCTCGGCGGGTTCCGCTGGGGCACCCCGGTCAAGCGCTGGCTGCTCGACCACGAGGCGGAGCACGCCCCCGTCCCCGCCTGAGTGGGCCTTTGTAGCGCTATTGGCCTCACCTCCCCGGGGTTGTCGGTGGCGTCCTGCACCCTGCTGGGGTGGACGCCGCCTCCCTGCTGCTCGGCCTGCTCCTCGGCGTGCTGCTCGGGGCGGCCGTCGCCCTCGGCGTGGTCGCGGTGCTGTCCCGCCGCCGGCCGGCCGACGACGCGCTGGAGCCGGTGCACGAGTCGCTCGACCACCTGCACCGCCTGTTGGCCGGCATCGAGCGCGACCGCGCCACCGCGCACGGCGAGCTGCGCGAGCAGATGGGCACCGTCGGGCAGACCAGCGCGCTGCTGCGCCAGGAGACGGCGGCTCTCGTCACGGCGCTGCGCACACCGCACGTGCGCGGCCGCTGGGGCGAGGTGCAGCTGCGCCGGGTGGTCGAGGTGGCGGGCCTGCTCGAGCACTGCGACTTCGTCGAGCAGCCGTCCTCCACCAACGACGAGGGCGCCGGCGTCCGCCCCGACCTGGTGGTCACCCTCGCCGACGGCCGGCAGGTCGTCGTCGACGCGAAGGTGCCCTTCACCGGCTACATCGAGGCCGTGCAGGCCACCGACCAGGCCGTCCGCGACCAGCGGGTGGCCGCCCACGCCCGGCAGCTGCGCACCCACGTCGACCAGCTGGCCGCCCGCCGCTACCCCACGGCGTTCCGCCCGGCCGCGCCGTTCACCGTGCTGTTCGTCCCCTCCGACGGGTTCCTCACCACCGCGCTGGAGGCCGAGCCCGCGCTGCTCGAGCACGGCTTCGCCCGCGACGTCGTCATCGCGACCCCGAGCACGCTGCTCGCGCTGCTGCGCACCGTCGCGCACTCCTGGCGGCAGGAGCGCCTCGCCCGCGACGCCGACCAGGTCATCGAGGTCGGCCGCCGGCTGCACGCCCGGCTCACCACGCTCTCGGGCCACCTGACCCGGCTCGGCTCGGCGCTGGGCACCGCGCTCACCCGCTACAACGAGACGGTCGGCTCCTACGAGCGCTCCGTGCTCGCCGCCGCCCGCCGCTTCGACGACCTCGGCGTCGGCGAGACCGCGGTGCCGTCCCCGCCGGAGGTCGAGGCGGTGGTCCGGCAGCTGCGCCCGGCCCCGGACGACGACGTCCTGCCTGCCGACGACGAGCCGGTCGCCGACGCCGTGCCCATCGCCGACGCCGTGCCGATCACCGACGCCCTCCCCCGACCCGACGAGCTGCCGCTGCGCCGGCTGCCCGGGCTGGGCCGCCCCTCCGGCGCCGGATGACGTCCCGGGGTCGGCCGGCCCCGGCGGTCGCGCTGGACCCCTCCGTCACATCCACCCCGCCCCTCACCGAGAGTTGCCAAATCGATCCGGCGACGTGTCGCGCGTCGACGACACGATGTGCCCCGGCGGGCGGCTCCCCGTCGCTACGGTGAGCACCGACATCGGCCCGCCCCGGGCCGGTCCGGACGGGGAGGTACGCCATGGCCTCGGCGAGTGCAGCCGACACCTGGCGGGACGGCGGAGGCCGCGGCGAGCGTCCCCACGCCGGCCCGCAGGCCCCGCGCCCGGACCTGCCGCGGCTCGACGCGACGCCCGCCCGCGCGGCGCGCATGTCGCTGCCCCCGGTGCCGCCGCCCCCGCCGCGCCGCTCCGGCGCCCCGGCCCCCGACCGCCGTCCCGGCACGCCCGGTCCCGCCGCGGGCCCGGCACCCGGCTGGGGCTCCGGCCGTCCGGTCGCCGACTCGCGCCCGCCGGCCGCCCGCCCGCAGCAGCGCACCCCCTACCCCGGCGTGCACCCGCTGGCCGACCGGGACGCCCCGGAGCCGCCGCGCCGCGGCCGCGCCGCCGAGCGCCCGCGGGAGACGCCGCGCGAGACCCCGCGGGGCTCCTCGCGGACCGCGCCGGCGCCCGCGCCCGGCCTGCGCGGCAGCCTCGCCGTCCTCGGCATCTTCGTCATCACGCTCGCCGGCGGCGCCGTCGACTCGTTCCTCGACGTCGGCCTCGGCACGCTGACGTTGGTCACGCTGGTCGCGGCCTCCGCCGTCGCCACGCTGCTGGTCCGCAAGCGCGACCTGCTCACCGTCGTCGTCGCCCCGCCGCTGGTGTTCGTCGCGGTGGCCGCGGTCAACATCGGGCTGGCGCCGTCGGCCGACTTCAGCGTGCCGACGATCGCCACCGTCCTCATCCGCGGGTTCCCCACGATGGCCGTCGCCACCGGCGTCGCGATCGTCCTCGGCATCATCCGCTGGGCCGCCCGCCGCTGACGGCCCCGGAACGCACGAAGGCCCCCTCCCGGTCGGGAGGGGGCCTTCTGCGTGACGGGGTCAGCGCGCGGGGCGGGCGGACTCGCCGCGCTCGGGCCGCAGCTCGCGGGGCAGCGCGAACACCAGCCGCTCCTCGGCCGCCTTGACCGACGAGACGTCGGGGTAGCCGCGCTCCGCCAGCCAGTCGAGCACCTCGCCGACCAGCACCTCGGGCACCGATGCGCCGCTGGTCACGCCCACGGTGGAGACGCCCTCCAGCCAGGCCGGGTCGATCTCGGAGGCGTAGTCGACCAGGTGCGCCGCGCGGGCGCCGGCCTCCAGCGCCACCTCGACCAGCCGCACCGAGTTCGACGAGTTGGTGGAGCCGACGACGACCACCAGGTCGCAGTCGGGCGCCATCTGCTTGACCGCCTGCTGCCGGTTCTGCGTGGCGTAGCAGATGTCGTCGCTGGGCGGGGACTGCAGCCCGGGGAACCGGGTCTTCAGCTGGTCGACCGTGGCCAGGGTCTCGTCGACCGACAGCGTCGTCTGGGACAGCCAGACCACCCGCTCGGGGTCGCGCACCTGGACGTTCGCGACGTCCTCGGGCCCGTCGACGAGCTGGATGTGCGACGGCGCCTCGCCGGAGGTGCCCTCGACCTCCTCGTGCCCGCGGTGGCCGATGAGCAGGATGTCGTAGTCGTCGCGGGCGAACCGCTTGGCCTCCTGGTGCACCTTCGTCACCAGCGGGCAGGTCGCGTCGATGGTGCGCAGCTGCCGGGCCGCCGCCTCCTCGTGCACCGCCGGCGAGACGCCGTGGGCGCTGAACACGACGACCGAGCCCTCGGGCACCTCGTCGGTCTCGTCGACGAACACCGCGCCGCGCCGCTCGAGGGTGGCCACCACGTGCTTGTTGTGGACGATCTGCTTGCGGACGTAGACGGGCGCGCCGTGCATCTCCAGCGCCCGCTCGACGGCCACCACCGCCCGGTCGACGCCGGCGCAGTAGCCCCGGGGATCGGCCAGCAGGACCCGTCCGCGCTGATCAGCCATGCCCCCACTGTAGGTCGCGCGCGACCCCCGGCCGGGCTGCCGAGGGGAGTCGTGACACGACGCACGCCGCCCGACCGGGTGTCCGCGGTCCGGGCCGTGCTGCCGACGCCGACGCGCTGCGGCAGGCTGGGCGCATGTCCCGTGAGATCCCCGAGCCGGTCCGCGCCGCCGCCGGACTGGCCGCCACCGTCCTCGACGAGGCCCGCCGCCTCCCCGAGACGCTGCCCGGCCTGCCCGTGCGCCTGGTCGGCATCGCACTGCAGACCGCGATGAAGCTCCAGCAGCACTGGTCAGGGCTGGTGGCCCGCGGCGACGAGCTGCTCACCGGGCTGCGCGGCGACCGCGAGCCGGGCATGGCCACCTTCGACGACGACGACGAGGACGCGCGCTCCGGCGAGGCCCTGGTCGCCCAGCCGATCGACGTCCTGCGCACCTCCGCCTTCGACCGCGCCCCCGACGTCGACACCACGGGCATCTCCGACGCCGAGGTCGCGGGACTCCCCGAGGACCCGGCCGCCGACGCGGTCGTGGCCGCCGTCGAGGACACCGCCGCCGTGCTCGACGAGACCGAGACGCTGACCGAGGTCGACGTCATGGAGATCGACGTCGACACCGACTCCGCCGGCCTGGTCGACGACGAGATGGCGGGCCTCCCCCAGGACCCGCCGCCGGCCGCCGTCGTGGCCGCGGTCGAGGACGTCACCGACCAGGTGCTGGGCACCGAGGAGGCCGAGGCCGCGCTCGACGCCGCCGACTCCGCGCTCACCGCCGAGGACGCGCTGGAGAGCGCGCTGCTCGAGGCCGAGGGCAGCGACTCACCCGCGGTGCCGGCCGTCCCGGACGACGCACCCGCCGCCAGCGACCCGGGCGGCTCCCCCGTCGGTGAGCTCGCCGGCGCGCCCGACGTGGGCAGCGACGACGCCGCGACCCCCGACGCCGCCGACTCCGGCACGCCCGACACCGAGATCGGCACCGCCGACGACGCGGCCGGCACGGACACCTCGGGCACGGACACCTCGGGCACCGACACCGCCGCCTCCCCCGACGCCGGCGTGCTGGGCGAGGACGCGGAGTCCGACGCGGCCGCGGCCGAGGACGCCGCCACCGAGGTCGACGTCATCACCCCCGACGGCCAGGTGACCACCGTCGAGGGCACCGTCACCGACGAGGGCGTCGTCGCCCCCGAGGACGGCGACGGGCAGGCCGCCGACGGCCAGGGCACCGCGACCGGGGAGGCGAGCGACGTCGTCACCGGCGAGCACGCCCGCGTCGACGAGGAGCTCGGCGCCGAGGCGGGCCCGGGCGAGGACTCCGGCGCGGCCACCGACACGGTCGAGCCCGAGCCCCTGACCGACACGGCCACCGACGAGGGCGGCACGCCCGTGGCCGCCGCGACGGGCGTGCGCACCGACGTCGGGGACGCCGACACCGCCGAGGAGGACGCGGCGATCGCCGAGGGCGCGGCCGTGGACGCCGTCGGCGGGGAGTCCGACGCCCCCACCGACGACCCGGAGGGCGGCAGCGAGCTGTCGGGCTCGCAGGCCGCCGGGGCCGCGCCGGTCGACGGCTACGACTCCTTCACCGTCGCCCAGCTGCGCGGGCGGCTGCGCGGCTACCAGCTGGCCACGGTCGGCGACCTGCTCGCCTACGAGGAGGCCACCCGCAACCGGGCGCCGTTCGTCACCATGCTGCGCAACCGGCTGGAGAAGCTCGAGCAGCAGGCGGCCGACGCGAGCCCCCTGCAGCCCCGCGGCTAGCGGGCACCGCATCCCCTCCCGGCGGCCCGGGACCCCTCGAGGGTCCCGGGCCGCCGTGTCGGTACCGCCTGGCAGGCTCGACCCCCGTGACCGCTCCGTCGACCCCCGAGGCCCCGTGGCCCGTGCGCACGGTGGCCCGCAAGGTCGCCGAGTGGATCGGCCGGCTCGGCGAGGTGTGGGTCGAGGGGCAGGTCGCCCAGCTCTCCCGCCGCGGCGCGGCCACCGTCTTCCTCACCCTGCGCGACCCGGCTGCCGACCTCTCGGTGCCGGTCACCTGCGCCCGCGACGTCGCCGACCGGCCCGGCCTGGAGCTCACCGAGGGCGCGCGGGTGGTCGTGCGCGCCCGGCCCGACTACTACATCGCCCGCGGCTCGTTCTCGCTGCGCGCCACGGAGATCCGCGCCGTCGGCCTGGGCGAGCTGCTCGCCCGGATCGAGCGGATCCGCCGGCTGCTGGCCGCCGAGGGCCTCTTCGACGCCGCCCGCAAGCGCCCGCTGCCGTTCGCGCCGGTCGTCGTCGGCCTGGTCACCGGCAAGGACTCCGCCGCCGAGCGCGACGTGCTGGTCACCGCAAGGCGGCGCTGGCCGGCGGTGCGCTTCGCCGTCCACCACAGCCTGGTGCAGGGCGTGAACGCCACCGGCTCGGTGATCGAGGGCCTGCAGCGGCTCGACCGCGACCCGGAGGTCGAGGTCATCGTCGTCGCCCGCGGCGGCGGCTCGGTCGAGGACCTGCTGCCCTTCTCCGACGAGGGGCTGGTGCGCGCCATCGCCGCCTGCCGCACGCCGGTGGTCACCGCCGTGGGGCACGAGACCGACACGACGCTGGTCGACCACGTCGCCGACGTCCGCGCGGCCACCCCCACCGACGCCGCGCACCGCGTGGTGCCCGAGATCGGCGAGCAGCGGCGGCTGGTCGACGGGCTGCGCGCCCGCGCCCGCCACCTGGTGTCGGTGCGCCTCGAGCAGCAGGAGCGGTGGCTGGAGAACGTCCGCAGCCGGCCGGTGCTGGCCGACCCGCAGCGGCTGCTGCACGGCCGGGCCGACGACGTCGCCGCGCTGCGCGACCGCGCCCGGCGCACGCTCACCCACCGCGTGGAGACCGCCGAGCGCGACCTCGAGCACGCCCGCGCCCGGGTCGCCGCCCTCTCGCCGCAGGCGACGCTGCAGCGCGGCTACGCCCTCGTGCAGCGCGCCGACGGGGCGCTGGTCCGCGACCCGGGTGAGGTGTCCGGCGGCGAGGCGCTGTCGGTGCGGGTCGCGGGCGGCCGGCTGCCCGTGCGGGTCGACAGGGAGGATGGGCAGCCGTGAGCGCAGCCGAGCAGCCGACCCAGAGCTACGAGCAGGCCCGCGAGGAGCTGGCCGACGTGGTGCGCCGGCTGGAGGCCGGCGGCCTCACGCTCGAGGAGTCCCTGGGGCTGTGGGAGCGCGGCGAGCAGCTGGCCGAGCTGTGCCGGCACTGGCTCGACCGCGCCCGCGAGCGGCTGGCCGCCGCCGCCCCTGGCGAGCAGCAGGAGAGCTGAGCGGGGGCTCAGCGCACCACGACGGGGGCGACGGAGCCCGCCACCGTCTCGAGCTCGTCGTCGTCGGCCGAGCCGGTGACGACCGTGGTCACCTCGCCGTCCTCGAGGGTGAGGACCGTCTCGCCGCGCTCGCTGGTCAGCCGCGTCCAGGTGCGCCCGCCGAGGTCGACGGTGCCGTCCTCGGTGGCGTCGTCGAGGACGGCGGTGAGCTCCTCGGCGCGCGGGTCGTCGGTGGTGACGAAGCCCGCGTACTCGTCCGACGGCGTCAGGTAGCCGATCTCCAGCGTCACCGGCGCCCCCTCGGCGGCCTCGCCGGCGTCGGTGCGGGCGCTGGTGGGCCGGTAGCCGTCCGGCAGCCCCGCGGGCGCCTCGAGTTCGTAGCCCGCGCGGGACGCCGCGAACTGCACGGAGCTGCCCGGGTCGACCGTGCGCACCGGGTCGGTGCCGCTCTGCCGGAAGGCGATCCAGCCGACGACCAGCAGGCAGATGAGCACCAGCGGCGCCAGCGACCGGATCATGTTGGCCGCGCTCATCCGGTTGGCCCGCTCGACCGCCGTCGGCGCGGGGGGCGGCTGCTCCTGCGCGGGCTGCTGCTCGGGGGCCTGCTGGCCCGACGGGCCGGAACTGGTCATGCCCCTAGGATCGCAGCACCGATCCAGAACCCCGCCGCCCCGCATCAGGGCGGCGCCGCGCGTCCGACCGGCAACGGTGCCGGTCGATGGAGGTCCCCGTGACACTGCCCGTACCCGACGGCCCCGTGGCCCAGGCCCCGCGCGTGAGCACCTTCCGCACCGACCGCCCCGCCCCCGACCGCAACCTGGCCCTCGAGCTGGTGCGCGTCACCGAGGCCGCCGCCATGGCCGCCGGCCGCTGGGTGGGGCGCGGCGACAAGAACGGCGGCGACGGTGCCGCGGTCGACGCCATGCGCGCGCTGATCGGCACGGTGAGCATGCGCGGCGTCGTCGTCATCGGCGAGGGCGAGAAGGACCAGGCGCCGATGCTCTACAACGGCGAGCAGGTGGGCGACGGCTACGGCCCCGAGTGCGACGTCGCCGTCGACCCGATCGACGGCACCACGCTGATGGCCAAGGGCATGCCCAACGCCATCGCCGTCATGGCGGTGGCCGACCGCGGCGCCATGTACGACCCCTCGGCCGTCTTCTACATGGAGAAGATCGCCGTCGGCCCGGCCGCCGCCGACGCCGTCGACATCACCGCCCCGGTCGCGGAGAACATCCGCCGGGTGGCGAAGGCCAAGCACAGCTCGGTCGCCGACGTCACCGTCTGCATCCTCGACCGCCCGCGGCACGACCAGCTGGTGCACGAGGTCCGCGAGGCCGGCGCGCGCATCCGGTTCATCTCCGACGGCGACGTCGCCGGCGCGATCGCCGCCGCCCGGGAGGGCACCGGCGTCGACATCCTCATGGGCATCGGCGGCACGCCGGAGGGCATCATCGCCGCCTGCGCGCTCAAGTGCATGGGCGGTGCGCTGCAGGGCCGGCTGTGGCCCAAGGACGACGAGGAGCGGCAGAAGGCGGTCGACGCCGGCCACGACCTCGACCGGGTGCTGCAGATCGACGACCTGGTGCGCGGCGACGTCTTCTTCGTGGCCACCGGCATCACCGACGGCGAGCTGCTGCGCGGCGTGCAGTACCGCGCCGGCGGCTGCACCACGCAGTCGCTGGTCATGCGCTCGCGCTCGGGCACCATCCGCTCGATCGACAGCCTGCACTCGCTGGAGAAGCTGCGCGCCTACTCGGCGGTCGCCTTCGACCCGCACCACGACTGACGCACACCGCACGCGAGGACGGCCCCGGGGCGATCGCCTCGGGGCCGTCCTCGTCCGTACCGGTGGCTCAGTCGAGCCGCAGCTCGCAGGTGCCGGCCTGGTACTCGACCCGGCCCGCGCAGGTGCCGCCGTACTGCTCCCAGTCGGAGCCGACCGGGGTGTCGAACCAGAGGTCGTCGCAGACGGCCAGGTCACCGGCGAAGCAGGCGTCGGCCTGCTGCTGCCAGTCGCCCTCCTCGTCGACACCGAGGCCGGTGGGCGGCACCGGGGCCGCCGTCGGGCCGCCGCTGCCGCCGCCGGTGCTCCCGCCGCTGCCGGCCGCGCCGAAGCGCTCCTCGCAGGTGCCGAGGCTCTCGTAGGCGTCGCGCCCGCCGCAGGTGCCGGCGTAGTCCTCCCACGCCGAGTCGATCGGGGTGTCGGCCCACAGGCTGTCGCAGGCGGTCATGTCGCCCGCGTAGCAGGCGTCGGCCTGCTGCTGGAAGTCGCCCTCGGTGTCCTCGCCGAGGCCCACCGGGGGCTGCCCCGCCGGGAGGGCCCCGCCGCCGCCCCCGCCGGGGGTGGTCGAGGAGGACGAGGACGAAGACGAGGAACTCGACGAGGAGCTGGAACTCGACGAGGAGGACGTCGTCGTCGAGGCGGTGGTCGTGGTGGTCGGGTCGGCGACCGTGGAGCCCTCGTCGTCGCGCAGCAAGAAGAACAGCAGCACGCCGAGGCCGGCGATGAGGACGACGCCGACCACGGTGAGGATGACGGCGAGGTTCTTCTTCGGCTTCGGCGCCGGCTGGCCGTAGGGCTGCTGGCCGTAGGGCTGCTGCCCGTACTGGCCGTACTGGGCGTTCGGGTCGTAGCCCTGCTGCCCGTACTGCTGCCCGTACTGGGCGTTCGGGTCGTAGCCCTGCTGGCCGTACTGCTGCCCGTACTGCTGGCCGTACTGGGCGCCCGGGTCGTAGCCCTGCTGCCCGTACTGCTGCCCGTACTGGGCGTTCGGGTCCTGGCCCTGCTGCCCGTACTGCTGCTGCCCGTAGGCGTTCGGGTCGGGCTGGCCGAAGGGGGCCGTCTGCTCGCGCGGGTCGCCCGGCTGGCCGTACTGGCCGGCCTGGAACTGCGAGGTCGGCGGCGCCGGCTGACCGAACTGCGCGGTCGGGTCGTCGGACTGCCCCCAGCCCTGCTGCCCGGGCTGCTGGCCCGCGGGGTCGTTGCCGCCCTGCGGCGGCGTCGGCGGCTGGGACATCGGCGGACTCCTCGGTTCTGGTCGCTGGCGGGGCCAGGCTAGGTCGGGCGATCGGGACGAGCGAGCACCGCCCGGTCACGGGGAGGCGGCGGAGGACGCCACCCGCCCCACGGCTCACGCCAGCCGCGGGGCCCCCTCCGGTGACGTCCCGAACGATCCCCTGACGTGCTGGAACGGACTGGTGCGCGACTTGGGCGGGACCGCAAGCCCGACCCCGTCCAGGGCACCGCCGCGAGCATGCGAGCGGTGGGGAGGACGGGGTCCTCCCTCAGTCCAGCTCGGTGCAGTACGGCACGGTCCAGGCCTTGACCCGGCCGCCGCAGGTGCTGCCGTACTCCTCGTAGTCCGACAGCGGCGCCGACTCCATGTAGAGGTCGTCGCAGGACTGCAGGTCGCCGTCGAAGCACTCCTGCGCGTAGGCGTCGAGCACCGGGTCGGGGCCGAGCTCGCCGGGCGGCACCGGGTCGGTCTGCTCGACCGGCCCGAGGCCGCCGGTGGCGTAGGGGTCGGCGTACCAGGCGGCGTCCTCGCTGACGCCGCCGGACATCGCCTGGCCGATCGCCTCGCCGGCGGCGGTGCCGGCGTCGTCGGCCGCCCCGCGCAGCAGCAGCGCGCCGACGACGGCGGCCAGCACCATGCCGATGACCAGACCCGCGACGACGACGGCGATCCCGCCGGGGCCGAGCGGGCGCGGGGCCGGCGCGGCGGGCACCGCGGGCGCGGCCGGCACGGGGCGGCCGGCGGCCGGCTCCCAGGTGCCCCACGGCGTCCAGCCGCCGGTGGGGGCGGTGCCGTACGCGGAGTCGTGCGGAGGTGTCACGGGGGCTCCTCGGGCGGGGTGGTCCGGCGACGCTAGCCACCCCCGGGGCCGCCGTCCCGCATCCCGACCGGAGCCTCCCCACATGGAGCGGGACCGGGCCTCTCTAGGGTCACGCCAGCAGCAGCGAACCCACCGACACCACACGGGAGCCAGCGTGGCCACCGAGCAGGAATTCCGCGTCGAGCACGACTCCATGGGGGAGGTCCGCGTCCCCGCCTGGGCCAAGTGGCGGGCCCAGACCCAGCGCGCCGTCGAGAACTTCCCGATCTCCGGCACCCCCCTCGAGCGCGAGCTCATCGCCGCGCTGGCCGCCATCAAGGGCGCCGCGGCGCGGGTGAACGCCGACCTCGGCGTCCTCGACCGCGGCGTCGCCGACGCGATCGCCGCCGCGGCCGCGGAGGTCGCCTCCGGCACGTGGGACGACCACTTCCCCATCGACGTCTTCCAGACCGGCTCGGGGACGTCGAGCAACATGAACACCAACGAGGTCCTGGCCACCCTCGCCACCGAGGCCTCGGGCACCCCGGTGCACCCGAACGACCACGTCAACGCCTCGCAGTCGTCCAACGACGTGTTCCCCTCGGCGATCCACGTGGCCGCGACCCGCGCGATCGTGCGCGACCTGGTGCCCGCGCTGCAGCACCTGGAGGCCTCGCTCACGCGCAAGGCCGGGGAGTTCCGCGAGGTCGTCAAGAGCGGCCGCACCCACCTCATGGACGCCACCCCGGTCACCCTCGGCCAGGAGTTCGGCGGGTACGCCGCGGCGGTCCGCTACGGCGTCGAGCGGCTGCAGGCCTCGCTCCCCCGCATCGGCGAGCTGCCGCTGGGCGGCACCGCCGTCGGCACCGGCATCAACACCCCGCCCGGCTTCGCCGCAGCGATCATCGAGCGGCTCGCCGGCGAGCTGGACCTGCCCCTGACCGAGGCCCGCGACCACTTCGAGGCGCAGAGCTCGCGCGACGGGCTGGTGGAGGCCTCCGGCCAGCTGAAGACGATCGCCGTCGGCCTCGTGAAGATCGCCAACGACCTGCGGTGGATGGGCTCGGGCCCGCGCACCGGCCTCGGCGAGATCCAGCTGCCCGACCTGCAGCCGGGCAGCTCGATCATGCCGGGCAAGGTGAACCCGGTGATCCCCGAGGCGGTCATCCAGGTGGCCGCCCAGGTCATCGGCAACGACGCCGCCGTCACCTACGCCGGCACCACCGGCGTCTTCGAGCTCAACGTGACGCTGCCGCTCATGGCGCGCAACGTGCTCGAGTCGATCCGGCTGCTGGCCAACGTCAGCCGGATCCTGGCCGACCGCTGCGTCGACGGGATCGTGGCCAACGTCGAGCAGTGCCGCACCTACGCGGAGTCCTCGCCGTCGATCGTCACGCCGCTGAACAAGTACATCGGCTACGAGGAGGCCGCGAAGGTCGCCAAGCAGTCGCTGGCCGAGCAGAAGACGATCCGCCAGGTGGTGCTCGAGCGCGGCTACGTGGAGCAGGGCAAGCTCACCGAGGCCCAGCTCGACGAGGCCCTCGACGTCCTGTCCATGACCCACCCCTGACGGGCCGCCGGTCCGCTCCGGCGGGGTGGGCGGGAGCCCGCTCCACCCCGCCGGAGGACGGTCGCTGTCGTCGGAGTGGCCGGACGGCGATAGCGTCGGCCCACCATGACCGAGACAGCCAGCACCCCCGAGGTATCCCTCCGGCACCCGGGGGGTGAGCTCCCGCTGCGCACGGTCCCGGCCACGGAGGGCGCCTCCGGGCTCGACGTCTCCAAGCTGATGGCGACGACCGGACAGGTCGCGCTCGACGTCGGCTTCGTGAACACCGCCTCCTGCACGTCGGCGATCACCTACATCGACGGCGACGCGGGCGTCCTGCGCTACCGGGGCTACCCGATCGACCAGCTCGCCGGGAAGGCCAGCTTCCTCGAGGTCACCTACCTGCTGATCCACGGCGAGCTGCCCACCGCCGACCAGCTGGCGGCCTTCGACGACAACCTGCGCCGGCACACCCTCCTGCACGAGGACCTCAAGCAGTTCTTCCAGGGCTTCCCGCGCGACGCGCACCCGATGCCGGTGCTGTCCTCGGCGGTCAGCGCCCTGTCGACCTTCTACCAGGACTCGCTGGACCCCTTCGACCCGCGGCACGTGGAGATCTCCACCGTCCGGCTGCTGGCCAAGCTGCCCACGATCGCCGCCTACGCGTACAAGAAGTCGGTCGGGCAGCCGTTCCTCTACCCCGACAACTCCCTCGGCCTGGTCGAGAACTTCCTGCGGATGACCTTCGGCTTCCCGGCCGAGCCCTACGAGGTCGACCCCGACCTCGCCGCCGCCCTCGACATGCTGTTCGTGCTGCACGCCGACCACGAGCAGAACTGCTCGACGTCGACCGTGCGCCTGGTCGGCTCCTCCCACGCCAACCTGTTCGCCTCGGTCTCGGCCGGCATCAACGCGTTGTTCGGCCCGCTGCACGGCGGGGCCAACCAGTCGGTGCTGGAGATGCTGGAGGCCATCCAGCGCGACGGTGGCGACATCGGCCGGTTCGTGGCGCGGGTGAAGGACAAGGAGCCCGGCGTCAAGCTCATGGGCTTCGGCCACCGGGTCTACAAGAACTACGACCCGCGCGCGGCGATCGTGAAGCAGACCGCCGACACCGTGCTGGACAAGCTGGGCGGTGACAACCAGCTGCTGGACCTCGCGCGCCAGCTCGAGGAGATCGCGCTGTCCGACGACTACTTCGTGCAGCGCAAGCTCTACCCGAACGTCGACTTCTACACCGGCCTCATCTACCGGGCGATGGGCTTCCCGACGCGGATGTTCACCGTGCTGTTCGCCCTCGGCCGGCTGCCCGGCTGGATCGCCCAGTGGCGGGAGATGATCGAGGACCCGACGACGAAGATCGGCCGGCCGCGCCAGGTGTACACCGGCGAGACCGAGCGCGCCTTCGTCCCCATCGGCGAGCGCTGACGGGCGGGCGCCATGGGCAGTGATCCGGCCGAGGACGTCCTGGTCCTGCCACCCATCCCCCTGGCGACCGGCCGGGTGCTGCGCGAGGACGACCGGACGCTGGAGGTGACCGCCGTCGAGGTGGTCGTCTCCACCGCCGACGGCACCCAGCACCGCATCGCGCTGGTCCCCCGGCACGGCGCCTGGTGGGCCCCCGACCGCTGACCTCCCCGTGCGGTCCCGCGGGGACGCACCGCGCACCTCCGCGGGACCGCCCGGCACCCCGGCCGGTCCCCCGACCGGGCGGAACCCCTCCCCCCATGGGGTGAGACCCGCTCCCCCGTCCCTCCTCCGGGTCCCCCGGACGGTCGATCTGACGGCGAGCGCTCCAGCACGGAGCGCGGCCAGCCAGCCGAGACCGCCCGGGGGACCAGACCGTGCCCGCTCCACGCACGACCGCCTCCCCGCGCACCTCCGCCCCCCGCCGCGAGCTCACCCCCCGCGAGGCCGAGGCCCTGCGCGCCCTGCTCGCCGCCCGCGCCGCCGGCACCCCCGGCACCGCGACCGCCCGGCCCGCGACCGCCCGGCCCGCCGCCAGGACGACGTCGGCGGGCAAGAAGAGGACGGCCCGGAAGAAGGCCCGGCGGGCCCCCGCCCGCCGCCCGGCGTCCGCTCCCCGCGAGCGCGGCCCCTGGCGCACCCGGCTGCTCGTCGTCGGCCTGGCCACCCTGCTCGTGCCGGCGGTGAGCGTCCTCCTCGCCCCCGCCACCTCCGCGCCCGGCTCGGCCACCGTCGCTCCCGACCCCGCGGGGCTGGCGCTGGCCGCCCGCAGCACCCTGCTGCAGGACGCCGACGCCTACCGCCGGCTGCAGGCCGAGATCGACGGCCGCCGCGCCGAGCTGGCCACCGCGGAGGCCGCCGAGCTGGCCGCCCGCGCCGCCGTCGCCGCCGAGCAGGTCACCGTCGGCGACGTCGCGGCCGACCTCTACCGCGCGAGCGCGACCCGCCGGATGCCGGTGCTCGGCCTCGAGGCCACCACCCCCGGCACGACCTCGGGCGTCCTGCAGCTGCAGGCGCTGGCCGACCGGGCCGCCGTCGAGCGCGAGGCCGTCGTCGTCCGGGCGCAGCGGGCCGAGGCCGCCGCGGAGGCCGCGGCCGCCCGCGTCGCCCGGGCGCAGGCCGCCGTCGACGCCGCCACCGCGCAGGCCCGCACGCTGCTGGCCGGCGTCCGGGAGACCGCCGACGACCTCGGCCTCGACGTCGCCGCGCAGCTCGCGGCGCTGGACACCGTCCCGTCGGCAGGCGCGCAGCAGCAGCGCAACGCCGCCGCGCTGCAGCGCTGGCAGGGGTACCTCGCCGAGCTGGCGTCCGCCGGGATCGAGCCGCCGTCGGCCGCCGAGCTGGCCGACCCGGCCGCGCTGCCCGCCGGCTTCTCCCCCGCCCTCGACGCGGCCGGCCAGGCCGTTCCAGGTTTGGCCTGGGCCGTGGCGGGCAACCGCCCGGTGACCGTGCTCCCCGCCGAGACCGTCGCGGCCGTCAGCAGCGCGCTGGCGCAGGCCGGACGGCCCTACGCCGAGGGTTCCGCCGGGCCGGACGCCTACGACTGCGGCGGGCTGACCGCGGCGTCGTGGCTGCTGGCCGGGTACGACCTGCCGGCCACCGCCGCCGGGCAGTGGGCCGCGGCGACCGTGGTCCCGGCCTCGCAGATGCAGGTCGGCGACCTGGTGGTCTCCGACGGCGGTCAGGACGTGGCGCTGTACCTGGGTTCCGGCGAGGTGCTGGGCGCCTCGGCCGCCACCTACCGGGTCGGCGTCCACCCGCTGCCCGAGGACGCCCGTGCCGTGCGGGTGACCCTGCCTGCCCCGGCGCAGCCGAACGCGCCGCTGCCGGCGACGGCGTCGGGCCGCGGTGCCTGCGGCGCTCCCCCGGCGCCGGCCGGGCCGGTCAGCCCCGCCTGGGGCGGCTGGACCAACGGCCGCATCCCCGCCGAGGCGCTGTGCTCGATCACCCGCGGTCACGCGCTGCGCTGCGACGCGGCGGCCGGGTACGCGGCCCTGGCGTCGGCCTACGAGGCGGAGTTCGGCACGCCGCTGTGCATCACCGACTCCTACCGGTCGATGGCCGCGCAGCAGGACGCGTTCCGCCGCAAGCCGGCCCTGGCCGCGGTGCCGGGCACCTCGAACCACGGCTGGGCGCTGGCGGTGGACCTGTGCGGCGGCGTGCACGTCGCGGGCACCGCGCAGTGGACCTGGATGACGCAGAACGCGGGCCGGTTCGGCTTCGTCAACCCCGACTGGGCCCGGCCCGGCGGCGAGAAGCCCGAGCCGTGGCACTGGGAGTTCGGCGACCTGCTCGACTGAGGAAGGACCAGGCAGAGGAAGCTGTCCGCACGTCCTGGCGCGCGGGACGTGGGTAGAGCTTCCCATGCCTCGTTCAGAGCCAGCGGAGGGCGGCGAGGCCCGACCAGGGGAGGCGCACGCAGGCCTCCCCGGTGAGCCCGGCGAGCCGGTCGGCCACGCCCTCGGCGGCGCAGGCCACCGGGCGCATCGGCGTCACGACCACCTGGGGCTCGCGCAGCCGCAGGCCGGCGTCGGCGATCCGCCCGAGCAGCCGCTCGGGCGCGGCCAGCGCGGCGGTGGCCAGCATCGGGGCGCCGGGGTGCGACCACAGCGCCACCGGGCCCTCCACCCGCAGCACGCCCCCGGCGTCGGCCGCGCGGGCCGTGGCGTCGGCGCGGGCGCGGGTGACGACGGCGGCGTCGGCGCGGTCGGACGGCGTCCACGCCACGGTGCGCTCACCGCGGCGGACGACGACCCGCCAGCCGACGGCCGACCGCCCGTCGTCGGTCCAGTCCAGGACGGCGACGCCGGCGCGCAGGGCGGCCCCGTCGGTCACCGGGCGGCGGGCGACCACGCGGGTCAGCGCCTCGCCGACGCCGTCGGGGGTCGGGGCGACGCCGGCGTCGGTCATGTCCTCGGCGAGGTCGCGCAGCGACAGCCGGGTGCGGCGCTCGTCCTCGGCGAGGACCAGCACCGGGCCGCGGGCCGGGTCGCTCAGCACGGCGGCGCGCAGGCCGCCGGTGGCGAGGCCGGGCAGCACCGCGGCGGCGGCGGCCCGGACGTCGTCGACGGCGACGGGGGCCGGCCGCAGCCGGGCGAGCAGCCCGGCGGAGACGCGGGCGGGGCGCTCCGGCCTCACGCGCGGCGCCCGGCGAGCGTGGCGCGCAGCGGCGCGGACAGCGACCCGAGGGCCAGCACGCTGGCGTGCTCGGCGGCCGACAGCCGCACGGGCAGGACGTCGTCGGCCCAGCCGGTCACCCGGCGGACCCGGGCGGCGGGCGCGGGCCAGACCGCGTCGCGGGCGGCGGCCACGTGGAGCTCGGTGAGCACGTCGGCGAGGTGCACCGCGGCGACCGGGTGCAGGAGGCCGGCGGCCAGCTCGGCGCGGACGACGCCGGCGAGCTCCTCGCGGTCGTCGCCCGACAGCCAGTGCGGGAGCAGGACGACGGCCGGGTCACCCGCAGGCAGCACGCTCACCGCTTCCCCTCCCCGTCGGTGCCCACGGGTCCGCCCGGCCGGCTCGTGCGGCACGTCGGCGGGGCCCCGTGGTCTTGCGTCTCCTACATCGGCAGTCCGGCGCCGGGATGGACCCGGTGGAAGCGGACTCCTCCGTGCCGTTTACGCGCGCGTCACTCGGAGAGCTCGGTGAGCCGGTCCTTGAGGGCGCGCTCGACGCGGTCGGCGTGGACGTTCATGTTGCGGACCGAGGTGCCGAGGTCCGCCGAGACCTGGGTCTTCGTCTGCCCGCCCCAGGTCGTCAGGTACCAGGTGGCCCAGCCGAGCACGTTCGGCTGCGCGGCGCGCTGGCCGCGGGCTGCGGTGGGGTCGGGGGCGCAGGCGGCGGTCAGCGCGTGCGACAGCAGCGTCTGGTCGGCCTCGTCCATGATCTGGTCGGGCGCCTCGTCGCTGTCGGGCACGAGCACCTCGGCCGCGCCGTCGGGACCGCCGTCGAGCGACTGCAGGTTGCGCAGCCCGTTGAGGGTGGCGACGGTCTGCGAGTTGCGGCGCAGCGTGGCGACGCTCTGCCCCATGTACTCGGCGAGCTCGCGCTCGCTGGGCCGGCGCTGGTGCTCGGCCTGGAAGGCGGCCAGCGCCTTCTGCTGCCGGTTCTCGGTGTCGGCGGCGGTGCGGCCGTGGGCGCTGCGGCCCAGGTCGTGCACCCACTTGGACAGCTGGGTGGCCAGGAACGCGCCGAACGGGACGCCCTTGGTCTCGTCGTACTGGCCGACCGCCTTGAGGACCCACTCGGCGACCTGCTGGTAGAGGTCGTCGGGGTCGGGCACGTGCATGCGCAGGGTGCTGGCGTTGCGCTGCAGCCGCTTGAGGCTCAGCGGCTGGTAGTGCCGGCACAGGTCCTCGAGGAAGGCCGGCGGCAGGTCGCGGGGCGCGCGGCGGCGGACGGCCGCCTCGGCGCGCAGGCCCACGGTGCCGATGTCGCGGCCGGCGCACCAGGCGCGGATCCAGTCGGCGAGCACCTGGCCCTGCCCGCACGGGCCGTCGACCCGGTACAGGCCCTCGCCCTCGTCGTGGCTGACCGTGACGCCGTCGGGCAGGTCGGCGCGGAACTCGGCGAGCGGCAGGTCGCGGTCCACGCGGAAGTGCACGCGGTCGCGGGCGGTGATCGGGACGGCCGCGAAGCCCTCGGCCTCGGGGACACCGCCGAAGACGAGCGGCGCACGGCCGGGGGCGTCGGCGCCGGAGTCGGCGGGCCGGTCGGCGGTGGTCGGGTCGGTCGCGAGGGTGCTCACCGGGAACTCCAAGTCGATCGCGGGGAAGGCGATGGCGAGGTGCTGGCGGCCCCGTCCAGGGGCCCGCCACGAGCGTGCGAGTGGTGGGGAGGACGGGGTCCTTCTGCTGCAGGGGCCCGCCCCGAGCGGAGCGAGGGGTGGGGAGCAGGAGGGTCCTTCGTTACGCGGGGACGCGCTCGGCGTGCGCCGGCAGGGCCGGGGCGAGGCCGGGGTCGCCGGCGTGCAGCAGGGCCTCGGCCGCGGCGCGCTCGGCGGGAGCGGGCTCGGCGGCGTAGACCGGCATGTGGTCGTAGAGGACCGTGAAGACGTCGCTGACGAAGGCGTAGGCGGCCTGCGCCTGCGGGGAGAAGCGCGCGATCGCCTCGCGCGGGCCCAGCTCGACGCCGACGGTCACGCGGACGACGCGCTCGTCCTTGGCCAGGCCGGTGATCGCGAAGGCGACGGCCGGGTGCGCGGCGGCCAGGGCCGACAGCTCGGCCAGGCAGCGCCGGGTGGACCCGCGCCGCGGCCGCAGCTGGACGTGGACCACCACGGTCTCGTCGGCCTGCTGGGTCTCTGCCATCACGCTCTGCTGCATCTCCATCGCCCCCTGTGTCGTGCTCGAGGGCAACTCTGTCGCATGAGCGGACGGTGACGGGCACACAACTCGCCGTGTGCTGCGCAATGTGCGGGGCGACCTTCGTCAGGTCTTGCCCTCGCGGACGGGGAGGACGGTCCGGCGGGTCCGCGCACCGGCGAGAGTTGCCGAGACGCGGACCCGCCGTCCGTGCGAGTCGTTCAGCGCCCGCGCGCCTCCGGCGGGGCGGGCTGCGCGACGGGCTCCGCGGCCGGGGTCTCCGGGGCGCCGGCGCCGGTCGCCGGGCCGCTCGCGGGGGCCGGCGCGAAGGCGGCGAGGGCGCCCAGCGTGTCGGCGGTGACCTGGGCGGCGAGCAGGTTGGCCTCGGCGATCTGCCGGTAGACCTCCTCGCGGTGGATGGTCACCTCGCGGGGGGCCTTGAAGCCGAGGCGGACGGTGCCGCCCCGGACCTCGACGACGTGGACCTCGATGTCGTCGCCGATGCGGATGGTCTCGCCGACGCTGCGGGTGAGAGTGAGCACGGGTACCCCTCCATGGGTGTGTGTTGGCCTCCGTGGCATACCCGCCGGGGGCGGGGATCGGAACGGCGGTGCCGCTCCCTCTTCCTATCGGCGCAGGGGACGCCGGATCGGATGACGGCTGTCGGGCAGCAGCACCTGGGCCGCCCGCCAGTTCGCCGGGTTGAGCACGACCGGTGCGCGGAGGTTCGCCGTCGCGTGCGCGACGCCCTCCGCCGGGACGGTCACCAGCGCCAGCAGCGTGGCGTCGGCGGCGTCGTCGAGGTCGAGGTCGGCCAGCACCTGCCGGGGCAGGGCGGGCGCGTAGTCCGGGAAGTACCGGGCCGGGGGGATGGCCAGGAACCGCGGACCGTCGGCGTCCATCGACTGCAGCCAGAACAGCAGGCCGTCCCCGTCGGCCGTGACGAGCACGTAGTCGCGGAAGTCGGGGAAGCCGGGCAGGGGGGCCACCATGCCGAGCAGCGGCATCGTGACGACGGGAGCCAGCGTCACCGGAGGAAGTCCACGAGCGAGGGCTGGATGACCTTGGCGGTGGCCGAGAGGGCGGCCTGGTAGCCGGTCTCCTGCAAGTTGAGCTCCATGATCGTCCTCGGTAGGTCGATCTCCTCGACCTCGCTGAGCTGCGCCTTGAGCGACAGCTGGCGATCGCTGTTGACCTGCTCGATGGACTCGAGCCGGGCCGCGCGTGAGCCGATGTCCGCCGCCGCGGTGAGCAGCCGGTCCATGGCGCCGTCCAGCGCCTCCAGGTCCCCGGTGAGGCCGTCGGGGTCACCCGTGACGTGCAGGGCGATGTCGGCGACCACCGCGAGGAGGTCCTTGCCCTTGAGCGGGTCACCGAGGACCTCGGGTCCGGTGATGTCCACGCGGAGCACCTCGCGATCGGACACCCGCCGGTTCTGCGGGACGGTCAGCGACTGCTCGTCGCCGTTCGCGTCCACGTAGCTGCCGCCGATCCCGACGAAGGCCCCGGCGTCGTCGTACGCCTTCGCGCCCGGCGTCGGGCCGCCGAAGAGCGGCCGGCCGTTGACCGTCTGGTTGGCGAGGCCGAGCAGGCTCGAGCGGAGGGACTCCACCTCGGTGGCGATGGCGGTCCTGGACGACTCGGACATGGACCCACCGTTGAGTCCCTGCACCGTCAGGTCCCGCACGCGCCGCACCTGCTGCAGCATCGTCTCGACGGTGCTGTCGGCGGCATCGAGCCATGACCTGCCGTCGGAGATGTTCCGCGCCTGCTGTGCGGTCGCGCTCTGGTCCTGCCGGACCTGCATGGCGCGGTTGACACCGGTGGGCGAATCGGACGGGGCGTTGAGCTGCCGGCCGGAGGTGAGCTGCTCCTGCAGCCTGCCGATGGCCGACAGGTTCTTGTTGAGCCCGACGAGGCTGGTCTCGGCGATGGCGCGCTGGGTGATCCGCATCAGCCGCGACCCACCAGACCGGTCCCGTTGATGAGCGTGTTCAGCGCCTCGTCGATCGCGGTGACCAGCCGGGCCGCTGCACTGTAGGCGTGCTGGTACGAGAGCATGTTGGTCATCTCCTCGTCGAGACTCACCCCGGAGACCCCCTCACGGGCGGCGTCCACGCGGTCCGAGATCACGCTCTGGACCTCGAGGTCCCGCGTCGCCACGGCCGAGCTGACCCCGAGCCGGACGATGAGCTCGCGGTAGCCGGCGTCGACGCCCTTCGGGTCCAGGCTGAGTGCGAACAGGGCGTCGGCGTTGTCGCCGTTCACGGTCGCGGCACCGGCCGGCCCCGCCGTGGAGGCGGCCACCCTGCGGGGGTCGGTGACGCGGACGGTGATGTTGGCGGCGTTCACGAGGTCGGCGTCGACCGTCCCGCTTCCGGGCCCGTTCCCGAGCAGCGCCCCGCCGACCCTGCCGTCGAGGTCCAGACCGTCGTCATGGGCGTCGTTGAGGGTCCGCGCCAGGCCGCTGGCGACCGCGTCGAGCGCCGCACGGGACTGCGGCAGGGTCCTGGACAGGACCTCGAGCTGGCCACCGGCCGTGCCGTCCGCCGCGAGAGCGGTGCCGCCGGGAACGGTCAGCAGTCGAGGCGGCTGCGTGCCCACGTCCGCGAGGCCGTCGGCACCCGAGAGCCGCAGACCGGTCGAACTGGTCCCGGTGACGAGCGTCGTGCCGCCGACGGACACGGTCACCGAGCCGTCCTGCGCGGAAATGCTCGTCGCCCCGATCTGCCGGGCCAGGGTCTGTACCAGCGCGTCACGCTGGTCCGAGAGCTCGTTGGCCGGCATGCCCGCCTGCGTCGCGAGGGAGATCTGTCCGTTGAGCTTCGCGATCGAGGTGATCGTCGCGTTCGCGTCGTCGACCAGGGACCTCAGCGACGCCCGGGTGTCGGTCCACTGCTGGTCGAGGCTGGCCGCCGTGGTCCGGATGCCGGAGGCGAGCGTCTCGAGCCGCTCGAGGACCTGACTGCGGGCGGCGAGTTCCGTGGGGTTGTTGGAGACGTCGCTCCAGCCGGCCCACATCTCCGCCAGCATGTTCTGGATGCCGGTGTCCCCCGGCTCCCGGTACGCCGCCTCGATCTGCGACAGCGCGTCGCTCTGCGCCGTCAACCGGGCGGTCGCCGCTCCCTCGGTGTGCGCACGTGCCTCGAGGAACGCGTCGCGGATGCGGATCACCGCGTCCGAGTCGACCCCCGACCCGATCCCGTCACTGACCGAGTGGACGGCGGGGGTGACGGCGCCGTTCATGGACTGCTGCTCGACGCGCTGCCGGGTGTACCCGGCGGTGTTGACGTTGGCGATGTTCTGCCCGGAGACGTCGAGGCCGCGCTGGGCGGCCCACAGTGCCGTGGTCGCACGGCTGATCCCACCGAAGGTGCTCACAGCGCACCGTCCAGGGTCACTGCACGGCTCGAGACGCCGGTCGCCCGGCCGGTGGCGCCGTAGGTGCCCGCCGAGGCCTGGCGGCCCGACAGCAGGGCGTCGCCGATGGCAGCGAGGCCGCCCTCGATGAGCTCGCGGTTGGCGTCGGAGAGGCTGCGCAGGTCGGTGACGAGGACCAGCAGGGCCTCGTGGTGCTTGGCCAGCAGGTCGTTCCACGGCGCCGGGGCGGCGTCGGCGAGCTGGCGCAGCGACGGGTTGACCCCGGTGCCCAGCCGCACGGCCAGCGCCTCGGTGGCGGCGGCCCGCTCCACCTCGAGGGTGCGCAGCTGGTCGAGCACGACCTCGATCTCGTGGGCGATGCGCGCCAGCCAGCGCGTCTTGCCCGACAGGATCAGGTACTGCTTCTCCTCCGCCTTGAACAGCAGCAGGTCGAGCAGCTCCTGCTCGCGCCACAGCAGCGTCGACAGGTGCTGGAAGTCCACCTCGTCACCGCCTCCCCACGTCTCCGGCGGTGGTCCCCGCCGTCTGTGATCTCGCGGTTCCAGGCTCGGCAGCGGGCAACCGGCCCTCAAGCCGAGTTCCCAGGATTGGCAGTAGTTGTGCGTCGGCCGACGTCCCGGGTCTGCCGAGTAGGGGACCGTGCCAGCTGCCCGCTCCCAGGTCACCGATCGCCCGGTCACCTCGCACCCCGCTTCCCCGCCGCCGAGCACCGCTGTGCGGTCCCCGGCCGAGGTCGAGTCGCTCGTGACCGAGCACCTCCCGCTGTGCTCGTTCGCGGTCAACGCGGTGGCCTCGCGCATCTCGCTCCCCGGACACGTGAGCCGCGAGGACCTCCTCTCCTGCGCCAAGGTCGCGCTGGTCGAGGTGGCCCGACGGTTCGACCCGTCGGCCGGCGCCACGTTCGCCACCTACGCGCTCCCTCGGCTGCAGGGCGCCGTCCTCGACGAGCTGCGCTCGGGCGACTGGGCCAGCCGGTCCGTGCGTGCCGCCGCGCGGCGCAGCGACGCCGCCGCCGACGCGCTGACCATCCAGCTCGGTCGCCCACCCACGCGAGAGGAACTCGCCGAGAGCCTGGGCGTGCGGCGCGAGGACCTCGAGGCGCTGCAGGTCGACGTGCACCGTGCGGTGATGGTGAGCATCGACGCGGAGACCGGGACCGAGGGCGGGACGCTGGACCTCCCGGATCCCGGCGAGTCCCCCGAACGCGCGCTGTTGCGTGGGGAGCGGGCCCGCTACCTGCAGGACGCCATCCGGGCCCTGCCCGACCGGCTCGACGAGGTCGTCGACCGGAACTTCTTCGGTGGCGAGTCCCTCACCGACATCGCCACCGACCTCGGCGTCACCCTCTCCCGCGTCTCGCAGATGCGGGCGCGGGCGCTGACGCTGCTCCACGCGGCGATGAGCGAGGTGTGGGAGGGCCGGGTCGTCCCTGCGGACGGGGGCGTCCGCGCGCGGAACCAGCAGCGTCAGTACGTGGACCGCGTGGCCGGCCGCGCCGTGCCCACCATCCCCGCGCCGCGCTGGGCGCCCGTCCGGGCCGGCTGGCAGTCGGCCTACGGGGCCTCTCGACCCGCCTGACCCTCCCGATCCGGACCGTCACATCCCCTGCCCACGAAGCCGCGAGGACCACACCTGATGAACCGACACGAGATGCTCGCCGAACTCCACCGGCTCCTGAGGCCCCGCAACTACCTCGAGATAGGCATCGACACCGGCATGAGCCTGTCGCTCTCCAGGGTGCCGAGCATCGGGATCGATCCAGCCTTCCGGATCACCGAGGAGCTGGACACCCATGTCCAGCTGGTGCGTGCCACGAGTGACGACTTCTTCCGAGACAACAACCCGACCGAGCGATTCGGAGGCGCGCCGCTGGACTTCGCGTTCGTCGATGGCATGCACTGGGCCGAGTTCGCCCTGCGGGACCTCATCTACGTCGAGGCCTACACCCGCGCGACCAGCGTCATCGTCATCGACGACATGCTGCCCCGCGACACCGCCGAGGCGGCTCGGGAACGACACACCCACGAGTGGACGGGCGACGTCTTCAAGGTCACGACCGCCCTGCGCCGGCTGCGCCCGGACCTCGTCGTGCTCGAGGTCGACACCGCGCCCACCGGCACCGTAGTCGTCCTCCTGCCTGACGCCACCTCGTCCGTCCTCGTGGAGAACTACGCCAAGCTCGAGCGGCGCTTCGTGCAGGCACGAGACCCCCAAGCGGTGCCGGACCGGGTGCTGAGCCGGACGGAGGCGGTCGACCCTCGCCGACTGCTTGACTGCGGCTGGTGGGAGACCCTCGTGCAGGAGCGGGAGGGAGAGCTGCCGGCCGGGTCACTGGCCGCCGCGCTCGCCTCCCAGGACTGGACGGCGCTGCAGCGGACATCCGCCCGTCCCAACCAGGTCGCGCGAGCTCTCGCCTTCTCCCGCTGACCTGCGCCGCCGCCACGCGACAGCCGCGGTCTTCCGAGCCGCACCACGACCGTCGGGAGGACCGACCATGAAGATCTTGATGATGAACGCGGGCTACATCGGCCCGGACTACTACCGGGTGACCGAGCCCGCCCGCGCGGTGCACGAAGCGCACCTGGGAGTCGAGGTCACGATCAGTCAAGGGCTGACTACGACAATGCGCACTCCGCTCGACGGTGGGGACTCAGTGGTCACCGACGTGGACCCCCAGGGCGCCGACGTCGTGGTCCTGCAACTACCCAAGACCGCGGAGATGCTCCAGTGCATCCGCGTCCTGCAGGCTCAAGGGATCGCGGTCGTCGTGGAGATGGACGACCTGCTCTCCGCCGTCCCGTTCGGCAATCCGGCGCACAACAACCTCGTGCGGAGGGGTATGGCACGTCTGGCGCTACAGTGCGCCCGCGAGGCCGACCTGGTCACCACGACGACGCCTGCCCTGGTCACCGAGTACGCGCCGCGCGGACGTGGCGTCGTGGTCCCCAACGCGGTCCCGCGCAGGATCGCCGAGCTCCCGCCGGCTTACGAGAGGGAGCCTGACACCGTGACCGTCGGGTGGGCTGGCAGCGTGCCTGGCCACCCGTATGACCTGCAGGAGATGGGCTCGGGCCTGCAGCAGGCGCTGGACAACACCCGCGGCCGGAGCCGCTTTATGATCCTGGGGCAGAAGTCAGACGCTCGCGAGCGGTTGCGACTGCCGGAGGAACCGGCCGAGCTGCCCTGGATTCACGACGTAGACGGGTACACGACCGCGGTCGGCGAGGTCTTCGACATCGGGGTGGCTCCGCTGCGCATCGACCGCTTCAACACGTGCAAGAGCTGGCTCAAGAGCCTGGAGTACGCCGCGCGCGGCGTCTACTGCGTCCGCTCCCCCAGCGCCGAGTACGAGCGCCTAGGCCTGGGCCGGCGAGCGAAGGCCCCGAAGGACTGGGCGAAGGCCCTGACCACGGCGATCCGGGATCCGGACCTGCGCCGCGATCAAGCGGCACGCGACCGGGCGGTGGTCCTCGACCGGCATCTCACCGAGCACACCGCCGCTCAGTGGGTGGCCGCGTGGGAGCGAGCGGTCGACAACCGGGCGCGGAGTCGGCGCAGGGGCGCCTGAGAGGGCTCACCCGTCCCGTGCGAGTGAGCCCCTCAGAAAAACCCGCACGGTTCGACTCAAGTCCCCCGATCCTCCGGCCGTAGATCCACCTGCAAGGCCCGCAGCACGGATGCAGCGGGGAATCTGTCAGCCCGATTCCACGGAGGAACACCATGGGCATGAGCGTCAACACCAACATCGGTGCGCTGAACTCGTACCGCAACCTGTCGGTGACCAACGACCAGATGGGCAAGTCGCTCGAGCGTCTGTCCTCTGGTTTCCGCATCAACCGCGCTGCTGACGACGCTGCGGGCCTGGCCATCTCCGAGGGCCTCCGCTCGCAGATCGGCGGCATGAAGCAGGCCGTCCGCAACACCCAGGACGGCATCTCGGTCGTGCAGACGGCCGAGGGCGCCCTCTCCACCGCCACCTCCATCCTGCAGCGCATGCGCGACCTGTCGGTCCAGGCCTCCAACGCGGGCAGCCTCAACGACAGCGCGAAGGCGAACATCCAGAAGGAGGTCAGCCAGCTCAAGGAGGAGCTGACCCGCATCTCGACGACCACGAACTTCAACGGCACGAAGCTGCTCGACGGCTCGTACTCCGGTGTGTTCCAGGTCGGCGCCGACGCGGGCCAGTCCATCTCGGTGACCATCGGTGCGCCGGGCAAGGGCATGGACGCGGCCGGCCTCGGTGTCAACGGCGTCGACGTCACCGGCGTGGGCAAGTACGCGGCCTCCGGCGCCGCGGCTGCCGGCAAGGTCAATGTGAGCACCGCCGCCGCCAGTGGCACCGCAGCCGTCCTGACCTTCACCGCGGAGACCACCGACGGCACCGACCAGTTCAGCGGGGCCAGTGGCGCGGTCAAGGCGTACACGGAGCTCACTGGGACGATCAGTTTCGGTGGCAAGACGTTCGACCTGTCGACCGTCGACTACACCGGCGTCACCGCCACCGACGGTGCTGGCGGCGCCCTGGAGAAGCTGAACAAGGCCGCCGCGGCTGCGTTCGGTCTCGCTGACAACGCCACGCCGTTCGCCTCGGCTGCCACTGGGACGCTGACCTTCACTACGCCGAACAACATCGCGGGCTACACCGACGACGCCGGCGCAATCAGCGCCACTGCCGCCGACCTCGCGAAGGCGACCCCGGTGTTCACCGCGGGGTCCGGGGCGACCCAGGCCATCAAGGACATCGACACCGCCCTCCAGACGGTGTCGAGCATCCGCGCCGACCTGGGTGCCAAGCAGAACCGGTTCGAGCACACGATCAACAACCTGAACGTGGCGATCGAGAACACGACTGCCTCGGAGTCGCGGATCCGCGACACCGACATGGCCCAGGAGATGACCAACTTCACCCGGACCCAGATCCTGACCCAGGCCGGCACCTCCATGCTGGCCCAGGCCAACCAGGCGTCGCAGGGCATCCTGAAGCTCCTCGGCTGACGGTGACCCCGCACGACTGAGCACCACCCGGTGAGGGGGGAGGCCCGGCCTCCCCCCTCACTGCTCGTCCCGACCACGCCGGCTCCCGGCGGCCGATCCCGGAGGTACCCCCATGGCAGGCATGAGCGTCAGCGGCCTCTCCTCCGGTCTGGACACCACCACGATCATCTCGCAGCTGATGCAGCTCGAGGCGCAGCCGCAGGCCCTCCTCAAGGCGAAGCTGACCGACACGAAGGCAGACGCGTCCGCTTACCGGACGGTCAACAGCGTCTTCACCACGCTCCAGTCGGCTGCCGAGACCCTGACCAAGGCGAACACCTGGGCGCCGGTCAAGGCGAGCAGCTCCATCGCCTCGGTCACCGTGAGCGCGACCGCCGGCGCCGCCACCGGCCAGGTCAGCTTCCGCGTCGACTCGCTCGCTGCCAGCCACGTCCTCGTCTCCAGCACCACCTGGACGCCGTCCGCGACCGCCATGACCCTCACCATCGGGGACAAGGACAACGACACCGTCGCCAAGGACGTCGAGCTCCCGGCGAATGCGACGTTGGAACAAGCCGTCACCGCGATCAACGCTGCCAACGCCGGCGTGACCGCGACCGCCGTCAGCACGGGCAACGGGTTCCGGCTGCAGCTGACGTCGAAGACCTCCGGCGCCGACGGCGAGTTCACCCTCAGCGGCGGCCCCGCGTTCTCCCTCTTCACGCAGGCGGCGGACGCCAAGCTCACGGTGGGCGCCGGTGGCCCGTACGAGTACGCCGTCACGTCGACGAGCAACACCTTCACCGATCTGATGCCCGGCACCACGTTCACCGTCAGCAAGGCGGGCGAGAACGCCACGGTGACCGTCGGCAGCGACCCCTCCGCATTGACCTCGGCGGTGCAGGCCCTGGTCACCGCCGCGAACAACGCCGTCACCAACATCACGACGTACTCCGACAACAGTGCCGGCAGCACCGCGGTCCTCCGTGGTGACAGTTCACTGCGCGCGCTCGCCGGTCAGATCGCCGACGCGGTCGCCTACGCGGTGGGGGAGGACGGATCCGCTGCCGTCGCCGGCCTCCAGCTCACCCGCGACGGCAAACTGGTGTTCGACTCCACGGCATTCACCGCCGCGCTCGCCGCCGATCCTGCGAAGGCCCAGCGGCTGCTCAACGGGTCGGGCACCGACACCACCGCTGTCCCTGGCGTCGCGCAGCGGCTGCTCGCCGTGGCCAAGTCCGCGACGGACACCACGACCGGCACGCTCGTGACCCTCGCCAACGGCAAGGACAGCCAGGCCCAGGAGATCCAGAAGCGCGTCGAGGACTGGGACCTCCGCCTGCAGCTGCGTGAGAAGACACTGACCGCGCAGTTCACCGCCATGGAGTCGGCCCTGGGCAAGTTGAAGAACCAGTCGACCTGGCTGTCCTCCCAGCTGTCGGCGCTGCCCAGCTGGTCGAAGTCCTCGTCGTCCGACTGACGTCGGACCGATCCACCCGCACACCGCCGTCGACGTCCGACGTCGCGTCCCCGAGGAGTCCTCCCCCATGAGTGCTGCCGCCCTGCGTGCCCGCTACATGGGCGACACCGTCGCCACCGCTTCGCCTCAGCAGCTTCTCGTCATGCTGTACGACCGGCTCGCCCTCGACCTCGAGCGCGCGCAGAACGCGTTGGGAGCCGGCGATCACGGCGAGGCCTCCCGCCAGCTGCTGCACGCCCAGGACATCGTCGCGGAGCTGCACGCCAGTCTCCGGGTGGACGTGTGGGAGGGCGGCCCGCGACTCTCGGCCCTCTACACGTGGCTGCTGACCGAGATGGTCAACGCCAACGTCAAGCGCGACGCGAACCGCGTCGGCAACTGCCTGAAGGTCGTCGAGCCGCTGCGCGACGCCTGGCGCCAGGCGGCCGCGAGCCTGGCGGGCACCGCATGACCGCCGCGCACTCCTCGGACGAGGCCCGGCGCGCCGAGTGGGCCGAGGTCCTCGAGGAGATGGAGGGCGAGGTCCTCGACGCCGAGCGCTCCATCCGCGGCAACCGCGCCGAGGAGATCGCCGCCTGGGGCCGGCGCATGGAGGACTGGACGCCGCCCACCATGCTCGGGCCGCTGCCCCTGGACCTGCGCGAGCGCGCGGCCCGGCTGCTGCAGCACCAGCTCGCCGTCGCCGAGGAGCTCGTCGAGCGAATCACCCAGTCCCAGCGCCAGCGCGACGTCGCCGCGCGGATGGCCTACCGGCCCCGCCCGGTGGCCGCCTTCGTGGACCGCGCCCTGTAGCGACACCCTCCAGCACACGACCCGGCCGGGTCCGCCTCACGGCGGGCCCGGCCGTCGTCGTCCCCGGGGCAGGAGTGCCTCCCGCGGGCGGGAGGCGACCCCGGAGGCGACACGGGGCCCGTCCGGCCCGTCCGCTCCCCGCGTCACACCCGTCACCCGCGCCACGGACGGCGGTCAAGGTGCAGGGGTCCGCTGCCGATGTCGCCCCTGCACGGACAGCACTGCTCTCGCCACGGATCGGCGGCCCCGCCCTCGCGCTCGCGCGCGCGGGCTCCCCCGACGTACCCGGAGGCACCTCGTGTCCTGCCGCCCTGCCCGCCGGCGGTCCGCCCGATGATCAGCGACGTCACCATGACCACGCTGCACTCGGCGCTGACCGGCCTGGCGCAGCGCCAGCGCGTGACCGCGGACAACATCGCGAACGTGCAGACCCCCGGCTTCCTCGCCGGCCGCACGGACTTCGAGTCCTCGCTGCGCAACGAGCTGCGCCAGGGCCGGACGCCGACCGTCTCCGGCGGCTCCATCGCCCGCTCGCTCGAGCCCACCCGCGAGGACGGCAACAACGTGAACCTCGACAGCGAGACCGTCATCGCCACCGAGACCGGCCTGCGCTACCAGTTCGCGCTGACCGCCCTCGAGGGCAAGTACAACGGCCTGCGCACGGCCCTCCGGACGGCCTGACGTGTTCGACGGCCTCGACATCTCCGGGTCCGGCCTGTCGGTCCACCGCCGCTGGCTGGACGCCGTCTCGGACAACATCGCGAACATCAACACGGTCAGCTCGACCGACGGCGAGGCCTTCCGCGAGCGCATGGTCGTCGCCCAGGCCGTCGACTACGGCTCCGGCGAGGGCGGCGTGCGCGTCGCGCGCGCCGAGTTCGGCAGCGCCGAGGGCCGGCTCGTGTACGAGCCCGACCACCCGCTGGCCGACGACGAGGGCTACGTCCGCTACCCGGACATCGACCTCGGCGAGCAGATGACCCAGATGATCATGGCCCAGCGCGGCTACCAGGCGAACATCGCGGCCCTCGAGCGGGCGACGAACGCCTACCAGGCCGCGCTCCAGCTCGGGAAGGGCTGACCAGCATGACCTCCCCCGTCGGCGGCGTCTCGCTGCCCACGTTCCCCGCGTTCGGCGCGCTCGGCGGCATCGACGCCGCGCGGGCCACCCAGGCGGCGCAGGCCCCGCAGGCCGCGACCCAGGCCTCGGCCGACGGTTTCGCCGCCGCCCTCACCGGCGCGCTCGACGAGCTCGGCAGCCTGCAGTCCAGCAAGGACGCCCTCGCCGTCCAGGCGGCCACCGGCGACCTGCGTGACGTGCACGACTACATGATCGCCGCCCAGGAGTCCTCCGTGGCCACCGAGATGGTCGTGACGATCAAGAACAAGGCCGTCGAGGCCTTCACCGAGATCATGAGGATGCCGGTCTGATGCCCGCCGCACTGGCTGGGCCGCTGGCGAAGGTGCGCAGCACCCTCGCCACGATCAGCCTGGGCCAGAAGGTCGTCATCGGCCTGCTGGTGGCCGGGCTGGCGCTCGGCGGCTTCTTCTTCTACCGCTGGATCACGACGCCGACCATGGCGCCGCTGTTCTCCAACCTGGCCTCGACCGACGCCTCGGCGATCGTCGACGAGCTCAACGCCTCCGGCGTCGCCTACGAGCTCGCCGACGGCGGCGGGACGATCATGGTCGCCAACGACGCGGTCTACGACCTGCGCCTGCAGATGAGCGGCCAGGGCCTGCCCGCCGGCTCCGACACCGGGTACGCGCTGCTCGACGAGCAGGGCATCACCACCAGCGAGTTCCAGCAGCAGGTGCAGTACCAGCGCGCCATCGAGGGCGAGCTCGCCAACACCCTCGAGGCGCTCGACGGCGTCTCGCAGGCGGTCGTGCACGTCGCGCTGCCCGAGGACGAGGTCTTCGCCTCCGACGAGGGCGAGCCCACCGCCTCGGTGCTCCTGGACCTGACGCCGGGCACCGAACTCTCCGGCGAGCAGATCCAGTCGATCACCAACCTGGTCTCCTCGAGCATCGAGGGGATGGAGCCCGAGCAGGTCACCGTCAGCGACTCGACCGGCCAGCTCCTGTCCGCCGCCGGCCAGACCGCCTCGGCAGCCTCGGGCGACGCCCGCTCGCAGATGGAGACCGACTACGAGACCCGGCTGGCCGCCAACGCCCAGTCGATCCTCGACACCGTCCTCGGCCCCGGCAACGCGCGCGTCTCCGTGCGCGCCGACCTGGACATGTCGCAGCGCGACAGCACCGCGACCAGCTACCAGTACACCGAGGGCACGCCGCCGATCAGCGAGCAGACCTCCACCGAGCAGTACACCGGCGACGGTTCCGCGGTCGGGGGCGTCCTGGGCCCGGAGAACACCGCCGACGCCGCGAACGGCACCGGCGGCGGCAACTCCACCTACTCGACCGAGAGCACGACGGCGAACAACGCCGTCGGCCAGACCGTCGAGAACACCGTGACCGCGCCCGGCGAGGTCAACCGGCTCACCGTCGCGGTCGTCATGAACGACACCGTGGCCGGCGGCCTCAACACCGCGCAGGTGCAGAACCTCGTCAGCAACGCCGTCGGCCTCGACCAGGCCCGCGGGGACGCGATCAGCGTCGCCTCGCTGCAGTTCGACACCAGCGCCGCCGACGCCGCGGCCGCGGAGATGACGGCGGCCCGCGAGGCCGAGCAGCAGGCGCAGATGTGGTCGCTCATCAAGACCGGCGGCATCGCGCTCGGCATCGCCCTGCTGGTGCTCGTCGTCTGGCTGCGGTCCCGCCGCGGCCGCGACGACGAGGAAGACGAGGACGACGAGCCGCTCGACCTCGACGACGGCCTGCTGGCCGAGCTGGAGCGGCTGCGCGTGGCCAGCTCCCGCGACGACACCGCCGTCCTGGACAACCGGGCCCTGGAGCTGGAGGCCGCCGAGCGCCAGCGCGTGCGAGGGGAGATCTCGACCATGGTCAGCGAACGACCCGACGAGGTGGCGCAGATGCTGCGCGGTTGGCTCAGTGATGTGAAGTGACCGAGCTCGCGAGGTCACTCATGGGTACCGCGACCTGCGGAGCAGGTCCGACGAGCGCCAGCGAGGAGGAGCTGTGACGCTCGCCAGTGTCGAGCCGCTGGTGGGCGCGGGCGGGACCAACCTGCCCGCCCTGCCGGCCAGGCCCCCGCGCCCGGAGCTGCCGGGCCTGCGCAAGGCCGCCGTCTTCCTCGCCCAGATGAGCAAGGAGGAGGCCGGGCTGCTGCTGTCGAAGCTGCGCCCGCGCGAGGTCGAGGCACTCACCCGCGAGATCATGAAGCTCGGCTCGGTGGAGCCCGAGGACGTCGACGGCGTCCTCGGCGAGTTCCACCAGCTGATGAACGCCCAGCGCTTCGTCGGCCGCGGCGGCGTCGACTTCGCCCGCGAGATCCTCGCGGCGGGCCTCGGCGAGGACAAGGCCGAGGGCATCCTCGCCCGCCTCAACGTCGTCTACACCGAGGTCCCGTTCGCCTCGCTGCGCAACGCCGACGTCCGCCAGCTGGTCACCTTCCTCAAGGACGAGCACCCGCAGGTCATCGCGCTGGTGCTCGCCCACCTCTCGGCCGCGCAGTCGGCCGAGGTGCTCTCGGGCTTCTCGCCCGAGCAGCAGGCCGAGGTGGCCCACCGCATCGCCACGATGGACCGCACCTCCCCGGAGATGGTGCGCCTGGTCGAGGAGGAGCTGGGCCGGCGCATGGGCTCGCTGCTCGCCCACCAGGACATGTCCACCGTCGGCGGCGTCGAGACCCTCGTCGAGATCATCAACCGCTCGCCGCGGCCCACCGAGCGCTCGATCCTCGAGTGGCTCGACAGCTCCGACCCGGAGCTGGCCGAGCAGGTGCGCGCGCAGATGTTCGTCTTCGAGGACATCACCACCATCGACGACCGCTCGATGCAGCTGGTGCTGCGCGAGGTCGAGGCCAACGACCTGGCCACCGCGCTCAAGGGCGTGCGCCCCGACGTGCGGGACAAGGTCGTGCGGAACCTCTCCGAGCGCGCCGCCGAGAACCTCGCCGAGGAGATCGAGCTGCTCGGCCCGGTCCGCGCCCGCACGGTCGAGGAGTCGCAGGGCAAGATCGTCGCGGTCATCCGCACGCTCGAGGAGCAGGGCGTCCTGACCATCTCGCGCGGTGGGGACGATGAGTTCGTCGCCTGACGGCCGCCGGGAGTCGGTGCTGCTGCGCGGGGCCTCGGCCAGCGCGGCGGCCCCCTACCGGTCGGTCGCGGGGACGACGGTCCCCCCGCGTCCCCGCCCCGCGCCCCCGCAGCCGGCCGGCCCCTCCCCCGTCATCGCCACGGCCCCCGAGGTCGTGGTCGAGCGGCGGCAGGCGCCGCGCCGCGCCGCCGACGTCCCGGTGCCCAACGGCCGCGGCGTCCTGCGGCTCGGCGACGTCTACGCCGAGGAGCTCGCCCGGCTGCGCGCCTTCGCGCACGACGAGGGCTACAGCGCCGGGCACGCCGCCGGCGTCGCCGCGGCCGCCGACGTCATCGCGCAGGCCGAGGCCGAGGCCGCCGCGCGGCTGGCCGACGTCCAGGCCCGCTGGGAGCGCCGGATGGCCTCGGCGACGGCGGCGCTCGGTGCCGCCGTCGCCGCCCTCGACGCCGCGGCGGTGCCCACCGCCGACGACGTCCGCGACACGGTCGTCGACGGCGTGCTGACCCTCGTCGAGGAGCTGCTCGGCCGCGAGCTCTCGGCGACCACCACCGCCGGCGTCGACGCCCTGCGCCGCGCCCTCACCCTCGTGCCCGCCGACGCCCCCGCCGTGGTCCGGCTGCACCCCGACGACCTCGCCGACGTCCCGCCGCACGCGCTGGCCACCCTGCCGCCGTCGGTCACCGTCCTCGGCGACGACGCCGTCGAGCGCGCCGGCGCGGTCGCCGAGTGCGGGCCGCGCCGGGTCGACGCCCAGCTGTCCACGGCGCTGGCCCGGGTGCGGGCGGTCCTCTCCGGCGGCGGTCCCGCGTGAGCGCCGCCGCGCTGTTCGAGAGGGCCCGCCTGGCCGCCCGCCCCCAGCTGACCGGCTCCGTCGTCGGCGCCATGGGGCTCACGCTCACCGTCGAGGGCGTCATCGGGGCCGTCGGAGACCTGGTGGAGGTCGGCTCCGGCCTGCTCGCCGAGGTCGTCGCCGTCTCCCGGGACCGGCTGACCTGCATGCCGCTCGGCGAGATCTCCGGCGTGCACGCCGGCGCCCCGGTGCGCAACACCGGCCGGCCGCTGCAGGTGCCCGTCGGCCAGGCCCTGCTCGGCCGGGTGCTCGACGGCCTCGGCCGCCCGGTCGACGGGCACGGCCCGCTCGGCGCCGGCAGCGGCGGGGGCATCGACTGGGTCGACCTCGCCAGCGAGACGCCGCACGCGCTGTCGCGCCGGCGGGTCGAGGAGCCGCTGCCGGTCGGCGTCCGCGCGCTGGACACCCTCGTGCCGGTCGGCAAGGGCCAGCGCCTGGGCATCTTCGCCGGCTCCGGCGTCGGGAAGTCCACGCTGCTCGCGCAGATCACCCGCGGCACCGAGGCCGACGTCCGGGTCATCGGGCTGATCGGCGAGCGCGGCCGCGAGGTGAAGGAGTTCCTCGAGGAGAACCTCGGCGAGGAGGGCATGGCGCGCACCGTCGTCGTCGTGGCCACCTCCGACGAGCCGCCGCTGGTGCGCCTCAAGGCCGCCTTCGTGGCCACCCGCATCGCCGAGGGCTTCCGCGACCAGGGCCGCGACGTCCTGCTGCTCATGGACTCGATCACCCGCACCGCCATGGCCCAGCGCGAGGTCGGCCTGTCGGCGGGCGAGCCCCCGGCCACCCGCGGCTACCCGCCGAGCGTGTTCGCGATGATGCCGCGGCTGCTGGAGAAGGCCGGCCCCGGCGCGACCGGGTCGATCACCGGCCTCTACACCGTGCTCGTCGAGGGCGACGACCACAACGAGCCGATCGCCGACACAGCCCGCTCGATCCTCGACGGGCACGTCGTGCTCACCCGCAGGCTCGCCACCGCCGGCCACTTCCCCGCCGTCGACGTGCTCGAGTCGATCTCCCGCGTCGCCGGGGCGGTCACCGCGCCGGCGCGGATGGCCGACGCCCGCGAGATGCGCCGCCTCATGGGCGCGCTGCGGGACGTCAAGGAGCTCGTGGAGATCGGCGCCTACCAGGCCGGCAGCGACCCGCTGGTCGACCGCGCCCGGCTGCTCTCCCCCGCCATCGACGCCTTCCTGCGCCAGGCGCTGGAGGACAGCACCTCCCCCGACGACGCCTGGGCGATGCTGCACCGGCTCGTGACCGCGGCCTGACGTGGGCAAGCGCGCGACCTTCCGCCTCGAGCCGGTCCTGCGGGTGCGCGCCGCTGCCGAGGAGGCGGCCTCCCGCGCGGCCGCCGAGGCCGGCGCCGCGGCCCACGAGGCCGCCCGCCGCGCCGAGGAGCAGGCGGCCGCGCTCGCCGGCCGGGTGCCGCCCGCCTCGGCGCCCGCCCAGGTCTTCCTCGCCGCGATGGTCGCATCGGCCGCCGCGGCTGCCGATGTAGCTGCTGCACGGTCGACGGCGCAGGCCTCGGCCGAGCAGGCGGAGCTGCTGCGGCAGCGCTGGACCGCCGCCGCCCAGGAGACCCGGGCGCTGGAGAAGCTGCGCGAGCGGCACCTCCTGGCGCTGCGGGCCGCCGAGGCCGCCGCCGAGGAGCGCGCGGTCGACGACCTGGTGACGCGCCGCCACTCGGTGCGCGCCACCGACGACGGGGAGGAGGAGCCGTGGAGGGCCTGACCGCGGTGCACAGCCGCATCGCCGAGATCCAGAACCGGATCCTCACCATGGCCTCGGCGTCCTCGACGTCGACGTCGGCCGCGCTGTCCTCGCAGTGGGCCTCGGCCGCGTCGGCCGCCGGGCTCACCGGCACCTCCGCCGCCGCGGCGACCGGGACGGCGGCGACCGCCGGCAGCGGCCTGGAGTCGCGGGCCGTCGCCGCCGCGCAGCGCTACCTCGGCGTCCCCTACGCGTGGGGCGGCACCGACCCGTCTGTGGGCCTGGACTGCTCGGGCCTCGTGCAGCGGGTCTACGCCGACCTCGGCATCGACCTGCCCCGCACCAGCTCCCAGCAGGCGACCGCGGGCACCGCGGTCGCGAGCCTCGCCGAGGCACGGCCCGGTGACCTCGTCTTCTTCGACAACTCCTCGTCGCGGCCGGGCATCGACCACGTCGGCATCTACGTCGGCAACGGGAAGATGATCGCCGCGCCGCAGGCCGGCCAGGTCGTGCAGGTGCAGGACGTCGGCTCGCCGTCGGTCATCCGCCGGGTGCTGCCCGCGTCGGCCGCCGCCCCCGCCGCTCCGTCCTCGGGGGCCGGCCTCGGCGGCGTCCCGTACGCCGACCTGTTCACCGCCGCCGGCGCCCGCCACGGCGTCGACCCGGCGCTGCTGGCCGGGGTGGCGAAGGTGGAGTCCGGCTTCGACTCCTCCGCCGTCTCCCCCGCCGGCGCGACCGGCCTCATGCAGTTCATGCCGGCCACCGCCGCGGGCCTCGGCGTCACCGCGACGGACCCGGCGTCCTCGATCGACGGCGCGGCCCGCTACCTGCGCCAGCTCACCGACCGCTTCGGCTCCACTGACCTCGCGCTGGCCGCCTACAACGCCGGCCCCGGGACGGTGAGCCGGTACGGCGGCATCCCGCCCTACGCGGAGACCCAGTCCTACGTCCGCAAGGTCACCAGCGCCGCGGAGGCCTACTCATGACCGCTCCCGCCCTGAGCGCCGCCCTGCCCGCGGCGGCGCCCTCGCCCTCCGTCCCCTCCGCCGACCCGTCGTCGGGCGCGGACTTCGCCTCCGCGCTCGACAGCGCGGTCGGCGGCCGCGGGCCGGTCGACCGGGGTGAGGACCGCGGCCCGGTGCGCCGCGGGCCCGTCGACCGGGGCCGGCCCGACCGCGAGCCCGCCGACGGCACGCCCGCGGAGGAGGCTGCGGGCGACGCCGCCGACGCGGCCCCCACCGGCGACCCGGCGACGCCCGCCCCGGTGGCGGGCCTGCCGGCCGGCTGGGCGCTGGCGCTCGCGCTGGGCACCCCCGTGCCGGCGACCGCCCCCGGCGAGACCCCCGCCGGCACCCCGGCCGCCGCGCTGCCCGGCGCCGTCCCCGGTGCCGGCGTCCCCGGTGCCGCGCTCGCCGGTGCCGGCCTGCCCGGTGACGCGGTCGCCGGCGTCGTGCCGGGAGCCGTCCCGGCCGAGGTCCCCGCCGGCCCGGTCGCCGACCTGCCGCCCGCGCCGGCGCCCGCCGCGCCCGCCGCCGCGGCGCCCGCGCCCGTCGCCGCTCACGTGCCGGCCGCCCTCGCCGCCGCGCTGCCCGCGGGCGTCGTCGTCGTGGCGGCCGATCCCGCCCCGGCCGACGCCGCGCCGTCCACCCCGCTGTCCCCGGCCCCCGGCGCGACGGCCCTCCCGGTCGCGCCGGCCGGGCAGGACGCCGGCACCGGACCGGGTGCCGGCGATCCGCAGGCCCGCCCGGGCGAGACGGCCTCCGCCGCGCCGGCCACCGCCCCGGCGGCCGCACCCGCGCCGGCGCCGGCCGTCGTCGCCCCGGTCGCGGTCGCCCGCGCCGAGGCGCCCGCCCCGCCGGTCGCCGCCCAGCTCGCCCCGACCGTCGCCACGCTGGCCGCCCGGCCCGACGGCGCGCACACGATGACGCTGGTGCTCACGCCCGAGACGCTCGGGCCGGTCGAGGTCCGGGTGACCGTGCACAACGGCACGGTCGACCTCAGCCTGCGCGGGGCCTCCGACGCCGGCCGCGCCGCGCTGCTCGACGCCCTGCCCGACCTGCGCCGCGACCTCGAGGCCTCCGGGCTCACCTGCTCGAAGGTGCAGGTCGACCGCGAGCAGGCGGGCTCGGGCCAGTCGCAGGCCCAGGCCGGCTGGCAGCAGGCCCAGCAGCAGGCGCAGGAGCGCGGGGCCCGGCAGGGCCGCGAGGCCGGCGAGGACACCGGCCGGCCCTGGCTGCGCACCGACCCCGACGGGAGCCGACCGGCTGCCGCCACCGACTCCCCCACGTCGAGCTCCCTCGACGTCCGGGCCTGAGAGGAGCCGACGATGACCGATCCCGTGGGCGGCGTGGGCTCGACCCCCGCCACGTTCACCGCGGCGACGTCCGTGGACCGCAAGGACCAGATGGGCAAGGACACGTTCCTCCAGCTGCTGGTCGCGCAGATGCGCTACCAGGACCCGAGCAACCCGACGAGCACGACCGAGTTCATGTCGCAGACGGCGACGTTCACCCAGGTCGAGAAGCTCTCGGAGATCGCGAGCCAGAACGCCTCGCTGCTGTCCCTGCAGCGCTCGCTGTCGGCCGGCGCGCTGGTCGGCCACGCGGTCAGCTGGACCGCCGAGGACGGCACCACGCAGACCGGGACGGTCTCCTCGGTCCGCTTCGGCGGCGACGAGCCCACCGCCGTCGTCGGGGACCAGGAGGTCCCCTTCGGCCGCCTCACCGAGATCTCCGTGCCGGCCTGACCGGCCCCTTCCCCGCTCTCCCCCCTCCCGAGAGGACCCCCCGTGCTGCGCTCGATGTTCTCGGCCATCTCCGGCCTCCGCGCCCACCAGACCAAGCTCGACGTGACCGGCAACAACATCGCCAACGTCAACACGGTCGGCTTCAAGAGCTCCCAGACCGTCTTCGAGGACACCCTGTCCCAGGTCATCCGCAACGGGTCGGCACCCGTCGCCGGGGAGACCGGCGGAACCAACCCGGCCCAGGTGGGTCTCGGCGTCAAGGTCGCCGGCATCACCACGAACTTCGGCCAGGGCTCCACGCAGAACACCGGCCGCTCGACCGACTTCATGATCAGCGGCGACGGCTTCTTCGTCACGCGGGCGGGCAACGAGAACCTCTACACCCGCGCCGGCTCATTCGACTACGACGGCGCCGGCAATCTCGTCACCCCCGACGGCGCACAGCTGCAGGGCTGGATGGCCGGTCCCGACGGGACGGTGAGCGCCAACGGTCCCCTCGTCCCGCTCACGATCCCCTTCGGTGAGGTGATGCCCCCGACGGCGACCCGTGCGGGCGCGATCACGGGCAACCTGTCGACGGCGTCCGTCGTCGCCGTCGATGGTCCGCCGGCCGTCGAGGCGACCGCGGTCCAGACGCAGGTCACCGCCTACGACTCGCTCGGCACCGCCCACCCGATCGCGCTCACCTTCACCAAGACGGACGCCAACACCTGGTCGGTGGTCGCCAGCGAGAACGGCTCGCCGATCGGGACTGCCCAGACGCTGACCTTCAGTCCCTCCACCGGCCTGGCGACCGGTGACACGGGCTTCGAGCTCGCGGTGGCCGGCCCCAACTGGCTCGACGCGCGCGGTGCGCTGATCCAGCCCCGCATCGACCTGTCGGGGATGACGGAGTTCGGCGGGAAGACCTCACTGACGCCGGGCGGCGTCGACGGCAATGCCATGGGCACGCTGCAGTCGATCTCCCTCAGCGGCGACGGCACCATCATGGGTGTCTACTCCAACAGTCTTCGCGAGCCGATCGGCAAGCTGGCCCTGGCGACCTTCGCCAACCCGAGCGGCCTCTCGAAGGCCGGTAACACCAGCTACCGGGTGGGCGACAACTCCGGCCAGCCGGTGGTCGGCGAGGCCGGGACGGGCAGCCGTGGATCCCTGACGGCGGGCGCGCTCGAGATGTCGAACGTCGACCTCGCCGAGGAGTTCACCGGCCTGATCGTCGCCCAGCGCGGCTTCCAGGCGAACAGCCGCGTCATCACCAGCTCCGACGAGATCCTCCAGGACCTGGTCAACCTCAAGCGCTGACGACGGGACCCGCGGCCCGGCACCCGTTCCCCGGGGTGCCGGGCCGCTCCCGTCCTGACCCGCCTCGCCTCCCGCGCGCGGACGGCGGCCCTGAGGGCCCTCGTCGCGCTGTCGGCCCTCCCCGACGCCGGACGGCGGCGGGACGCCTGTGACGTGCGGGGACGCGGTGCCGGGTCACCCTCCGGGGTGATGCGGCGGGCCGGGTTCGGCTCAAGCAGTCCCCGCGCGGGACCGATGGTCCCTGCAGCCGGCAGTCCGCACCGCCGCGGCTGCTCTCCCCTCCCCCGAACGAGCAGAAGGACCGACCCGTGATCCGTGTGACGCGCCTGAACGGGGAGCACTTCGCGCTCAACCCCGACCTCGTCGAGCGGGTCGAGGGGCACCCCGACACCGTCGTGTTCCTCGTGGACGGCACCAAGTACATCGTCCGGGAGGGCGTGGACGAGGTGCTCGACGAGATCCGCGAGTACCGGGCCAGCATCCTCGCCACCGCCTACGCGATGGACCGCGGCACCTACCGCACGACCTCCGGGCCCTCCCCGGTCTCCCCCGCGCACCCGGCCGACGACGCCCCGCGTGCCTCCGTCGTCCCCTTCCCGGCCCGCGAGGAGCGCTGACCCATGGACCCGTCCACCCTGATCGGCTTCGTCATCTCGATGGTCGCGCTGCTGGTCTTCATGGTCATGGAGGGCGCCGACCCGACCTCCCTGATCTTCCTCCCGGCGATCATCCTGGTCATCGTCGCCACCTTCGGCGCGGCCATGTCCGGCCAGACCATGTCCGACCTCGGGAAGATGGGCGGCTGGTTCAAGCTCGCCCTCATGCCGGCCAAGGTCCCGGCGGCCGCCGAGCAGATCCAGACCCTGGTCAGCCTCGCCGAGAAGGCCCGCAAGGAGGGCCTGCTCGCGCTGGAGGCCAAGGTCAAGGACATCGAGGACCCGTTCCTCAAGCGCGGCCTGCAGATGGGCATCGACGGCACCGACCCCGAGGAGCTGCGCGCCGTCCTGGAGAGCGAGATCGCCGCCAAGAAGGCGGAGGACAAGGTCGCCGCCAAGTTCATGACCACCATGGGCGGCTACGCCCCGACCATCGGCATCGTCGGCTGCATCGTCGGCCTGATGAACGTCATGGGCAGCCTGAGCGACCCCGAGGCCCTCGGCCCGATGATCGCTGCCGCGTTCGTCGCGACCCTCTGGGGCGTCATGGCCGCCAACTTCTGGTTCCTGCCGATGGGCGCGAAGATCCTCCGCGTCAGCGAGCTGCAGGCCGCCCAGATGGAGCTGCTCGTCGAGGGCATCGCCGAGATCCAGGCCGGCACCAGCCCGCGCGCCGTCCGGCTCAAGCTCAGCGCCCTCATCCCGCCGAGCGAGGCCGCCAAGGAGGCGGCGTGACCTCCCCCGGGGCGTCGGCGTGAGCGCCGGCGGCCACGGCCACGGCGGCAAGCGCCGCAAGAAGCACCCCGAGCACGAGGAGCACGAGAACCACGAGCGGTGGCTCGTGTCCTACGCGGACATGATGACCCTGCTCCTGGTCCTCTTCGTCGTCCTCTTCGCGATGAGCCAGGTGGACAAGGACAAGTTCGCCGCGCTGGCCAGCGGCCTGTCCGAGGCGTTCGGCGCCCCGGTCAGCGCGCTCAGCAGCGCCGGCACCAACTCCGACGCGCAGGTCCTCGACGCCCTCGACGCCGCCGTCGACGTGCAGATCCCGCCGGCCCCGGCCGCGGAGTCCGACGTCGACACCGCGGCCGCGGAGGCCGCCGCGCAGGAGGCCGCCCGCGTCGCCGCGGAGGCCCGGGCCGAGTACGACGAGCTGGCCGCGGCCCGTGACGCCATCGACGCGGCGCTGGCCGCCGCCGGGCGGGCCGGCACCGCGCAGTACGAGATCGACGAGCGCGGCCTGGTCGTGCACATCGTCTCCGACCCGGTGCTGTTCGGCCCCGAGGAGGCGACGCTGCAGCCCGCCGGCCGCGAGATCCTCGACGCGATCGCCCCGACCCTGGCGGCACTGCCCAACTCCCTCGCCGTCGAGGGCCACGCCAACTCGCTCCCGGTCACCCCGGGCGGGCCGTGGCCGTCGAACTGGGAGCTGTCGGCCTACCGCGCCACGACCGTCGTCCGGTACCTGGCCGCCGAGGGCGTGCCGCAGGGCCGGCTGTCGGGCACCGGCTACTCCGACACCCGGCCGATGGTCCCGGCGTCGGACCCGGACGCCCTGTCCCTGAACCGCCGCGTCGACATCGTCGTGCTGTCCGACGCCTCCGCGGAGGCCGCCGAGCTCCTCCCCGGCCTCGACGACGCCCCGGCACCGACCGCCCCCGCACCGATCGCCCCCGCACCGATCGCCCCGGCCGCCCCGGCCGCACAGGAAGGCACGCACGAGTGAGCACCAAGACCAAGGACAAGGCCGCCAAGGACAAGGCCGCCGAGGACGGCGAGGAGGCGAAGGGCGGCGGCAAGAAGAAGCTGCTCGCCGTCGTCGCGGTCCTGCTGGTGGGCCTCGGCGCCGCCGCCTACTTCTTCCTCTTCGCCGGCAGCGGCGAGGCCGAGGCGGCGGAGCCCGTGCACGGCGGCTACACCGCCCTGGAGCCCATCGCGGTCAACCTGGCCGGCGGCGGCTACCTCAAGATCGGCATCACGCTGGAGTACACCGCGGACGCGGCCGCCGGCGGGCACGGCGGCGGCGGCGTCGACGGCTCGAAGGCCCTCGACCTCATCATCTCCACCTACTCGCAGGCCCAGCCGGCCGACGTGGTGGGCGCCCGCGAGGCGCTCAAGGAGTCGCTGGAGCACCAGATCATCGAGGCCTACACCGAGGAGGGCGTCCCGATGGTCATGCACGTCTACCTGACCGAGTACGTCACCCAGTGACGCGCTGACCCCACCCGTCCCGTCCCAGCGATCCCCCGGCGCCCCACGCGCCACACCCTCCCCGGCTGACCGGCGGCGCCCCGCGCCGCCGGTCAGTTCGCGTTCCGGGCCCGCCGATGAGGGGACCGTGACCCGCCCCGAGAACGCGACCGTGCCCGCCGGGCACGGGCCGCAGTCGCCGGCCGTGGGCGGCCGCAGCCGGCGCGGTGCACCCCGCACCTACGACTTCCGCCGCCCGACCAAGCTCTCCCGCGAGCACGTGCGCGTGCTGCAGATCGCGCAGGAGGCGTTCGCCCGCCAGGCGACGACGGTGCTCACGACGATGCTGCGCACCGGTGCGCGCATGGAGCTCGTGGGCATCGAGCAGCACTCCTACGACGACTACGTCGCCACGCTGCCCGATCCGTCGTTCCTGACGACGTTCACCATCGAGCCGCTCGCCGGCAAGGGCCTGCTGGCCTACCCGCTCGACATCGCGATGGCCACCGTCGACCACATGCTCGGCGGGTCGGGCGCGGCGCACCAGCCCGAGCGGCCGATGACGGCGATGGAGACGACGATCATCCACTCGCTGCTCGGCAGGCTGCTGCAGGAGTTCGCGGGGTCCTTCACCCACGTCAGCGAGCTGCAGCCGGTCATCGACGGCATCGAGTACAACCCGGCCCTGGCCCAGGCCGCCGCGGGCTCCGACACCGTGATGGTGGCCCGCTACACCCTGTCGATCGGCGCCCGCGACGGCGCGGCCTCGCTGGTGCTGCCGTTCAGCTCCTTCCACCAGGTCCTCGACGACGCGGCCTCGCCGCAGCTGTCGGAGTCCGCACAGCGCACCCGCCAGCGCGCCGCCGAGCTGCTCTCCGCCCGCCTCGAGCTCGTGCCGGTCGACGTCAGCGTCCGGTTCTCCCCGCTCGAGGTGTCCTCGGAGGACCTGCTCTCCCTCGCCGTCGGCGACGTCCTGCTGCTGCGCCACCCGCGCGACGCGCCGCTGGAGGTCACCACCAACGACGCCGTCTTCGCCCACGCCATCGCCAGCAACCACCGCCGCCGGCTGGCCGCCGCCATCGTGCCCGCCCCGGCCGGAGGGAAGGACCCCGCATGACCGCCACGCTCGACTCCCAGGCCCAGCAGGCGTCGGAGACCATCACCGCCGTCGTCGTGGCGGCCGCCACCGCCGCGGCCGCCCTCGTCCCGGCCGGCACCGAGCTGGTGCCCGCCCCGGCGGTCACCGACCCCGACGCCGTCCCGGTGCCCCCGGCCGCCACCGCGGCCGTCAGCGCCCGGCTCTCCGGCGAGATCACCGGCGACGTCGTCCTGGTGCTGTCGGCCGAGGTGGTCGAGGCGCTGGACAACTCCCCCGTCGGCCCGATGGACGTCGCCACCGCGCTGCGCCCGGCGCTCGAGGCGGCCGCGGCCACCCTCGGCCGGGTGCGCGTGGACTCCGAGCGCACCGAGGACCCGGTCACCGCCCTGGACGGCCTGCGCGACAAGGGCATGTTCGTGGCGGTCCCGCTGGTCGCCGGCACCGAGCACGTCGCGACGCTGGCCCTGCAGGTCACGCTCCCGACCGCGCCCCGCCCGCGTCGCGGCAGCCTCGACCTGCTGCGTCACGTGGCCATGGAGGTCACGGTGGAGATCGGCCGCACCCGCATGACCGTCGGGGAGCTGCTCTCGCTGCACCCCGGCGAGGTGATCGAGCTCGACCGCGCGGCCAGCGCCCCGGCCGACCTGCTGGTCAACGGCACGCTGATCGCCCGGGGCGAGGTCGTCGTCGTCGACGAGGACTTCGGCCTGCGGATCAGCGAGATCGTCACCGACGCCGCCGCGGAGCTCGGGCAGGCCCACCCGTGACGTGGATGGTCATCCGGCTGGTGCTGTCGCTGGCGTTCGTCGGCGGCGTGCTCTGGTTCGCCGCGCGCCTGGCCAAGAAGCGCGGACTGGGCTCCTCCGGCGGCCTGGTCGAGGTCGTCGCCCACCAGCGGATGGGCCGGGCCAGCACGGTGAACGTGCTGCGCATCGGCGACCGCGTGCTGGTGGTCGGCGCGACCGAGCAGCAGGTGACGCTGCTGGCCGAGCTCGACGGCGAGGCCGTCGAGGCGACGCTGGCCGAGCGGGCCGCCGCGGCGCCCGCCGAGGGCCGGCCCGCGGTCGCGCTGCCGGCCGCCGGCGGGGCGCTGTCCGGCTCGGTGCTCGACCGCGGCGCCTGGTCGGGCCTGGTCTCGCAGCTCCGCGAGCGGACGGTCCGTCGCTGATGGACCGCACCGCACCCGCGCGGGGCCCGGCACGCCGGGTCGCCGTCGTGCTGGCCGCCCTGTTCGGCTGCGCCGTCGCCGGCGTGCTGCTGGCCGGTCCCGCCGCCGCGGCGCCGACCGCGCCCACGGCCCCCACCGCCCCCGTCGTCCCCGCCGTCGACGGCGGCGTGGACATCTCCGTCGGCAACGGCAGCCCCAGCACCTCGATCACGCTGATCCTGGCGATCACCGTGCTGTCGGTGGCGCCGTCGGTGCTGCTGCTGTGCACCTCGTTCACCAAGATCGTGATCGTCCTGTCGCTGACCCGCAACGCGCTGGGCCTGCAGCAGTCGCCGCCGAACTCGGTGCTCACCGGCATCGCCCTGTTCCTCACGCTGTTCGTGATGGGCCCGGTGTTCTCCGACGTCAACGAGGTCGCGATCCAGCCCTACATGGACGGGGCGATGACCGTCTCGCAGGCCTACGACGCCGGCGTCGTGCCGCTGCGGGAGTTCCTGCTCGCCAACACCCGCGACGACGAGCTCGAGCTCATGGTCGGCCTGTCCGGCGAGGAGCAGCCCGAGGACGCCGCGTCGGTCAGCATGACCACGCTCGTGCCGGCGTTCGTCCTCTCCGAGCTCAAGAGCGCCTTCATCATCGGGATCGTCGTGTTCATCCCGTTCCTGGTGCTCGACATGCTGGTCAGCGCCTCGCTGATGGCGATGGGCATGATGATGGTGCCGCCGTCGATCGTGTCGCTGCCGTTCAAGCTGCTGCTCTTCGTCGTCGTCGACGGGTGGGCGCTGATCACCACGGCGCTGGTCGGGAGCTATTCGTGACCGACGCGGACGTCACCGAGATCGCGGTGCAGACGATGACCGTGGGCGCCAAGGTCGCCGCCCCGGTCCTGCTCACCGCGCTGCTGGTCGGGTTCCTCATCTCGCTGTTCCAGGCCGCGACCCAGATCCAGGAACCGACCCTGTCGTTCGTGCCGAAGATGATCGCGGTCTCCATCGCGCTGCTGGTCACCGGCAACTGGGTGCTCGCCGAGATGGTCAGCTTCACCGAGCACCTCTTCGACTCGCTGCCCCACCTCCTCGGCAGGACCTGAGCGCCATGGACCTCGAGGTCCCGGCGGTCACCCTCGCGGCCCTGCTGCTGGCCACCGCCCGGGCGGCCGGGTTCGTCCTGCTGGCCCCGCCGTTCAACACCCGCATCATCCCGGCCCCGGTGAAGGGCGCTCTCGCTCTAGTGCTCTCCGTTGCGCTGCTCGACCGCGTGGCGCCTGGGCTGCCCGAGCCCACCACCGGGTTCCTCGTCGTCACCGCCGTCAGCGAGGTCGCCATCGGCGCGGCCCTCGGCTTCGTCGTCCAGCTCTTCTTCACCGCGGTCCAGTTCGCCGGTGAGCTCATCGACGTCACCGGCGGCTTCACGCTGGCGCCGGCCTACGACCCGCTGTCGATGACGACGAACTCGGTCATGGGCAAGCTGCACTCCCTGCTGGCCACCACGCTGCTCTTCACCAGCGGCGGCCACCTGCTGCTGGTGCGCGGGTTCGCCACCTCCTACGAGGGACTGCCGGTGAGCGGCGGCTTCCCGTCCGACTCCATCGGCGAGGTCGTGCTGACGGCCTTCTCCGCGATGTTCCTCGCCGCACTGCAGATCGCCGGGCCGATGGTCGCGGTGCTGCTGCTGGCCGACGTCGCGCTGGCCCTGCTGTCGCGGGCGGCGCCGGCGCTCAACATCTTCGCCTTCGGCTTCCCGGTGAAGATCATGCTCACACTGGCTCTGCTGGGGCTCACCTTCCCGCTGCTGCCGTCCGCCCTCGACGCGCTGCTCGAGCAGGCCACCCGCGCGGTGGTCGGACTCCGGAGCGGCTGATGGCCAAGGACGGCCCGGGTGGTGAGAAGACCGAGAAGCCGACTCCGAAGCGCCTCAAGGAGGCGCGCAAGGAAGGGCAGATCCCCCGGACCCAGGAGCTGGGCACCTGGGCGGGGGTGGCGACGGCCAGCGCGCTGCTGCCGATGCTCGTGGGCAACGCCTTCGACTCGGTCGGCGCGCTCTTCGTGCAGATCGGCGTGGTGGCGCGCCGACCCGAGGAGGCCGCGCTGTCGGCCCTGCTCGGCCAGGCGCTCACGGCCTTCCTGGAGGCCGTGCTGCCGCTGGCCCTGTGCCTGATGCTGGTCGGGTTCATCGCATCGGCCGCCCAGGGCGGGATCACCGTCTCGGGCAAGGGCATGAAGCCCACACTCAAGAAGCTGAACCCCTTCCCCGGCATGAAGCGGATGTTCGGCACCCACGGCATCTGGGAGGCGGCCAAGGCCGTCATCAAGACCGTGGCGCTCGCCAGCGTCGTCATCGTGACCAGCGCCGACGCCAAGGCGCTGGTGTCCGCGGCCGGCGCGCTGCCGCTGTCGGCAGTCGTCGCCACGTTCACCGACTCGGCCGTGCTGCTGTTCCGCGTCGTCGCCGTCACGGGGCTGGTCATCGCCGTCGCCGACTACGTGGTCGTCCGCGTCCAGATCATGAAGAAGCTCAAGATGAGCCGGTACGAGATCCAGCAGGAGCACAAGAACGCCGAGGGCGACCCGCACGTGAAGGGCCAGCGCCGCTCGATGGCGCTGGCGATGTCGCGCAACCGGATGATGGCCGAGGTCGCCGAGGCCGACGTCCTGCTGGTCAACCCCACCCACGTGGCGGTGGCACTGAAGTACGACCCGGCGAAGGGCGCCCCGCGGGTGGTGGCCAAGGGCGCCGACGAGATCGCCGCGAAGCTGCGCGAGCGGGCCGCCGAGGCGCGGGTGCCGATGGTGCAGGACATCCCGCTGGCCCGGGCCCTGCACGGCTCGTGCGAGGTGGGCCAGGAGGTCCCGCCGCAGCTCTTCACGGCCGTGGCCCGGGTGCTCGCCTTCGTCATGCAGCTGGGCTCGCGCGGCGTGCGCGGCGGGTTCCACCGGCCCGGTTTCCAGGCGCCCGACGTCACCAACCTGCCCCGCGCCGGCCGTCGGAGGACCCCGATCGCCTCCTGACCTCCCGGTACCCGCAAGCGGTCCGCACGCGTCCACTCCCCTGACGTGCGGATCGCTCCTCAGGCCTGCCCGGCCGTGGGGCGGCTGTGACTCGTGGGCCGACCGCGGTCGGTCTCCCCGCGAGGGCTGCCGATGGGGAGTCCGTGCGAGGGATGATGAAGGCCGCCGTTCCGATCGGCGTCGTGGCCATCGTCCTCATGCTGGTCGTGCCCCTGCCGGCCGCGTTGATGGACCTCCTGATCGGCCTCAACCTCGCCATCTCGCTGCTCATCCTGCTGGTGGCGATGCAGATCAAGCGGCCGCTGGACTTCGCCGTCTTCCCGTCCCTGCTGCTGATCGCCACGCTGTTCCGGCTGGCCCTCAACGTCTCGTCGACCCGACTGGTGCTCACCGACGGCTACGCCGGCAAGGTGATCGAGGCGTTCGGGCACATCGTCATCGGCGGCTCGCTGATCGTCGGCCTGGTCATCTTCCTGATCCTCACGATCGTCCAGTTCGTGGTCATCACGAACGGTGCCGGGCGCGTCGCCGAGGTCGGCGCCCGCTTCACCCTCGACGCGATGCCCGGCAAGCAGATGGCCATCGACGCCGACCTCAACGCCGGGCTGATCAACGAGACGCAGGCCCGCAAGCGGCGCGGCGAGGTCACCGCCGAGGCGGACTTCTACGGCTCGATGGACGGTGCCTCGAAGTTCGTCAAGGGCGACGCGATCGCCGGCATCATCGTCACGCTGGTCAACCTGATCGGCGGCATGGCCATCGGCGTCATGCAGCGGGGCCTGGAGGTCGGCGAGGCCGTCTCGACCTACTCGCTGCTGACCGTGGGCGACGGCCTGGTGTCGATGATCCCGGCCCTGCTCATGTCGACCGCCACCGGCATCATCGTCACCCGCTCGGCGACCGAGGGCGACATGGGCAGCGACCTGCTGGCCCAGCTCGGCCGCTTCAAGCAGCCGGTGCGCATCGCCGGCGGCGCCGCGCTCGCCCTGTGCCTGATCCCCGGTCTGCCCAAGCTCCCGTTCCTGCTGGTCGGCGGCGCCTTCCTGCTGATGGCCGCCCGCATGCAGGAGGCTCCTGTCGAGGACGACGAGGCGCAGGCCCCTGCGGCCGACGACGAGCCGAAGCCCGACTCCCCCGAGGCGATCGCGGAGCGGATGCGGGTCGACCCGCTCGAGCTCGAGGTGGCCTTCGACCTCGTCGACCTGGTCGACACCGCCCGCGGCGGCGACCTGCTCGACCGCGTCAAGGCGCTGCGCCGGAAGGTCGCGATGGAGACCGGCCTGGTCATCCCGCTCGTGCGCACCCGCGACAACCTCGACCTGCCGGCCTCGCAGTACGTCATCTGGCTCAACGGCGTCCCCGCGGCCAAGGGCACCTCGCCCGCCGGCACCGTGCTGGCGATCGGCGACGCGCTCGACGGCCTGCCCGGCCGTCCCACCCGCGAGCCGGTGTTCGGCCTGCCCGCCAAGTGGGTGCCCGTCGAGCTGCAGCGGCAGGCGGAGATGGCCGGCGCCACCGTCGTCGACCGCTCCTCGGTCATCACCACCCACCTGGCCGAGGTCGTCCGCCAGCACTCCGCCGACCTGCTCGGCCGCGAGGACGTCCGGGTGCTCGTGGAGATGGTCCGCCGCACCCACCCGGTCGTCGTCGAGGAGCTCACCCCCGCGCTGCTCACCCTCGGCGAGGTGCAGCGGGTGCTGCACGCGCTGCTCACCGAGAACGTCTCCATCCGCGACCTGGTGCGCATCTTCGAGGCGCTGTCGCTGCGGGCGAAGACGTCGACCGACCTCGACGGCCTCGTCGAGGCCGTGCGCTCCGCGCTCGGCCCCGCGATCAGCCACCCCTACGTCACCCCCGACGAGCGGCTGCACGTGCTCACCCTCGAGCCCGCGTTCGAGCAGCGGCTGCTCGAGGCGGTCCGGCACAGCGACGGCGGCCAGGTGCTGGCCCTCGACGCCGGCTCCGTCGACGCGCTGGTCACCGGGTGCACCGGGCTCCTGGAGCAGGCCGAGAGCCTCGGCCTCGCGCCGGTCCTCGTGTGCTCGCCCCAGGTCCGCGCCGCCCTGTCCCGCCTGGTCCGCCAGGTCCTGCCCCGGCTGCCGGTGATCTCCTACACGGAGGTCTCCCGGACGGCCCAGATCGAGTCCCTGGGAGTGGTGAGCGGTGCCGTTGCCATCCGTTGAGGCGGCGACCCCCGAGGCCGCGGTCGCCGCGGCGCGCGAGCGCTACGGCAACGCCGTCCGGATCGTCGGCGTCCGCCGCATCCGGTCCGGCGGGGTCCTGGGCTTCTTCGCCACCGAGCGCTTCGTCGCCGAGGTGGAGGACGTCGAGCCGCCGCGCCGCACCCCCGCGTCGCGGTCGGAGTCGGCCCGCCGGATCGAGGCCGCGCTGAGCCGCGACCCCGGCCCGCTCGCCGACACCGGCGCCTTCCTGCGCGCCACCGAGATGCACCGGTCCCGCCCCGCGGCGGCCCGGCCCACCGCGCGCCCGGCCGCCCTGCCCGACCCGGTCGACGAGGTCGCCGGCCTGCTCGGCGCGGCGACCGGCGGTCCCGACGTCGACCTGTACTCCCGGTCCTCGGTCGGCGCCGCCCGGCGTCCCGCGGCCCGGCCGGCTGCCCGCACCGCTCCCCGCACCGCCGCCGCTCCTGCCGCTGCGCGCCCCTCCTCGGGCACCGCCGCGTTCCAGGCGGCACCCGCCGCCGCCCCGGCCGCCGCCCGGCGCCCGGCCCGCACCGCGGTGCGCCCGCCGGCGACGCCGGCCGAGCCCGCGGGCCCGTCGCCGTTCACCGCCGCGCTCGCCCAGGTGGTCGCCGGTGACCGCGAGGTCCGCGAGGCCGTCGACGACGCCGTGGCCGCCACCGCCGCCGCGTCCGCCGCCGAGGCGCTGCGCGCGCTGCACGCCACCGCCGCCGCGCTCGCCGCCGAGCCCGACCCGGTGGTCGAGCCGGAGCCTGCCCCCGCCCCGGCCTCGGTGCTGCGCACGCCGGCGTCCGCGCCCGCCCCGGCGCCGGCGATGCCGCTGGCCGCCGCCCTCGCCGCCGCGATGGCCGCCCCGCGTGCCGCCGCCCCCGCCCCTGCCCCGGTCGCTGCTCCCACGCCGGTCGCTGCTCCCGCTCGGGCTGCCGCGCCGGTCGCCCCGGTGGCCGCTCCCGTGCAGGCCCCGGTCGCTCCGGTCGTCGAGGAGCTGGCTGCGGTCGCCGTCGAGGAGCCCGTGGCCGAGGCGCCCACCCCGGTCGTCGAGGAGCCCGCGGTCCCGGCCGTCGAGGACGTCGCGGTCGAGGACGTCGCGGTCGAGGACGTCGACGTCGAGCGGTCCGTCGCCGACCTGGACATGTGGGCCGACCCCGCGCCCGCCCGAACCGCCGTCGCGACCCCGGTCGTCCCGGTCGCCGCCACCCCGGTCGCTGAACCCGCCGTCGCGGAGGTCGCCGTCGCAGAGGTCGAGGTCGCGGAGGTCGAGGAGCCGATCGTCGCGGACGCGTCCGACGACGAGTCCCTCGTCGCCGAGCTGCTCGGTGACCGCCCGGCCGACGAGCTCCCGGTCGCGGAGGTCCCGCTCGAGGAGCCCGCCGTCGAGCAGGACCCGGTCGAGGAGGACCCCGTCGAGGAGTTCCCCGTCGAGCAGCCCGTGGCCGAGGTGGCCGCCCTCGAGGTCGCCCCGGCCGACGACTACGCCACCGACGTCCTCCCCGCCGTCGTCGCCCTGCCCATCGAGGTCCCGGCGCCGCAGCCCGTGGCGACCTGGTCCGACGCGGACCTCACCGGCCCGGTCACCGGCCGCGAGGAGGCCATCGCCGAGGTGCTGCGCGCCGCGCTGGCGCACGACACCCCCGACGACGCGCTCACCGACATCCTGCGCGGCGTGCTCGCGAGCGCCTCCACCCAGGGCCGCGTGCACCGCGGCCGCCCGCCGGTGCCGGCCACCGCCCAGCGGATGGACCGCGAGCCGGCGTGGGTCGAGGCCTCGGCCGAGAGCGACGAGTGGGAGGTCGAGGCGGTCGAGCAGCCCGCGATCGAGGCCGCCACCGAGGTGCTCGCGCTGGCCGCGACCGCCAGCGACCCGGCGCCCCTGCCGCTGGACTCCACCGCCGTCCTGCCCCCGCTGTCCCTGCTGCCGCCGCCCACCCCGGGCACGGAGCTCGCCGTGCCGCGCCTGCTCGGCCGCCCGCCGGTCCCGCCGGCGCGCCGCGGTCTGCCGCCGGTGCCCGGCCAGGCGGTCGCCCGCGTCGCGGCGCCGGGCCGTCCCGCCGGGCTGGCCACGGTCACGCGGCTGCCCGTCGACGCGCGCGCCGGCCGGGTGCTCGTCCCGTCGGTGCGCGAGCGCGGCACCGCCGGCCGCGAGCTGGTCGACCCGCGGATGGTCGAGGCCGCCGGGATCGTCGCCCGGCTGCGCGCCCTCGGCGTCCCCGAGGACCTGCTCGCCGGCACCTTCGCCGCCGACGTCGCCGCGGGCGGCACCTACGCGGCGCTGACCCGGGCGCTGCGGGGCCTGCCGGCCGCGCCGTCGGCCCCCGCAGGCGCCGGCGAGGTGCTGCTGGTGGTCGGCCCCGGCGTGGAGACGCTCGCCGCGGCCCGGTCGCTGTCGGTCTCGATGCGCCTGGACCCCGACCGCCTGCAGTGGGCCACCCGCGGCGACCTCGCCGCGCTGGCGCCCGAGGGCAGCCGGATCACCTCCGTGGACACCGCGCTCGAGCGCAAGCAGGACGCCGCCCGGGCCGGGACGCCGACCGTCGTCGCGGTGGACGCCCCGATGCGGGCCGCCGGACGCACCTGGCTCGAGCAGGTCATGGCGATCTTCTCGCCGGCCGCCGTCTGGGCCGTCGTCGACGCGACCCGCAAGCCGGAGGACGTCGGCCCGTGGCTCGACGGTCTCCCCCGCGTCGACGCGCTCGTCGTCCAGGACACCGACCTGACCGCCGACCCCGCCGCCGTGCTGGGCCGCACCACCGCGCCGGTCGCGCTGCTCGACGGCGTCCGCGCCACCGCGCACCGCTGGGCGTCGCTGCTGTGCGAGCGGCTGGAGAGCGCTGAGGCATGAGCCCGCTGCGCTGGGACGTGCTCGCGGTGGGGCTCGTGCTGGCCCTGCCGGTGCTCGCGATGGGGATGCGCGGCGACTTCTCGGCCGACGAGGTCGCCGTCCGGCTGCCCTGGTGCCTCCTGGCCGGGTGGGGTGCGGTGGCGCTGCTGCGCTGGGCGGCGACACCGCCCCGCCCGGCGCCCGCCCGCCGCCGCGCGGGCGCCCCCGACCCCGAGGACGCCCCCACCCCCTGACCATCCGCCGGCCGGCCACCGCTGGGGTGCCGTGCGGTCCTCCGGGGTCCTGCAGCGCCCCCGTAGGGCGAGCAACGCTCCAGGAGTGGGCCGTCCACAGGTCGGGCGCCGTCCACCGGACGTCCGGGCGGGCCCGGACACGGCGTCGGACGGGCGACCGTCGCGGGATGACCGACGTGCCGCCTCGTCTCCTCGTCCGTCGCGACGCGCTCGAGGAGGGGTACTCCGACGACGAGATCGCGCGCCTCACGGGTCGCCGCGAGTGGACCCGCCTCCGCCGAGGCGCCTACCTCGACGGCGGAGCGCCGGACGGTGCGGCCGCGAGGCACCGCCTGCTGGTGACCGCGACCCTCGGGATGCTCCGCAGGCCAGCAGTGGTGAGCCACCAGTCGGCGGCGGTGCTGCTGGGCATGCCGCTCTGGAGCGTGCCGCTCGACCGGGTGCACCTCACCCGGTCACCACCGGCGTGGAACGACTCGAGTCGGTCGCTGTCCGTGCACACCGGCCGCCTCGACGAGGACGAGGTGGTCCACGTCCGGGGATTTGCGGTGACCTCGCCGGCGCGGACGGCGGTCGACCTGGCGCGCGCCCTCTCCTTCGAGCAGGCCGTCGTGCTCCTCGACGCCGCGCTGGCTGCCGGAAGGTGCACAGCCGGAGAGCTGGCCGAGGCGCTCGACAGGTCCCACGGCCGGCCGGGTGTCCGCTCGGCGGCGCGCGCCGTGTCCTTCGCCGACAGACGCAGCGAGAGCGTGGGTGAGAGCCGCAGCCGCGTCCTGCTCGACCGCCTCGGGCTGCAGCCCACCGGGCTCCAGCACACCGTGCACACGACGGACGGCGTCCGGATCGGGCGGACGGACTTCGTGTGGGAGCACCGCCGCGTCGTCGGGGAGTTCGACGGACGGGTGAAGTACGGCCGGCTGCTGCGGCCCGGGCAGGACCCTGGCGACGCCGTCTTCGAGGAGAAGCGGCGCGAGGACGCCATCCGCGACGAGGGCTGGGGCGTGGTCCGGTGGACCTGGGGTGAGCTCGGCAACCCGGTGCGCCTGGGCGAGCGGGTGCGGCGCGCCCTCGCGCGCGGCGGACGGTGACCGCTCCTGGGCGTTCCTCGTTCTCCGGGGGTCCTGCAGGACCCCCGGAGAACCGGAGACGCCCCAGGAGTGGGGCGCGGCGGGCAGCCCCAGCGTCAGAGCGGGAGGTCCTCCAGCATCTCGGTGACCAGGGCGGCGATCGCCGAGCGCTCCGAGCGGGTCAGCGTCACGTGCGCGAACAGCGGGTGCCCCTTGAGCTGCTCGACCACCGCGGCGATGCCGTCGTGCCGGCCGACCCGCAGGTTGTCCCGCTGCGCCACGTCGTGGGTGAGCACCACCCGCGAGCCCGAGCCCAGCCGCGACAGCACGGTCAGCAGCACGCCGCGCTCCAGCGACTGCGCCTCGTCGACGATCACGAACGAGTCGTGCAGCGACCGCCCGCGGATGTGCGTCAGCGGCAGCACCTCGATGAGGTCGCGGGCGGCGATCTCCTCCAGGACCTCCTTGGACACCAACGCGCCGAGCGTGTCGTAGACGGCCTGCGCCCAGGGCGACATCTTCTCGCCCTCGCCGCCCGGCAGGTACCCGAGCTCCTGGCCGCCGACGGCGTAGAGCGGCCGGAAGATCACGACCTTCTTGTGCGCCCGCCGCTCCATCACCGACTCCAGGCCCGCGCACAGCGCCAGCGCCGACTTGCCGGTGCCCGCGCGCCCGCCGAGGGAGACGATCCCGACGTCGGGGTCGAGCAGCAGGTCCAGCGCCACCCGCTGCTCCGCCGAGCGCCCGTGCAGCCCGAACGCCTCGCGGTCGCCGCGCACCAGCCGCACCTGCTTGTCCGGCGTCACCCGGCCCAGCGCCGACCCGCGCGAACTCAGCAGCACCAGCCCGGTGTGCGCCGGCAGGTCCGCCGCGGCGGGCACGAACGCCTCGCCGGTGTCGTACAGCGCGGTCAGCTCGGCGTCGTCCAGCGACAGCTCGGCCATCCCGGTCCAGCCGGCGTCGACGGCGTCCAGCGCGCGGTACTCGTCGGTGTCCAGGCCGACGGCGGCCGCCTTCACGCGCAGCGGCACGTCCTTGGTGATCAGGCAGACGTCGCGGCCCTCGGCGCGCAGGTTCAGCGCGACGACCATGATCCGGCTGTCGTTGCTGTCGTTCCGGAAGCCCGCCGGGAGCACCGAGGCGTCGCTGTGGTTGAGCTCCACGTGCAGCGTGCCGCCGGCCTCGCCCACCGGGACCGGCGCGTCGAGCCGGCCGTGGGTGACCCGCAGGTCGTCGAGCATCCGCAGCGCCTGCCGGGCGAACCAGCCCAGCTCGGGGTGGTGCCGCTTGTCCTCGAGCTCCCCGATGACGACCAGCGGCAGCACCACGTCGGCGTCGCCGAAGCGCAGCAGCGCGCGCGGGTCGGACAGCAGGACCGAGGTGTCGAGGACGTACGTGCGGCGCAGAGTCACGAGTCGTCTCCCCTGGGGCGCACGGCGCGCCCCGGCTCCGAGGTGGCCGGGACCCGGCACAGGGGCCGGGTCGCGGCCCCCCTGGTCGACGAGATCGTCAGCACCAACCGGGCCTCCCGCGGACGGCGGGGCGGGCCCGTCGTCCACTGCGGACGCTAAGGCCACTCACCGACAGGAGCGCGGTGTCCCACCCTCCGGAAACGCACTGTTCACCCGGAGGGGTACCTCCCGTCCCAGCCGTCCCAGGGGTCCGGCCGTCCCGGGGACGGCGCCGGGCGACGGCGGACGGCGGGTCACCAGGTACCGCGGTCCCGGGCGTCCGGCGGGCGGGGCAGCGGCCGCGACGCCGGCAGCTCCCAGGTCGGCGGCGGGCCGCCCTCGTACGGCACGTCCCAGCGGTCGTCCTCGCGCTGCGGCGCCCGGGGAGGGCGACGGCGGGGGCGCAGCGCCACCAGCGCCCACAGCGCCGGCACGAGCAGCACCGGCCACTGCACCGACAGGTCGCCGATCCACAGCAGGCCGGCGAGCAGCAGCCCGAACAGCCAGCCGGCGGTCCACAGCCCCAGTGCGCGGGCCTCCCGGGGATCGCGGCGCGGCACGGCTCAGGCGGCCGACAGCTCGGCGGCGACGAGGGCGGGGGTCAGCGGCTCGTCGAGCAGGCGCACGAAGCGGTCGGCGACGTCCTGCTCCTCCGGCCGGGCGGCCAGCCAGCGGTGCAGCAGGTCGTAGCCCTCGACGTAGGTGGTGATGTAGGCGCGCCACAGCGGGTGGGTCAGGAACCGCAGCTGCTGGCGGGCCCGGTCGGGGCTGACCAGCGACCACCGCTGGATGTAGGCGGCGACCTCGTCGGCGTCGGCGCCGCGGTCGTGCAGCAGGACGGCGGCGTCCTGGCGCACCCGGTTGAGCGGCGCGCTCGCGGCGGCGATCCGCTCGGCCAGGTGCCCGTCGAAGCGCAGCCCGAGGTCGCCGAGCACCTCCGCCGACCAGGTCCCCCACCCGTCGCCGACGGCGGCGTCGACGCCGAGGTCGGCCAGCCCCTCGGCCATCAGGCACTCCGGGGTGTTGACCAGGAACACCGTGTGCTCGAGGTGCCCGGCGCGCTCGACCAGCCCGCGCTCCTTGCGGCAGTGCTCGGTGTGGTGGCCGGGGTAGGACTCGTGCGCCACCAGGTGCACCAGCTGGCTGAGCCGGTGCGGCAGGTCGGCGTTGATCGCCACCCGCGAGCGGTAGTCGCCCTCGTAGTAGTTGAAGCCCGACCACGGCTTGTCGGTGACCACCTCGTAGCGCACCGTCTCGGCCTCGGGCAGCCCGTAGCGGCCGCGCACCCGGTCGCGCAGCGCGCTGGACAGGGCGTGCACCGCCGCGTCGAGCCGCTGCGGCGGGCACTCCTCGCGACGGCGGTGCGCGGCGTACCGCTCGGCGAGCGTGCCGTCGCCCGGCAGCAGGGTCTCGAGCTCGGCGTGCGCCGCGGCGTAGGCGGCGGGGTCGCCGAGGGTCAGGTCGACCTGGAAGTAGCTGCGCACCTCGTCGAGGAAGCCGACCGGCTCGCCGCTCATCTTCCGGGCGGTGCACTCGAGCCCGGTGAGCTGGCCGCGCAGGAACGCGGCGCGGTCCTCCGGCAGCCCGGCGGCGTCGAGCTCGCGCAGCAGCCCCCGGGCCTGGTCGCGCAGCCCCTGCGGCGTGGGCGCCGGCTCGCTCTCCACCTCCGCGCGGATCCGCTTCTCACCGGTGTAGGCGTCGACGAAGCCGGCCTCCAGCCGGTCGAACCGCAGCCCCAGGCGCACGTACTCGAGAGGGACGTCGACCGTGCCGGGTGCCATGCGCCCGAGTCTGTCACCCACCGAAGCGGCGGTGCCGCGCCGCGTAGGCCCGCAGCGCGCGCAGGAGGTCGACCCGGCGGAAGTCGGGCCAGTAGACGTCGGTGAAGTAGAACTCCGAGTGCGCCGTCTGCCAGAGCAGGAACCCCGACAGGCGCTGCTCGCCGCTGGTGCGGATGACCAGGTCCGGGTCGGGCTGCCCGCGGGTGTAGAGGTGCTCGGCGATGTGCTCGACGTCGAGCACCTCGACCAGCTCGTCCAGCGACGTCCCCCGGCTCGCGTGCTCGGCCAGCAGCGAGCGGACGGCGTCGGCGATCTCCCGCCGTCCGCCGTACCCGACGGCGAGGTTCACGTGCGCGCCCGGGCGGCCGCGCGTCGTCTCCTCGGCCTCCTTGAGGACGGCGACGGTCTCCGCCGGGAGCAGGCCCAGCGCGCCGACCGGGCGCAGCTGCCAGCGGCGGTCGGGCGCGGACAGGTCCTGGGCGACGCCCTCGATGATCCGCAGCAGCGGCGTCAGCTCCGGCTCCGGCCGCGACAGGTTGTCCGTGGAGAGCAGGAACAGCGTGACCACCTCGACGCCGGCCTCGTCGCACCAGCCGAGGAAGGAGGCGATCCGGTCGGCGCCGCGGCGGTGCCCGGCGTTCGGGTCGAGGAGCCCGGTGGCCTTCGCCCAGCGGCGGTTGCCGTCGATGATCGCGCCCACGTGGCGGGGGACGTCGGCACCCACCAGCTGCCGGGCCAGGCGACGCTCGTACATCTGCGTCAGGACGTCGCGGACCCACTGACGCGCCCCCACGGCGCACACAGTAGGCCCCCGGGACGCCGCCGTTCCGCAGGCCCGTCCGGCCTGCGGCGTTGCCGGGGACGTCACAGCCGCGTCCCGGTGCGGCCGGACCTACGCCTCCGTAACCTCGGAGTCGTGACCGCTCCCGAGGACCGCCAGCCAGTCCGGGTGCGGGCCGACGACGGGGCCGAGATCGAGGCGCCCCGCGGCCCCGCCGTCGCCGCCGTCCTCGAGGAGGGGCAGCGGGTCGAGGACACCTGGACCGCCGCCGACTTCGACGACGACGACTGGGACCACCCCGACACCCGGCCGCGGATGCGCGGCTGGCTGCACCTGTTCGCGTTCTTCGGCGCGATCGTCGCCGGCGCCGTGCTCATCCCGCTGGCGTCCGTCCTCGGCGCCCGCTCGGGGTTCTCCGTCGCCGTCTACTGCCTGACGATCTGCGGGCTGTTCGGCATCAGCGCGCTCTACCACCGCCGCCGCTGGTCACCGCGCGGCTGGAAGATCATGAAGCGGCTCGACCACTCGATGATCTTCCTGTTCATCGCGGGCACCTACACGCCGTTCGCCCTGCTCGCCGTCGACCAGCCGCTGGGCTGGTGGGTGCTGGCCGGCGTCTGGGCCGGCGCGCTGGCCGGCGTCTGCCTCAAGCTCACCTGGCCGACGGCGCCGCGCTGGGTCGGCGTGCCGCTCTACATCGGCCTGGGCTGGGTCGCCGTCTTCATCCTCACCGACATCCTGCACATCGCCGGGGTGACGTCGCTGGTGCTGCTGGCGGTCGGCGGCGTGCTCTACACCGTCGGCGGCATCGCCTACGCGATCAAGAAGCCGAACCCCTGGCCGGGCACCTTCGGCTACCACGAGGTCTTCCACGCGATGACCATCGTGGCGGCGATCTGCCACTACATCGCCGTGTACTTCGCGATGTACAACAGTCCTTTCGTCTGAGCTGTGACATGGCGGTCCTCCGGACCGCACCGCGGCCAGGTGCCGTTCCCCCGGTGCGTGGAGCCGCTGCCGCGGGTCCGTCGGGGAGCCTCCGGCCCCCCTCCGGGCCCGCGCCTCGCGGGGCGGGTCGCGTCCCAGCGTCCCCGTCCTGCGTCCCGTCCAGCTCCGGGGGCCCTCCGGGCCCCGCTCAGCTGAACGGAGGGCGGTCGTCCCAGCGGGTCGAGGCGCGGCCGGCGGTGCGCCAGGCCCGGGCGACGACGTCGCGGTCCTCCTCGCCCACCAGGTTGCCCATCACCCGCAGCGCCACCGTCATCAGGGACCGCGAGCGCATGCCGACCGGGCCCGCCGTGGGCAGGAAGCGGGGCACCGTCAGCAGGCCGGCCAGCCGCCGGGCGATCGAGAACGCCTCCCCGTAGTGGCGGCGCAGCGTCGCCGGCCAGGCGCGGGACCAGTCGTCCTCGCCGAACAGGTCGACGACGGCCCGCCCGGTCTCCAGCCCGTAGTCGATGCCCTCGCCGTTGAGCGGGTTGACGCACCCGGCGGCGTCGCCGACCAGCGCCCAGTTCCGCCCGGCGACCCCGGAGACGGCACCGCCCATCGGCAGCAGCGCCGACGCGACGTCGCGCACCGGCCCGTCGAGCTGCCACTCCTCGCGCCGCGACTCCGCGTAGAACTCCAGCAGCGCCTTGAGCTGCACACCGGCCGGGCGCCGCGCCGTCGCCAGGGTGCCGACGCCGAGGTTCACCTCGCCGGCCGCCGCCCCCAGCGGGAAGACCCAGCCGTAGCCGGACAGCAGCTCGCCCTCCTCGCCGCGCAACTCGAGGTGCGAGGAGATCCACTCGTCTTCGCTGCGGCCCGAGCGGACGTAGCTGCGCGCGGCGACGCCGTAGGCGGTGTCGCGGTGCCACTCGCGGCCGAGCACCCGGCCCAGCGGCGAGCGCACGCCGTCGGCGACGACGAGCCGGCGGCAGGCGACGCTCACCCGGCTGTCGTCGGCGAGCCCGAACACCACCGCGGCGACCCGGTCGCCGTCGCGCTCGACGTCGACCGCCCGCGCGCCGTCGAACGCCGTCGCGCCCGAGCCGACCGCCACCTCCCGGATGCGCGCGTCGAGCTCGGTGCGCGGCACGGCGCTGCCGTGGTCGGGGAACTGCCCGCCGGGCCAGGGCAGCTCCCAGGTGCGGCCGAACCCGGCGGCGCGCAGGCCCTGGTTGCGGGCGTGCCCGCGCACCCAGTCGCCGAGGCCGAGGTGGTCCAGCTCGGCGACCGCGCGAGGGGTCAGCCCGTCGCCGCAGGTCTTGTCGCGCGGGAAGACGGCGGCGTCGGCCAGCACGACGTCGTGCCCGGCGCGGGCCGCCCAGGCCGCCGCGGCCGACCCCGCGGGGCCGGCGCCCACCACGAGGACGTCGGTCGCGGACGGGACGGCGGCAGCTGCTGGCACGCCCCCAGTGTCCCTGGTCGGCGCAGGCGCTCAGCCGAACAGCGGGAACCGGTCCGCCGCCGTCCCCAGCTCCGCCCGGTCGGCGTCGGTCAGCGGTTCACGGCCGGTGCCGCGGCGGGCCGCCGTCGCGTCGTCCCAGCCGGCGGGCAGCGGGCCGCCGTGGAGCCCCTCGAGCACGCGGCGGACCTCGGCCAGGGCCGCGGGTCCCGGACCCGGGCGGTCCAGGTCCACCACCAGGTCGAGGTGGTGGACGGCGGCCTCGACCGCGAGCGTCGAGCACAGCTCGGCGGCGGTCAGCACCCAGCCCTGGGTGCCCACCCGTTCGCCGGCGTCGACCCGGCTCGCCGCCACGCCCACGGCAGCCGCCGTCCCGGCGTACAGCGGCGCCAGGTTCGCCAGGCCCCCGGTCGTGCTCGCCCGCACGCGGGTGCGCCAGGCGGTGCCGTCGTCCTCGTCCGGCGTCGGCTGCCAGGACCGCCAGTACGCGACGGCGTCGGACGTGACCGGGCCGCCCGCCGGGGTGGCCAGGGCGACCAGGCCCCGGCGGGCGTCGTCGAGCAGGTGCTGGGTGAGGTCGAGGACCGTCCACCCGGCGCAGCCGCTGGGCCGGTCCCCCCCC
>NZ_JBJGYM010000014.1:0-116031 GCF_054049995.1 Geodermatophilus sp. SYSU D01106 | reverse complement strand
GACCCCCCCCCGCACCCCCCCCCCCCCCCCCCCCCCCCCCCCCCCCCCCCCCCCCCCCCCCCCCCCCGGGACCCGGCCCCTCAGAAGCCGGCGCGGTCCACCCGGCGGTGGTAGCGGGTGCCGAGCGCGCCGCCGAGCAGCGCGCCCACCAGCGTGGCCACCAGGATCGCGGCCAGCGTGACCAGGCCGGCGGTGGTCGCCGTGCCCTCGTCGACGGGGATGCGCGGCAGGTCGAGCTGCTGCAGCACGTTGTACTGCGCCCCGAGCACGGCGCCCGCGACGGCGAGCAGCAGCACGACGACCAGGCCGACCAGCCACACCGCCAGGCCCTGGCGGGGGCCGTCGAAGCGGGCCATCCGCCCGGCCACGTAGCCCCCGGCGAGGTAGGCGAGGAACAGCACCACCACGACGGCGACCGCGCCGCCGAGGCCGATGCCCGCGGCCTGCTCGGTGGCCTCGTCGACGCTGTCGAGACCCTGCGCGAGGCCGAGGCCCACGCCGGCCGCCGACACCAGCGCGACCAGCAGCACCGCCAGGCCGTTGGCCGACAGCCAGCCGAAGAACGCCGCCCCCCACTTGATCCCGCCGAAGCGGTCGCGCTGGGCGGCGACGGCGTCGCGCGCCGCTCCCCGGGTGACGTGCGCCCCCTCGCCGGTCGCCGTCGTGCCCGCCCCGTGCCCGGTACCGTCGGTGCTCGCCATCGGACCTCCCCGTCCCGTGCGCATCCTCGACTCGTTGCGCTCCTGACCTGCGGATACCCCGCGGATGATCACCGCGAACCGGCTCACCCGATCGGGGGCACGTGACCGTCCTGCTCGTCGACGCGGCCAACGTCGTCGGCGCCCGTCCCGACGGCTGGTGGCGGGACCGGGCCGGCGCGACGGGCCGGCTGCTGGCGCGGCTGGCCCGCGCCGGGCTCCCGTTCGACGTCGGGGAGGTCGGGGTCGAGGAGGTGGTGGTCGAGGAGGTGGTGGTCGTGGTCGAGGGGGCCGCGCGGGGGGTGACGGCACCCGACGGCCTGCGGCTGGTGCGGGCGCCCGGCAGCGGCGACGACGCCCTCGCCGCGGAGGCCGCCGCGCTGGCCGCCACCGGCCGCCGGGTGCTCGCGGTGACCGCCGACCGCGGCCTGCGCGCCCGGCTGCCGGAGGGGACGGAGGTCACCGGCCCGGGCCGGCTGCTCGCGGTGCTCGATCGCATGGCGGGCAACGGACCCGGGTAGGCCGCCCGGGACCCCCGAGCCGAGGAGCGCCCCCGCATGTCCCAGTCCGTGCTCATCACCGGTGCCTCCAGCGGCATCGGCCGCGCCACCGCCCGCCTGTTCGCCCAGCGGGGCGCGTCGCTGGTGCTGCTGGCCCGCGGCCGCGAGGCGCTGGATGAGACCGCCGCCGAGGTGCGCGCGGCCGGCGCCGCCGACGTCGTCGTCTGCCCGGCCGACGTGCTCGACGAGGACGCGCTGCGCACCGCCGTCGACGGCGCCGTGCGCCGGTTCGGCAGCCTCGACGTCGTCGTCCACTCCGCGCAGGTGGTCGCCTACGGCAAGGTCGAGGACGTGCCCAAGGAGGTCTTCGAGCGGGTCGTGGACACCGCGCTGCACGGCACCGCGAACCTGGCCCGGGTGGTGCTGCCGCAGTTCCGCCGCCAGGGCGAGGGCCACCTGGTCATCGTCAGCTCCCTGCTGGCCTCGGTGGCCACCCCGCTCATGGGCAGCTACATCACCGCCAAGTGGGGCCAGCTCGGGATGATCCGGGTGCTGCAGCAGGAGACCCGCGACGTCCCCGGCATCCACGTCTCCGCGGTGGCGCCCGGCGGCGTCAACACCCCCATCTACTCGCAGGCCGGCAGCTACATCGGCCTCAAGGGCCGCCCGCCGATCCCCATCTACTCGCCGGAGCGGGTGGCCCGCTCGGTCGTCGCCCGGCTCGACCGGCCGCGGCGGCTGGTCCAGTCCGGCTTCGCCAACCCCGTCGTCATCCTCGGGTTCCGCCTGTTCCCGGCCGTCTACGACGCGCTCGTCGGCCCGCTGCTGCGGGTCTTCGCCCTCGCCGACGACCAGCGGACGCAGCCCACGCCGGGCAACGTCCTCGAGTCGAAGCCCGCCGGGAACGCCGAGAAGGGGCGCTGGCACGGCATCCCCTGAGTCGGCGGCGTGAACGGTCTGTTGCCGCTGGCGCAGGCCGTTGACCCGGGCGTTCCCGCGGGTCGAGGCTGGCGCCCTCCGCCGTCCGGCGGAGCCGACCGCGGGAGCGCCCATGACCGCCGAACCCACCGCCCGTCCCACGCCCTCGCGGGCCGGGCACCACGCCGGGGTGGAGGCCGAGCGCGTCGACGCCGGCTACCTCGACAAGCGGAGGCTCCGCACCGGCACCGCGGGCTGGCTGCTGCTCGCGGGCCTCGGCGTCTCGGCCGTCATCTCCGGTGACTACGCCGGCTGGAACTTCGGCCTGGCCGAGGGCGGCTTCGGCGGGCTGCTCATCGCCACCGTCCTGATGGCGGTCATGTACACCGCGATGGTGTTCGGCCTGGCCGAGCTCGGCTCCGCGCTGCCGACCGCCGGCGGCGGCTACACCTTCGCGCGCCGCGCCCTGGGCCCGTGGGGCGGCTACGCCACCGGCGTCGCGGTGCTCATCGAGTACGCCATCGCGCCCGCGGCCATCGCCACCTTCATCGGCGCCTACGTCGAGTCGCTCGGCCTGTTCGGCATCACCGACGGCTGGTGGGTCTACCTGGCGGTCTACGCGCTCTTCATCGGCATCCACCTCATGGGCGTCGGCGAGGCGCTCAAGGCGATGTTCGCCGTCACCGTCGTCGCCGTCGCCGGGCTGGTGGTCTTCCTCGTCGGCGCCGTGCCGCAGTTCGACGCCGGGAACCTGCTCGACATCGCGCCCACCGACGCGGCCGGGGCGTCGTCGTTCCTGCCCTACGGCCTGCTCGGCATCTGGGCGGCGTTCCCCTTCGCCATCTGGTTCTTCCTCGCCGTGGAGAGCGTGCCGCTGGCCGCCGAGGAGGCCCGCGACCCCGCCCGCTCGATGCCGCGCGGCATCGTCGCGGCGATGGGCGTGCTCGTCGTGCTCGCCATCCTCATGCTCGTCTTCACCCCCGGAGCGGCCGGCTCGGCGGCGATCGCGGGGTCGGGGAACCCGCCGGTCGACGCGCTCGCCGGCGCCGGCGTCTCCGACGGCCTCACGCGGGTGGTCAACTACGCCGGCCTGTTCGGCCTGGTCGCGAGCTTCTTCTCGATCATCTACGCCTACTCGCGGCAGACCTTCGCGCTGTCCCGCGCCGGCTACCTGCCGCGGGCGCTGTCGGTGACCAACGCCCGGAAGGCCCCGGTGCTCGCGCTGCTGGTGCCCGGCGCGATCGGGTTCGCCCTCTCGCTGACCGGCCAGGGCGCGATGCTGCTCAACATGGCCGTCTTCGGGGCGACGGTCTCCTACGTGCTCATGATGGTCAGCCACATCGTGCTGCGCCGCCGCGAGCCGTTGCTGCCGCGGCCCTACCGCACCCCGGGCGGCACGCTCACCACCGGCGTCGCGCTGGTGCTGGCGGCCGCGGCCGTCGTCGCCACCTTCCTCGTCGACCGCGAGGCGGCGCTGTGGACGCTCGCCGCCTACGTCGTCTTCCTCGCCTGGTTCGCCCTCTACAGCCGCCACCACCTGGTGGCCTCGGCGCCGGAGGAGGAGTTCGAGCTGCTCGCCGAGGCCGAGGACGACGTCCGGTGAGACGCACCGTGACGCTGGGCGGGCACACCTACGAGTTCCCGACCCTGGTCGAGCTGATGGCGAAGGCCACCCCGCCGCGCTCCGGTGACGTGCTCGCCGGCTGCGCGGCGGGGTCGGCCGCCGAGCGGGTGGCCGCGCAGACGGTGCTCGCCGACCTGCCGCTGGCCACCTTCCTCGACGAGCAGGTGGTCGGTTACGACGAGGACGACGTCACCCGGCTCATCCTGGACACCCACGACGCCGCGGCGTTCGCGCCGGTGGCCTCGCTGACCGTCGGGGAGTTCCGCGACCGGCTGCTGGCCTGGACGGCGGCCGGCGACGAGGCGGCGCTCTCCGCGCTGGCGCCCGGGCTGACGCCGGAGATGGTGGCCGCGACGTCGAAGCTGATGCGCAACGCCGACCTGGTCGCCGTCGGCCGCCGGACCCGAGTGGTGACGGCGCTGCGCAGCACGATCGGCCTGCCCGGGCGGCTGGCGTCGCGGCTGCAGCCCAACCACCCCACCGACGACCCGGTCGGCGTCACGGCCTCGATCCTCGACGGGCTGCTGCACGGGTCGGGCGACGCGGTCATCGGGATCAACCCGGCCACCGACTCACCGGCCCGCACGGTGGCGCTGCTCGAGCTGGTCGACGCGGTGATCACCCGCTACGAGATCCCGACGCAGTCGTGCGTGCTCGCGCACGTGACCACCACGCTGCGGGCGCTCGAGCAGGGGGCGCCGGTGGACCTGGTGTTCCAGTCGGTGGCCGGCACGCAGGGCGCCAACCGCGGGTTCGGCGTCACCCTCGGCCTGCTCGCCGAGGCGCGCGCCGGGGCGCTGGAGCTCGGGCGGGGGACCGTCGGCGACAACGTCACCTACTTCGAGACCGGGCAGGGGTCGGCGCTGTCGGCCGGGGCGCACCTCGGCATCGGCGGGCGGCCGGTCGACCAGCAGACACTGGAGGCGCGCGCCTACGCCGTCGCCCGGCACTTCGACCCGCTGCTGGTCAACACCGTCGTCGGGTTCATCGGCCCCGAGTACCTCTACGACGGCAAGCAGGTGCTGCGCGCCGGGCTGGAGGACCACTTCTGCGGCAAGCTGCTCGGCCTGCCCATGGGCGTCGACGTCTGCTACACGAACCACGCCGAGGTCGACGAGGACGACACCGACTCGCTGATGCTGCTGCTCGGCGCGGCCGGCTGCTCGTTCCTCATCGCCGTGCCCGGCGCCGACGACGTGATGCTGCACTACCAGTCGCTGGCCTTCTCCGACGTGCTCACCGCCCGCTCGGTGCTGGGGCTGCGGCCGGCGCCGGAGTTCGAGGCGTGGCTGGCGCGGATGGACCTGCTCGACGACGGCGGCCGGGTGCGCGAGCTGGCCCCCGACGCGCCCGCGGCCCGGGCGCTGCTCGCGGCGGCGTCGTCGTGAGCGCGCCCGAGCGGGTCGGGGACGACCCGTGGGCGGTGCTGCGGTCGGCCACCCGCGCGCGGGTGGCGCTCGGCCGGGCCGGCGACGCGCTGCCGACGTCCCGGGAGCTGGAGTTCCGTGCCGCCCACGCCGCCGCCCGCGACGCCGTGCACTCACCGCTCGACGTCGGCGCGCTGCGGGACGCACTCGGCGGCGAGGTGCTGACCGTGGCGTCGGCCGCGCCCGACCGGGCCACCTACCTGCAGCGCCCCGACCTCGGCCGCGTGCCCGCCGAGGGGACGGCGCTGCCGCGCACCGGCGCCGACCTCGCGCTCGTGCTCGCCGACGGGCTCAGCCCGCGCGCGGTGCAGGAGCACGGCCCCGGCCTGGTGGCCGCGCTGCGCGAGCGGCTCGGCGGCTGGTCGGTGGCGCCGCCGGTGGTGGCCACCCAGGCGCGGGTGGCGCTCGGCGACGCGGTGGGGGAGGCGCTCGGTGTCCGCGCGGTCCTCGTGCTGGTCGGCGAGCGGCCGGGCCTGTCGTCGGCGGACTCCCTCGGCGTCTACCTGACCTGGGACCCGCGGCCCGGACGCGCGGACTCCGAGCGCAACTGCGTGTCCAACGTGCGGCCGCCGCACGGGCTGTCCTACGCGCAGGCCGCCGACACGGTGGCCGCGCTGCTGTCGGCCGCCCGCGAGCTGGGAGCGTCGGGCGTCGCGCTCAAGGACGAGGGCCCGGCGCTCCCGGCCGGCTGAGGTCAGCCGTAGAACGCGTCGACGGCGGCCTGGTCCGTGTGCGCCTCCCGGAACTCCGCGACGAGGCCGTCCTCGTAGCGGAACAGGTGGGCGGCGACCACGTCGATGTCCCGGTCGCCGCGGTGTGCGCTGAGCCGGACGACCGCGACGCCGTCGGTGTCGTCGGCGAACGTCGCCCGCACCTCGGCGCGGAAGCTGCCCTCGGTGAGCTCGAACAGCCGGCCGAAGAGCCCGAAGACCTGGTCCACGCCGGTGTAGTGGCCCGCCAGTGGGTTGCTGCCGGGCTCGTGCCAGCGGATGTCCGGGTGCCACAGCTCCCGGAGACGCTCCAGGTCGCCCTTGCCGAAGGCCTCGTAGCCCTCGCGCATCCGCATGACGTTGGGGTGCTCGGTCACGGTGCTCTCCCTCCCGAGGACGGGTCCCCCGTGGACGGCGGGGAGCAGTGTCGACCCGGGCCCGCGGGCGGGGGAGGGGTGGGCGCGCGGCCCGGTGTGGCGGTCGCCGTCCGTCCCGGTGGGGACGTGCGCCGTCAGCGGCTGCTGGACCCCGTGGGCGTGGACTCCGGGATGTCGGGCGCCAGCTCGTCGTCGCGCGGGGGCCGCTTCCACTCGACCAGCAGCAGGGAGGCGTCGTCGCTGGTGCGGCCGGCGCGGGCGGCCTTGAGCGCGTGCGACAGCCGGCGCACCGACTCCGGCGCCGACACGCCCTCGGCCGACGTCTTCTCCAGCAGCTCACGCAGCCGGTCCTCGCCGAACTGCTCGCCGCCGTCGAGCCGCTCCTCGACGACGCCGTCGGTGAAGAACAGGACCCGGTCGCCGGGCTCGAGGGTGACGGTGTGCCCCTCGGAGGTCGCGCCGCCGTAGCCGATGGGGCGGGTCGGCCGGCCGGTGAGCTCCCCGATCACGCGCCCGTCGCGCACCCACAGCGCGGGCGGGTGCCCGGCGTTGACCCAGCACAGCTCCCCGGAGTCGGTGTCGAGCCGGGCGATCTGGCCGGTGGCGAACCGGGCGGGGAAGACCTCGGCGACGACGCGGTCCATCTCGGCGTAGGTGTCGGTGAGCGGCAGGTCGCGGCGCCGGGCGTGCCGGTAGGCGGCCAGCACGAGGGTGGCCATGGACGCCGCCGTCAGCCCGTGACCCATCGCGTCGAAGACGGCCAGGTGCAGGACGTGCTCGTCGAGCGCGTAGTCGAAGCTGTCGCCGCCCACCTCGTAGGCGGGCTCCAGGATGCCGGCCAGGTCGACGTCCGGGGTGGTCATCGACAGCGGCGGCAGGCTCTCCCACTGCAGCTGCGCGGCCAGCTCCATCGGCCGCCGCTCGCGGACCCGGGCGAAGGTGTCGGTGTAGTGGTCCTTCGTCACGACCAGGTCGGCGACCAGGCCGGCGAGGCGCTGGGCGAGCCGCCGGTCGGCCTCGGTGGGGTCGTGCAGCACCAGCGACAGGACGCCGACCCGGTCGGAGCCGTCGAGCATCGGCAGGTGCATCCGCACCCGCCCGCCGTCCAGCGGCTCGTCGACCGCCTCGTCCCGGGCGAAGGCGTCGCCGGCCGGGCTGCCGTCGATGGGCACCTGCGCGCCCGACAGCCCCGGCCCGGTGAGCGGGTGCAGGTCCACCTGGTCGACGTCCTGCAGCAGGATCGCCACCTCGTCGATGCCGGCGTGGCCGAGCTCCTGCGCCACCAGCGGGCCGACGAGGCGGGCCGGGATGAGGTGCGCACGGTCGAGCAGGGAGCCGAGCAGCCGCTCGCCCACGCTCTCGACCGCCGGGAACCTCCCCTCGGGGTCGCCGAACGCGCGGTACGCGTCGTCTCCCGTCGTCACCTCGGGTCCTTAGGCGCGCCGGGGAGCGCTCAAACCCCGGGCCGCCGCCGCAGCCGGGCCGCCCACCGGCGGCGGGCGGGCACCGGTACCGGGCCGGGCGGCTCGCTCGCCGGCTCGTCAGCGGGTCCGTCCTCCGGGACGGCGGCGGCCGCGGCGGCGTGCCGCTCGTGCAGCCGCGTGCGCACCTCGTCGGGCGTGTGCGCCCGCCGCTGCCGCTCGCCGCGCACCAGCACCGCGCCGGTGGCGGCGACGCCGGCGAGGCCGGCCAGACCGAGCAGCTTCAACGCTCGCGAGGAGGGGCGCACGGTCGCCTAACGTAGCCGCGTGACCCCGCCCCGCGCGCTCCCGCTCGACGAGGCGGTCGAGCTCACCCGCACCGGCGACGTCTGGGTGTTCCGCGGCGCGTCGGTGGCCGACCGGGCGATCCGGGCGCTGACCAACGCGCCGGTCAACCACGTCGGCATGGCCGTCGTCCTGGAGGACCTGCCGCCGCTGCTCTGGCACGCCGAGCTCGGCCGCTCGCTGCCCGACGCGTGGACCGGGAAGCACCAGCGCGGCGTGCAGTTGCACGACCTGCGCGACGCCGTCGTCACCTGGCGGCAGCGCTACGGGCAGCGCGCGTGGCTCCGGCAGCTGGTCGGCCCGGCCGACGACGGCGGCGTGACCCGCGAGATGGAGGACGCCGTCCTGCGCACCGTCGCCCGCTTCGACGGCCGGCCCTTCCCGACGACGCCGGGGCTGGTGCGCGGCTGGGTGAACGGGCGGCTGCGCCGGGGCACCGCCGCGGAGACGGTGTTCTGCGCCGAGCTGGTGGCCGCCACCTACACCGCGATGGGCCTGTTGCCCGCCGACCGCCCGCGCAACTGGTACGACCCGGGCAGCTTCTGGTCCGGCGACGACCTGCGGCTGCTGCAGGGCGCCACGCTCGGGCCCGAGATCCCGGTCGACGTCCCCGTCGCCGGCTGACCGCTCCTCCGGCCGGGTCGTCCCGGGCCGGGTCGTGCTCTGCGCGCACCCGTGTGCAGAGCACGAGCGCGCTCCGGTCGGTGCCCCGGGAACCGTCGGACCCCCGGCGTAGGAAGGGCGCAGAGCACGGGGACCCGCCCAGGAGGCCCGACATGGTCACCACCACCCTCCCGACCCGCCCGCTCGCACCCCCGCCCGCCCGGTCGCGCACCGGCGACGACGTCCTCGCCGTCGCGTGGGCGCCCGGCGCCGCGCCGCCCCGGGAGGTCCGCGTCCGGCCCGAGGTGCTCGAGCGCCTGCGCACCGTCCCCGACGCCGCCGGCCGGCCGCTGCTCGGTGACCCGGCCGGCGTGCCCGTCGTCGTCGACCCGGCGCTGCCGCGGCACCCCGGCTTCGAGGTCCGGCGGGTGCCCCCGCGCTGAGGCCGGGCTCCCCTCCGGCGGGGAGCGGGATCCCCCGCGCGGGGGAGCACCGGGGCCGCGCGCGTGCCGAGGCTGGACGGCGTCCGCCCGGGAGCACCCGGGCCGTCCCCGGGAGGTCCCCGTGCCCGCCACCGCGTCCCCGCCCTTGGCCCCCGCCGCCCGCACCGGCGGGCCGCCGCGTCCCCTGCTCCTGGCCGCCGCGGCGTGGAGCGTCCTGCACCTGGCCCTCGGCCTGCGGTGGGTGCTCGACCCCGCGAGCCGCCCCGGCCTCGACGGCGACGGCGAGAACGGCGGCGCCGGCCTGCTGACCGTCCTGCCCCCGGACCTCACCGCCTGGCTGGTGCTGGGCCTCGCCGCCGGCGGGCTGGCCGCGACGGCGGTCGCCGCGCGGGGACGCCCGTCGGCCGGCGCCGCGGTGCTGGCCCTCGCCGTCGCCGGCGGGCTCGCCGCGCTCACCGCCGACCTGCGGGTGCTGGTGCTGCTGGGCTACCTGTGCGCGATCGTCGCCCCCGCCGCCTTCCTCGTCGTGTTCACGATGGGCGCCGTGCGCAGCCGGCGGGCGCGGCCGTGGCTGCTCGCCGTCGCCGCCGTGGTGGCCGCGGGCCTGCTCAGCGGCGTGCTCGACCCCGACAGCGTCGCCCGGCTCGCCGGCGAGCTGCGCGACCCGCTGGCCCGCGAGCTGCCCTCGCGCGGGCACCTCGCCCTGCTGCTCGGCGGCACGGTGCTCCTCACCTGGCTCGGCGCGCGGGTGCTGCGCGCCGCCCGCGGGGTCTGCGGCACCTGCGGGCGCCCCGGCCCGGCCTGGACCCGGCCGGAGGCCGCGGCGCGCTGGGGGCGCGTCGCGACGCTGGTCGCCGCGGCCTGCCCGCTGCCCTACGGCCTGCTCCGGATGACCTGGCTGACGCCGTGGGGCGTGGGGTTGCCCGACGGCGCGGACCCGGCGCTGCGGCTGTTCGGGCTGGCGCTCGGCGTCGCGGCACTCGGCGGCGCGGTGGCCACCCTCGGGCTGATCCGGCCGTGGGGCGAGGTCTGGCCGTCCTGGGTGCCGGTGCTCCGCGGCCGGCCGGTGCCGGTGCGGGTGCCGGTGCTCGCCGGCGGCACCGTCGCGGTGGTCCTGCTCGCGTCGGGCCCGTCCATGCTGGCCATCGGCATCGCCGGGCTCGGCTCGGGCGACCCGGTCGCGGCGTCGTTCCTGCTGCTGTTCCCCACCCTGCTCTGGGGACTGGCGCTGGGGCTGGCGGTCCTCGCCTACGCCCTGCGCCGGCGGGGGACCTGCCCGGTCTGCGGCGTCCGGTGAGCCGCCCGGCCTGCCAGGATGGCGCCGTGGTGCGCGTCCACCCCTCGCCGGCGCTGCGCAGGTCGTTGCACCGCTGGGTGTACCTGCTCCTCGGCGGGGCGCTGGCCCTCGCCGTCGGCGTCGTCCTGGCCTGGCCGGCCCAGCTCCTGCTCACCGCGGGCCTGCCCGGGCCGCTCGCGGTCGTCCTGGCCCTCGTCGTCGTGGCCGTCCCGGTGGCGGCGCTGGGCGCCCTGGCCGAGTCCCGCTCCATCGAGGGCGTGGCGGTCGGGGCGCTGCTCACCGGCCGCGCCGACGACCGGGTGGGGCCCTCGGGGACGGCGGCGCAGCGGGCCCGCACCGCCGTCCTCCTGGTCGGGCACGTCCTGGCCGGCGGGCTCGCCGGCGGCCTGCTCGTGGTGGGGCTGCCGACGGCGGTCGTCATGGCCGCCGCCCCGGACGACCCGCTCCTCGACGGCCTGCCGGTGCCCGGCGACCCCGCGCTGCGCCTGGCGGCGGCCGCGGCGCTGGCCGTCGCCGCCGTCGTCGCGGGGGACCTGCTCGGCCGCGGGCTGGCCGTCCTCGCGCCGCGGCTGCTGGCCGGCTCCACCGCCGAGCGGCTGGCCGCGGCCGAGGCGGCGGTGGCCGTGCTCGCCGGCCGCGACCGGCTGGCCCGCGAGCTGCACGACAGCGTGGGGCACTCGCTGAGCCTGGTCAGCGTGCAGGCCGGCGCCGCCCGGCGGCTGATGACCCGCGACCCGGCCGCGGCCGAGGCGGCGATCCGGGCGACCGAGGACGCCGCGCGGCGGGCGCTGGTCGACCTCGACCACGTGCTCGGCCTGCTGCGCGAGGACGCCGGCGGCCCGGCCGCGCCGGCGCCGGACCTGCGCGACCTCGACGCGCTGCTGGCCACCGCCCGCGACGCCGGCGTCCGGGTCGACGTGTCCGTCGGCGGCGAGCCGGGCGCGCTGCCCGCGGTGGTCTCCCGCGCCGGCTACCGGATCGTGCAGGAGGGGCTGACCAACGTGCTGCGGCACGCGCCCGGCGCGGCCTGCCGGCTGGAGGTCGACGCCGGCGCGGACCTGGCGCTGCGGCTGGTGGACACGACGCCGGGCTCGGTGCCGGGCACCGCGGGGGGCGGGCGCGGGCTGCGCGGGGTGCGCGAGCGGGTGCGCGACCTGCGCGGCACGGTCACGGCCGGCCCCGACGACGACGGGCGGTTCGTGCTCGACGTCCGGCTGCCGGTGCACGCGCGGTGAGCACCGTCCGCGTCGCGCTGGTCGACGACGAGCCGCTGATCCGCAGCGGGCTGGCCGCCGTGATCGGCGCCGAGCCCGACCTGGAGGTGGTCGGCCAGGCCGGCGACGGGTCGGAGGTGCTCGACCTGGTGGGCCGCACCGCCCCCGACGTCGTCCTCATGGACGTGCGCATGCCCGGCCTCGACGGCATCGCCGCCACCCGGGCGCTGGTGCGGGCCGGCTCGGCGGCGCGGGTGCTCGTGCTCACCACGTTCGCCAACGACGCCTCGATCGTCGACGCCCTGGCCGCGGGCGCCGACGGGTACCTGCTCAAGCGGTCGACGCCGGAGGAGGTGCTGCACGGCATCCGCACGGTGGCCCGCGGCGAGTCGCTGCTGTTCCCCGACGCGGTGCGCCGGCTGGTGCGGCGGCAGGCGGGCGCGCCCGACCCGGCGGTCGCGCCGGGGCTGTCCCGGCTCACCGCGCGGGAGGCCGAGGTGCTGCGGCTGGTGGCCGACGGCCGCAGCAACGCCGAGATCGCCGCCGCGCTCGTCGTCGGGGTGGAGACGGTGCGCAGCCACGTGGCCGCGGTGCTGGCCAAGACCGGCGCCCGCGACCGCACCCAGGCGGTGGTGCTGGCCTACCGCTCGGGCTTCGTCAGCTGACCGGCACCGGGGCGGTCGCGCCGAGCCGCAGCACCGTGTCGCCGGGCCGCTCGACGGCGTCGTCGTGGGTCACGCAGACGACCACCCGGCCGGCAAGGGCGCGGCGCAGGTCGGCCAGCAGCGCGGCGGCGGTCGACGGGTCGAGGTGCGCGGTGGGCTCGTCGAGCAGCACGACGTCGCGGTCGGCGAGCAGCGCCCGCGCCGCGGCCAGCCGCCGCCGCTCGCCGCCGGACAGCGCGGTGCCGCCGGCGCCGACGGGGGTGTCGAGGCCGTCGGGCAGGCCGGCCACCAGCGGGCCGAGGCCGGCGGCGGTGAGGGTCTCGCCCATCCGCCGCTCGCCGTCGGGGCCGGCGAGTGCGCCGCGGGGTGCCGCCAGCGCGAGGTTGGCCCGGATGGTGGAGGCGAACACGTGCGACTCCTGCGGCAGCCAGGCCGTCCGCGAGCGCACCGCGTCGCCGGTCAGGCGGGCGGTGTCGGTGCCGCCGAGCGCGTAGCCGCCGGCCCGCGGGCGCAGCGCCGCGAGGAGCACCGCGAGGAACGTCGACTTGCCGGCGCCGGAGGGCCCGCGCACGACCAGCCAGCCGCCGTCCGCGGAGGCCCGCGCGGACAGGTCCCGCAGCACGTCCGGGCCACCGGGCCAGCCGGCGGTGAGGCCGGTGACGGCGAGGTCGCGGACCGGCGCGGGGGCGGGCAGCGGGTCGGCCGGGTCGGCGGGCACCGGGGCGGTGAGGACGGTGTCGAGCCGGGCGCGGGCGTCGGCGAGCGCGCCGCGCCGCTGCAGCGCCGAGACCAGGCCGGTCAGCGGCTCGGCCAGCGCGAGCGGGGCGAGGCCGAGCACCGCGACCAGCGGGCCGGTGACCCCGGCCGCCGCGCCGGCCGCGGTGGCGAGCACGGCGGCCAGGCCGGTGCCGAGGACGACGAGGCCGGTGCCGAGCGCGCCGGCCCGCTCGCCGGTGGCCGCGACCGCCGAGCGGCGGCCCGCGACCGCGGCGAGGTCGGCGGCGGTGGCGGCGGCCAGGCCGTGCGCGCGGAGGTCGGGCGCGCCCTCGAGCGCGGTGGTGACGTCGCGCAGCGCGGCCACCCGCAGCGCGCCCTCGGCGCGGGCGGCGCCGGCGTCGACCCGCCGGTGCACAGCCAGCACGCCCGCGGCGGTGAGCGCCAGGACGACGGCGACGGCGCCCGCGGCGGCGGGGGACAGCACCGCGAGCACGGCGACGGTGAGCGCCGGGACGGTGACCGCCACCAGCGCCGGCGGCACCACGCGCACCGACAGGTCCTGCACCAGGCCGACGTCGCCGACCACCCGGGCCAGCGCGCTGCCCGGCGTCCGGTCGGCGGCCACGCCCTGCGCGGCCAGCGCCCGCCAGACCCGCACCCGCAGGTCGGCGGCCATGCGCAGGGCGGCGTCGTGGGCGGTGAGCCGCTCGGTCCAGCGCAGCAGCGCCCGGCCGAGACCCGAGGCGCGCACGCCGACGATCGCGACGAGCAGCGTGAGCACGGGCGGCATCTCCGCGGCGCGCACGATCAGCCAGCCGGACAGCGCGGTGAGCGCGACGCCGGCGCCGGCCGAGGCGGTGCCCGCGGCGACGGCCCGCACCAGGGCGCGGCGCGGCCAGCCCAGCGCGGTGGTGGCTGCGGCGGTGGTGGTGGCTGCGGCGGTGGTGGCGGCCGGCGGGGTGGCGCCCACATCGGCGACGTGGTCGCCTCCGGCCGCCGGTGGCGACGGGACCGCCGATGTGGCGGGGAGGACGGGGGAGCCGGGCGCCGCGAGGGTTCCCGTGCGGTCGGCGAGCGCGGCCAGCGCCGGGTCGTGGGTGACCAGCAGGACGGTGACCGTGCCCCGCAGGCCGGCCAGCACGGCAGCCACGCGGGCGGCCGCGGCGTCGTCGAGGTGGGCGGTCGGCTCGTCGAGCAGCAGCAGCCGGGCGCCCCGGCGGACGCGGACCAGCGCGCGGGCCAGCGCCACGCGCTGCAGCTCGCCGGGGGACAGCGTGGTGCAGTCGCGGCCGGCCAGCGCGGTGGCGCCGACCCGGTCCAGCGCCTCCACGACGAAGGCCTCGGCGACGACGGCGTCCACGCCCGGCACCGGCGCGGCGTGCCGGCGCAGCTCGTCGGCGACGGTAGGCGCCGTCGTCCGCGGGTGCTGCGGCACCAGCGCGACCCCGCCGGCCGGGACGCCGGTCACGGTGCCGGCGACCTCCGCGGCCGGGTCGAGGGCGCCGGTCAGCGCGGCCAGCAGCGTCGACTTGCCCGAGCCGCTGGCGCCGCGCAGTACGACGAGCTCGCCGGGCCGCAGCGCCAGGTCGGTCGGCGGCAGGGCGGGCACCGCGCGGCCGGGGTGGCGCACGGTCAGCCCCGTGACGGCGACGTCGGCGCCGCGCGGGTCGCCGTCGCCGGCCGGGATCCCCGCCGGGGCCGGGGCGGCGAGCACCGCGCGCGCCTCGGCGGCGGCGAGCGTGGCGGCCTCGCCGGCGTGGTGGGCGGTGCCGAGCGCCCGCAGCGGCGCGAAGGCCTCGGGGGCGAGCAGCAGCGCGGTGAGCCCGACGGCGAGGCCGAGGTCGCCGTGCACCAGGCGCAGGCCGACGGTCACCGCGACCAGCGCCACCGACAGCGTGGCGATCAGCTCCAGCACCAGCGCGGAGAGGAAGGCCAGCCGCAGCGTGGCCAGCGTGCGGCGGCGGGAGGCCTCGCCGAGCTCGGCGAGCGCGGCCACCTGCTCGGCGGCGCGGCCGAGGCCCACGAGCACGGGCAGGCCGCGGACCAACTCGGCGACGTGCGCGGCGAGCCGGTCGAGTGCGCGGGCGGCGTCGGTGGTGCCGTCGCGGGTGGCGAGGCCGACCAGCGCCATGAACAGCGGCACCAGCGGCAGGGTGACCGCGACCAGGCCCGCCGACAGCAGGTCGGTGGCGGCGAGGACGACCAGGAGCACCGGCGGGACGACGGCGGCCTGCGCCAGCGCGGGCAGGTAGCCGGCCAGGCCCGGCGCGAGGTCGGCGAGCCGGGTGGTGGCGAGCACGGCGGCGGGCGCCGGACCGCCGGCGGCGGCGACCGCGGCCGGGGAGGCGGCCAGCCGCTCGAGCAGGGAGCGGCGCAGCGCGTCCTCGGCGCGGCGGGCGTCGCGGGCGGCGGCCCGCTCGCCGAGGGTGCCGGCGACCGCGCGCAGCACCGCGCCGGCGGCGGCCAGCGCGAGCGGCCCGCTCAGCGCGCCGTCGGCGAACCCGGCGGCGCGGGCGAGGGCGTGCGCGAGGCCGGCGGCGAGCAGGACCAGCCCCGCCGTCGACCCCAGGGCCGCGGCGGCCGCCCGGGCCAGGGCGCCGGGCACGCCCGGCACCCCGGCCAGCGGCGCGAGCGGCCCCCGGGCCGGGCCCGCCGCGCGGGGGCGGCCCATCAGGCGGCCACCGGGTCCGCGGCGTCGTCGTGCTGGGGCTCGGCGGTGAGGCGCCGGCGGAACACCCAGTACGTCCACGCCTGGTAGGCCAGCACCACCGGCAGACCGACCGCGGCCACCCACGTCATGATGCCCAGCGTGTAGTCACTGACCGAGGCCTGCGCGACGGTGAGGTCGAAGGCCGGGTCGACGGTCGAGGGGACGACCACCGGGAAGGCGGCGCCGAACAGCGTCGCCGCGGAGGCCAGCAGCACGGTGGCCCAGCCGGCGAAGGCCTGCCCCTCGCGGTCGAGGCGCACCCGGGTCCAGGTGACGACGACGGCCAGCGCGGCGACCAGCCACAGCACGCCGGTGACCACGGTGCCCGAGCGCAGGTGCACGAGCCCCGCCCACGCCAGCAGCGGCAGCGCGCCCACCGGCGCGGAGCGGAGCGCGAACGCGCGCGCCCGCAGCCGCAGCGGGCCGTCGGTCTTGAGCGCGAGGAACAGCGCGCCGTGCACCAGCGAGTACGCCACGACGGCGGCCGCGCCGAGCAGCGAGGACCAGCCGAGGCCGGCGAACGCGCCGCCCACCCGGGTCCCGTCGCCGTCGACCGGCAGCCCCAGCGTGGTGGCGCCGAGCGCGGCGCCGATGCCGGCCGCGGCCACCAGCGAGCCGCCGGTGATGACGCGCGTCCAGGTGGCGTCCCACCGCGGGTCGTGCGACTGGTGCCGCCACTCGAAGGCCACCGCCCGCACGATCAGGCCGAGCAGCACCAGGACGAAGGGCAGGTACAGCGCCGGCAGCCAGGTGGCGTACCAGCCGGGGAAGGCGGCGAACACCGCGCCGACGGCGGTGACCAGCCAGACCTCGTTGCCGTCCCAGACGGGGCCGATGGTGCGCAGCATGAGGTGCCGGTCGGCGGTTCGGCGGCCGAGCACCGGCAGCAGCGCCGCGACGCCGAAGTCGAAGCCCTCGAGCAGCAGGAAGCCGGTCCACAGCACCGCGACGGCGGCGAACCACAGGGTCTGCAGGTCCATGGGAGGGAGCTCCTAGTAGGCGAAGGAGAGGACGTCGTCGTCGCTGCGCGGGCTGCCGTCGGGACGGTCGTCGTCGTCCCGGGACGAGCTGCCCACGGCGGGCGGCGTCGGGGTGGTGTCGCCGGTGGTCACGCCCCGGCGGACGAGCCGGGTGAGCAGGACCAGCTCGACGACGGCGAGCGCGCCGTAGAGGACGCCGAGGCTGACCAGCGAGGTCCAGACCTCCGCGGTGGTGACGCCGGGCGAGACGGCCTGGGCGGTGAAGAAGTAGACCTGCTCGCCGACCGGGACGTCCGGGTTCGGGTAGACGACGAAGGGCTGGCGGCCCATCTCGGTGAACACCCAGCCGGCCGCGTTGGCCACGAAGGGCGCGCCGACGGCGAGCAGCGAGCCGTACACACCGACCCGTGAGGTGGGCACCCGGCCGCCGCGGGTCGACCAGAGCGCGTAGGCCGCGACACCGGCCGACACCGCGCCCATGCCGATCATGAGCCGGAAGCTCCAGTAGGTGACCGCCAGGACCGGGGTGTAGTCGATCTCCTCGCCGGCGCGCTCGCCGAACGACGGGTCGTCGGGGTAGGTCTCGCCGTAGACGTCGGCGTACTGCTCCTGCAGCTCGTTGACCCCGGGGACGGCGGTCTCGAAGTCGCTGTGGGCGAGGAAGGAGAGCAGGCCGGGGACGGTCCAGCTGTGCACGTCGTCGCACTCGTTGGAGCCGAGCTTGGCCCAGGCGAAGATCGAGAAGGGTGCCGGGGCCTCGGTCTCGCAGAGCGCCTCGGCGGAGCTCATCTTGAGCGGCTGCTGCTGGTACATGAGCTTGCCCTGCCAGTCGCCGGTGACGGCGACGAGGACGAACGCGGCCAGCGACACGAAGCCGCCCACCCGCACCGAGCGGCGCCACACCGAGTGGTCGACGTCGGTCGTGGGCGCCTCGGCCAGCTTCCGCTTCCGCAGCTGGTAGAGACCCACCCCGACGAGCAGGGCACCCGCGACCATGAGCGCGGCGACGATCGCGTGGCTGAACGCGGCCAGCGCCGTGTTGTTGGTGAGGACGGCGAGGAAGTCGACGTGCTGCGGACGGCCGTCGGGCCCGACGGTGACGCCGACCGGGTGCTGCATCCACGAGTTGGCCGCGATGATGAAGTACGCGCTGACGATCGAGCCGATGACCGCCGCCCACAGCGCGGCGAGGTGCAGCCGCTTCGGGATGCGGCCCCAGCCGAAGATCCACAGGCCGAGGAAGGTCGACTCGAGGAAGAAGGCGAGCAGCGCCTCCATCGCCAGCAGCGAGCCGAAGACGTCGCCGACGAAGCGCGAGTACTCGCTCCAGGCGAGGCCGAACTGGAACTCCTGCACGAGACCGGTGGCCACGCCGAGCACGAAGTTGACCAGGTAGACCTTGCCCCAGAAGCGGGTCATCCGGAGCCACTCGGGCCTGCTCGTGCGCACCCACATGGTGTGCATGACCGCGACCAGGATCCCGAGACCGATGGTCAGCGGGACCATGAGGAAGTGGTAGACGGTCGTGATGCCGAACTGCCAGCGGGCGACGTCCAACGTGTCCAGGGCCAGGAGGTCCACGGGGCCTGCTCCTCACGCCGGCTCGACCCTCGTGCCGACACCTCCTTTCTACGCCTCGTAGAACTCCGTTTCTACGTCTCGTAGAACGCGTCGGGGTGAGGTGCGCGACAGGGTCCGTGCGCCCGCCCGGACCGGCGTTCTACGCTGGGTAGAAACGAGGAGGGGAGGCGTCGTGGCGTCGCTGGGTGACCTGGAGCGGACGGTCATGGACGTGCTGTGGGCGGCCGACGGGCCGGTCGCGGCGGCCGAGCTGCGCGACGCGCTCGCCGACCGCGAGCTGGCGCTCACCACCGTGCACACGGTGCTGTCGCGGCTGGAGGCCAAGGGCTTCGTCGAGCACGACGAGGCGCGTCCGCGCCGGTTCCGCCCGCGCGCCACGCGCGAGCAGCACGCCGCCGAGCTCATGCACGAGGTGCTCGGCGCGTCCGCCGACCGGCAGGCCGTGCTGGCCCGCTTCGTCGGCGGGGTCGACCCGGAGGAGGCCCGCCTGCTGCGCGCGCTGCTGGACGGCACCGCGCCGGGCGCCGCCCGCTGACCGGTCCCTCCTGACGTGCTGCCCGCGACCGCCGCGGCGCTGGCGGTCCTCGCGGCGCTGCTGGCCTGGCCGGTGCCGGCGCTGCTCGGCCGCGCCCGCTGGCCCCGGCGCGACCCGCTCGTGGCGCTGGTCTGCTGGCAGGCGATCGGGCTGGCCGGTGGCCTGTCGATCATCGGCGCGCTGCTCGTGCACGGCCTGGCGCCCTGGGGGCACTCCCTGCCCGAGGCCGGGTGGGCGGTGCTGCGCGGGCACCCCGCCGTCGACCCCGTCCGCGGCGACCACTGGGTCACCCTGACCCTCGCCGCCGTGCTGGCGGCCGAGCTGCTCGGCGTCCTCGCGCTGTCCTGGGCGCGCACCGCCCGCACCCGCCGCCGGCACCGCGAGCTGCTCGAGCTGGTGGTGCGGCCCTCGCCCGCCGCGCCCGACGCCCGGCTGCTCGAGCACCCGGCGCCGGTCGCCTTCTGCATCCCCGGCGCCCGCCCGCTGCTGGTGCTCTCCTCGGGCATGGTCGCCGAGCTCGACGACGACCAGCTCGCCGCCGTCGTCGCGCACGAGCGGGCGCACCTGGCCGAGCACCACCACCTCTACCTGCTGCCGTTCGTGGCGTGGGAGGCGGCGCTGCCGGTGCTGCCCGCGGCCGCCCGGGCGCACGCCGCGGTGCGGGAGCTCGTGGAGATGCGCGCCGACGACCGGGCGCTGGCCTCGCTGCGCGGCCCCGACCCGCGGCGCACGCTGGCCCAGGCGATCGTGGTCGCCGCCGGGGGAGCGGGCGGCGGGGTGCCCAGCGGCGCGCTGTCGGTGGCCGGCGGCGCGCTCGGCGCCCGGGTGCTGCGGCTGGTCGACCCGCCGGCGCCCCTGTCCGCCGTGGCCCGCGCCGCCGCCCTGCTGTGCGCGGGGCTGCTCCTGCTCGTCCCGACGGTCCTGCTCCTGCTCCCCGCCCTCTGAGGGCCTTTGTAGCGCTTTCGGTCCCCTCCGAGGGGCCGAAAGCGCTACGGAGGCCCCCGGTCAGCGGGTGGGGAGGACCGCCGGGAAGTCGACGCCGGTGAGCTCCGCCGACGCCGCCCACAGCGCCCGGGCGAGCTCCGGGTCGCTGGCGGCGGGCGTGCGGCCGACCAGCGTCGGCGCGCCGCGGGTCTCCATCAGCCGGGACGGGCCGGCGTAGCTGCCGCCGGGGAGGTCGGCGGTGGCGGCGAGCAGCGTCGGCTGCGCGCCCTCGTCGCTCGACGTGGCGACCACCCGGTTGCCCAGCGCCATGACCGCGTCCTTGAACCGGTTCTCCGTGCGGCTCTGCAGGTTGGTCGCCGCCCAGCCGGGGTGTGCCGCCGTTGCCCGCACCGGGGAGCCCGCGGCGGTGAGCCTGCGCTGCAGCTCGAGGGTGAACAGCAGGTTGGCCAGCTTCGACTGCCCGTATGCCCGCTCGGGCGAGTACGGCCGCCGCTCCCAGTTGAGGTCGGCGAGGTCGATCGCGCCCATCCGGTGGGCCGTCGAGGAGACCGTGACCACCCGGTCGGTGAGGGAGGGCAGGAGGAGGTTGGTCAGCGCGAAGTGGCCGAGGTGGTTGGTGCCGAACTGCAGCTCGAAGCCGTCGGCGGTGCGGCCCTGCGGGACCATCATGATCCCGGCGTTGTTGACCAGGACGTCGAGCGGACCGCTCCAACCGTCGGCGAAGGCGCGCACCGACGCGAGGTCGGCGAGGTCCAGCCGGCGCACCTCCACCCGGCCGGCGAGGCTGGCCGCGGCCCGCTCCCCGCGGGCGACGTCGCGGACGGCGAGCACCACCCGGGCGCCCTTCTCGGCCAGCACGCGCCCGGTGGCCAGGCCCAGCCCGCTGGTGGCGCCGGTGACGACCACGGTGCGGCCGGCCTGGGAGGGGACGGAGAACGAGGGGTTCGTCATGCCGAGTGAATGTAGTCGCCGACAACAATGTTGGCAACGCCTACACGGACTACGCTTCCCCACCGTGCGCGCACCCGAGCAGCCTTACCACCACGGTGACCTCCGGGCCGCCCTGCTGGAGCGGGCGGCGGAGCGGTTGCGGCTCGGCACGGTGGCCGACCTGTCCCTGCGGGCGCTGGCTCGTGACCTCGGGGTGAGCCACGCGGCCCCCAGCCGGCACTTCCCCGACCGGCAGGCGTTCCTGAGCGCGCTGGCCCGTTCGGGCTGGGAGCGGCTCGACGCCGCCCTGGCCGCGGCCGACCCGGGAGCCGACGCCGGGCTGCGCCCCCGGCTGCTCGCGCTCGGTCGCGCCTACGTCCGCTTCGCCACCGCCGAGCCGGCCCTCCTCGAGCTCATGTTCGCCGGGAAGGCCGCCGGGGAGTCGCACGACGGCCCCGGGCTGTCCGGGCCGGACTCCCTGGTCGAGGACGCGCAGGCCCGGGGCGAGGCGCGCGCCGGTGACCCCGGGGAACTGGCGACGGCGCTGTGGGCCGCCCTGCACGGGGTCGCGGCCCTCTCCGTCAGCGGCGTGCTCCGCGGCGCGGACGTCGACGCGCTGCTCGTGCAGACCGTCGACGCGCTGCTCGACGGACTCCGGCCGCGCTGACCGGCCGGCCCCGCGTCACCCGGGGACGGCGGACGTCGCGTTGCCCGGCAGCGGCGTGAACCGCCGCAGCCGCAGGCTGTTGGTGACGACGAAGACCGAGCTCAGCGCCATCGCCGCGCCCGCGATCATCGGGTTGAGCAGGCCCGCCATCGCCAGCGGGATCGCCGCGACGTTGTAGGCGAACGCCCAGAACAGGTTCCCCTTGATGACCGCGAGCGTGCGGCGGGCCAGCCGCACGGCGTCCGCGGCGGCGCGCAGGTCGCCGCGCACCAGGGTGAGGTCGCTGGCCTGGATCGCCACGTCGGTGCCGGTGCCCATCGCGAGCCCCAGGTCGGCCTGGGCGAGCGCCGCGGCGTCGTTCACGCCGTCGCCGACCATCGCCACCGTCCGCCCCTGCGCCTGCAGACGCCGGACGGCGTCGACCTTGTCCTGCGGCAGCACCTCGGCGACGACGTCGTCGATGCCCACCTCCGCTGCGACGGCGCGGGCGGCCGCCGACGAGTCGCCGGTGAGCAGCACCGGCCGCAGCCCGAGGTCGCGGAGCTGCCGCACGGCGGTCGCCGACGTCGGCTTGACGGTGTCGGCGACGACGAGCACGCCGCGCACCGCGCCGTCCCAGCCGACGGCGACGGCGGTGCGCCCGGCGGCGTCGGCCCGCTGCACCGCGGCGGCCAGCTCCGGCGGCAGCGCGCCGACGAGCGCGGGCCGCCCGACGACGACCGCCGTCCCCTCCACGGTGCCGCGCACGCCGAGGCCGGCCTCGTTCGCGAAGCCGGTGACGGCCGGCAGGGCGCCGAGCCGCTCGCGGGCGGCGGTGGCGACGGCCGCGGCGATCGGGTGCTCGGAGGCGTCCTCGAGCGCGCCGGCCCGGCGGAGCACCTCGGCGTCGTCCTCGCCGTCGGCGGCGGCGACGTCGACCAGGCTCATCCGGCCGGTGGTCACCGTGCCGGTCTTGTCGAGCACGACGGTGTCGACCCGGCGGGTGGACTCCAGCACCTCCGGCCCGCGGACCAGGATGCCGAGCTGCGCGCCGCGGCCGGTGCCGACCATGAGCGCGGTCGGCGTGGCCAGCCCCAGCGCGCACGGGCAGGCGATGATCAGCACGGCGACGGCGGCGGGGAACGCCCCGGCCAGACCCGCGCCGGTGCCCAGCCAGAAGCCGAGCGTGGCCAGCGCCAGGGCCAGCACGACGGGCACGAAGACCGCCGACACCCGGTCGGCGAGCCGCTGCACCTGCGCCTTGCCGTGCTGCGCCTCCTCGACCAGGCGGGCCATCTGCGCGAGCTGGGTGTCCGCGCCGACGCGGGTGGCCCGCACGACCAGCCGCCCGCCGGCGTTCACGGTGGCCCCGACGACGGCGTCGCCCGGGCCCACCTCCACCGGCACCGGCTCGCCGGTGAGCATCGAGGCGTCGACGGCCGAGGAGCCCTCGACCACCTCGCCGTCGGTGGCCACCCGCTCGCCGGGGCGGACGACGAACAGGTCGCCGACGCCGAGCGCGTCCACCGGCACCCGCTGCTCGGCGCCGCCGCGCAGCACCGACACGTCGCGGGCGCCCATCTCCAGCAGGGCGCGCAGCGCCGAGCCCGCCCGCCGCTTGGCGCGCGCCTCGGCGTACCGGCCGGCCAGCAGGAAGGTGGTCACCCCGGCGGCGGCCTCGAGGTAGACGTCACCCGCGCCGTCGGTGCGCGACACCGCGAAGCTGAACGGGTGCGTCATGCCGGGCTCGCCGGCGGTGCCGAGGAACAGCGCGTACAGCGACCAGCCGAGCGCGGCGAGGGTCCCGAGGGAGACGAGGGTGTCCATGGTCGCCGCGCCGTGCCGCAGGTTGGTCCAGGCGGCGCGGTGGAACGGCCAGCCGCCCCACGCGACCACCGGGGCGGCGAGGGTGAGCGAGGCCCACTGCCAGTACTCGAACTGCAGGGCCGGGACCATCCCGAGCAGCACGACCGGCAGGCTGAGGACGGCGGAGACGAGCAGGCGCTGCCGCAGCCCCGCGTCCGGGTCGTCCTCGTGCGCCGCCTCGGCGGGCGGGGCGGGCAGCGCGGCGGTGTAGCCGGCCTTCTCCACGGCGGCGACGAGGTCCTCGGGGACGACGCCGTCGGCGTAGTCGACCCGCGCCTTCTCCGTGGCGTAGTTGACGGTGGCGGTGACGCCGTCGAGGCGGTTCAGCTTGCGCTCGATGCGGTTCGCGCACGAGGCGCAGGTCATCCCGCCGATCGAGAGCTCGACCGAGCTGGTCACGGGGTGCTCCTGGCGGTGGCGGTCACGGCGGCGGTGCGGACGACGTCGCCGTGCCGGAAGTCGAAGAACAGCCGGTGGTCCCCGGCCGCGGGCACCTCGACGGCGAACCGGACCTCCGCGCCGGAGGCGGCCGTCGGGTGGACGTGCAGGTAGCCGAGGTCGCCGGCGCGCAGCGCGACCAGGTGGCCGTTCGCGCCGAGGTACGGCTGGAGGTCGGTGACCGGGACGCCGTCGCGGGCGACGGTCACCACGACCTCCGACTCGCGCCCGGCGACGAGGTCGCCGGCGACGGTGACGGTGTAGCCGTCGACCTCCGCGGTCGGCGACGGGGCGGGCAGCGGCACCGGCTCGCTCGCGCCGCCGGCGGCGAGGTCGGCGCCCAGGACGAGGCCCTCCCCGTGCGCGGTCGGCGTCGCGTCGGCGAGCACCCGCCACGAGCCCGGCGTCAGCGCGACCGGCGTCGTCCAGGTGCCGTCGGGCGACAGCTCCGGGTGCAGGTGCTGGTAGCCGGTGAGGTCCCGCCGGACGACGACGAGGTGCAGGTCCTGCTCGTGCACCGTGTCGTACGCGGTGACCGGCGCGCCGTCGGGCCCGAGCAGGCGGAACGACAGCGGGACGGCGTCGCCGGCGGGCAGGGCGTCGTCGGCGAGGTCGAGCGTGTGGCCCTCCGCGGAGACGGCGAGCCCGGCGGGGAGGTCGTGCCCCTCGGCCTCGGGCGCCGCGTCGTGCCCGCCCTCGGCGGACCCGTGCTCCCCGGCCGCCGCGTGCTCCTCCGCCGCGGCGGGGCGGTCGACGGGGCCGGCGAGCGCGCCGGCACCCCAGCCGGCACCGAGGACGGCGGCCGCGACGCCCAGCGTCGCGGCGGCCCGGGTGGCGGTGCGCACGGCCATCTCCCCTCGACGCGCCCGCGTCAGCGGGCGGCGACCTCGTAGCCGGCCTCCTCGACGGCGGCGCGCACGGCGGCGTCGTCGACGGGGGCGTCGCTGGTGACGGTCAGGCCGCCGCTGGCGAGGTCGACCTGCACCCCGGTGACGCCGGGGATCTCGCCGACCTCCTCGGTGACCGAGGCGACGCAGTGCTGGCAGGTCATGCCGGTGACGGTGTAGGTGGCGGTGCTCACGGTGGTCTCCTCGCGGGGGTGGGGTCAGGAACGGACGAGGCGGGCAATGGCGGCGGAGGCCTCGCGGACCTTCTCGTCGGCCTCGGGCCCGCCGGCGGCCACGGCCTCGGCGACGCAGTGGCCCAGGTGCTCCTCGAGCAGGCCGAGGGCGACCGACTGCAGGGCCGAGGTCACCGCGGACACCTGCGTGAGGATGTCGATGCAGTACTTCTCGTCCTCGACCATCCGCTGCAGGCCACGCACCTGTCCCTCGATGCGGCGCAGCCGCTTGAGGTGGTCGTCCTTGTGGTGGATGTAGCCGTGGACGCGACCGGGGCTCTGCTCGTCGGGCACGGATGCCATAGTACCCCTACCCCCCAGGGGTGTCATGTGCCGTCGGTCTGGTCCTCCGGGAGCTCGTCGCGGAGGCGGGCGACGGCGTCGCGCAGCCGGTCGCCGTCGGCGCGGGCGTCGGCGAGCTGGTCCTGCAGGCCGACGATCACCTCGGCCGAGGCGAGCGGGTGGCCCTCGTCGAGCAGGCCGCGCAGGCGGGCGGCGAGGACGAGCTGGTGGCGGGAGTAGCGGCGGTGGCCGCCGGGGGAGCGGTGCGGCGACAGTGCGCCCGAGCCGTCGAGGCTGCGGAGGAAGGCGGCCTGCACGCCGAGGAGGGCGGCGGCCTGGCTCATGGTCAGCGCCGGGTAGTCGGGGTCGTCGAGCCGCCGGACGGCGTCCGCGGCCGAGGGGGCCGTGGGCGCGGGAGCCGTGGGCGCGGGAGCCGTGGCGCCTGCCGGGTCCCCGGGCGCGCCGTCGTCGCGGCCCGGCCTGTCGCTCGTCGCCATGGGGGACTCCTCGGGAACGGTACGGGGCCGGGCCCCCGCGGGCCCGGCCCCGTGTGCGGGACGCGCCGGTCAGCTCTCGACGGCGCGCTGCTCGCGCCCGGCCGACTCGTGCTCGATGGTGCGGCTCTCCACCGCGGCCGGCACGTCGGCCCGGGTCACGGTGATCTTGCGGGCCCGTGCCTTCTCGGCCACGGGGATGCTCACGGTGAGCACGCCGTCGTGGTAGCTCGCCTCGAGCCGGTCGGTGTCGAGGCTGCGGCCGAGGACGAGCTGCCGCGTGTAGGAGCCGTACGGGCGCTCGGCGACGGCCCACTCGGCGTTCTCCAGCTGCGGCACCGAGCGCTCGGCGGTCACGGTGAGCGTGGTGCCCTCGATCGAGAGGTCGATCGAGCCGGGGTCGACGCCGGGCAGGTCGAAGTGGGCGACGAACTTGTCGCCGACCCGGTAGGCGTCCATCGGCATGCCCGACAGGGCGCGGGCGGTGCCGGTGCGGCCGGCGAGCTGGTCCAGCGCGCGGAAGGCGGCGGACGTGGCGGCGAACGGGTCGTAGGCGGTCAGCATCATGCTGGTGCACCTCCTGGGTCGTGCTGGTCGGTCGCTGCCGTGGGGTGAACCTCCAGCGGCGACTGCAGATTACCTCGACCGACGGTCGGTGTAAACATCCCTCGGCGCATGTCGTCCGGGTCGCGCATGGGATCGCGCGGCAGCGGGCAGTGCCCGGGCATGGACGAGTCCGTACCGCCCGGCGAGGGGCACGCCGACGACGCCGCCGCCCCCGAGGTGACCGCCGCCCTCGACGGCGACGTCAGCCGCGTCACCGTCACCGGCGAGCTCACCGAGGCCGCCCGCCGGCCCCTGGTCCGCGCGGTCACCGACCAGCTGCTGTCGGTGCCCACGCTGTCCCGGCTGGAGCTGCACCTCGACCGGGTGACGTTCATGAACTCGGCCGGGATGGCCGTGCTGGTGCAGCTGCAGCGGATGACGCAGCCCCGGGCGGTCACCGTCGCCCTGGTCTCGCCGCCGGCCGCCGTCGCCCGGCCGCTGCAGCTGACCGGGCTGTGGCGGCGCTTCGAGGTGGTCGACGACGAGGCCGGCCCGGCCGACGCCGGGGGCTCCCCGGTCTCGGGCGCGCAGGCGCCGCGGCCCGACGGGCCCGACGGGCGCAGCGCCTGATTCCCAGCGCCTAACTCTCAGCGCCTGACCCGCCCCTGTGTCGGGCGGTCCGGGGCGGGCCGCTGCTCCTAGCCTGACCGGGTGCCGCCCTCCTCCCACTCCCACGGCCCGGACCCCGACGCGCCGCCGCCGAGCGCGGAGACGCTCGCCCGGCGGCGCCGCGCCGTCTGGCTGATGCTGCTGCTGCTCGTCCCGGCGGCGCTGGCCACCGTGGTCGGGCTGGTCGTGCTCTGGCCGGGCGACGAGCCGACCCGCGCCCAGCAGGCGGCCGAGCAGTTCCTGCCGCCGGGCACCACGTACCCCGAGGGGCGGATCGTCTCGCTGCAGACGCTGCCGTGCGGGGAGACCGGTGGGGTGCAGGCCACGTGCGCGACCGCCGTCGTCGAGGTGCTCGACGGCGAGGGCACCGGGGAGTACCAGCAGGTCGACCTCGCCGCCGACGTCGTCGCCAACGGGATCGGCGAGGGCGACACCGTGGTGCTCACCCGCGACGCCGGCGCCGAGGGCAGCCCGGCCTACCAGTTCTTCGACTTCGAGCGGACGACGCCGATGCTCGTGCTCGGCGTCGCCTTCGCCGTCGTGGTCGCGGCGGTGGCCCGGCTGCGCGGGGTGGCGGCGCTGGTCGGGCTGGCGTTCGCCTTCCTCGTCCTGCTGCAGTTCGTCATGCCGGGCCTGCTGTCCGGGGACTCGCCGACGCTGGTCAGCCTCGTCGGCTCGGCGGCGATCATGTTCGTCGTCCTCTACCTGGCGCACGGCCTGTCGGCCCGGACGACGACGGCGCTCATCGGCACCCTGTTCGGCCTGGCGCTGGTCACCGGGCTCGGGGCGCTGGCGGTCGGCGTCGCCCGGCTCACCGGCCTCACCAGCGAGGAGACCGTCCAGCTGCAGACCTTCGACGCCGGCCTGAGCTTCTCGGGGCTCGTGATCGCCGGGACCGTCGTCGCCGGGCTCGGCGTGCTCAACGACGTCACGATCACTCAGGCCTCGGCCATCTGGCAGCTGCACGAGGTGGACCCGGCGATGGGGTCCCGCGAGCTCTACCGGCGCGGCATGGCCGTCGGCCGCGACCACATCGCCTCGACCGTCTACACGATCGTCTTCGCCTACGCCGGGGCCGCGCTGCCGCTGCTGCTCCTGTTCACCGTCTACTCGCAGCCGGCCGGGGTGATCCTGACCAGCTCGGCGATGGCCGAGGAGGTGGTCCGCACGCTGGTGGGCGCGATCGCGCTCGTCCTCGCCGTGCCGGTGACCACCGCGGTCGGCGCGTTCTTCGCCACCGCGGCCGGCACCGAGGCGGGGGCGGCCCCGGAGAAGCGGATGTCGGCACTGCGTGCGAGGTTCGCCCGATGAGCGACCTCCTCTCCGCAGCCCGGGCCGCCCCGGGCTTCATGCCCGACGACGAGGGCCGCGCCCTGTACGAGGCCGCGCGGTCGGTCGCGGTGCCGGGGCCGCTGCTGGAGATCGGCTCGTGGATGGGGAAGTCGGCGCTCTACCTCGCCGCGGCCGCCCGCGAGACCGGCCGGCAGGTGGTCACCGTCGACCACCACCGCGGCTCCGAGGAGCACCAGCCCGGCTGGGAGTACCACGACCCGTCGCTGGTCGACCCCGCCGTCGGCCGGATCGACACCCTCCCGCGGTTCCGCCGCACCGTCGCCGACGCCGGCGCGGAGGACGTCGTCGTCGCCGTCGTGGCGCGCTCGGAGGTGCTCGCCCCGCTGTGGACGACGCCGCTCGCGCTGCTGTTCCTCGACGGCAGCCACACCGAGGAGTCCGCGCGCCGCGACCAGGACGCCTGGGTGGCGAAGCTAGCCGTCGGCGGCACCCTGGCGATCCACGACGTCTTCCCGGACCCCGCCGACGGCGGCCAGGCGCCCTTCGGCGTCTACACGCGGGTGCTCGCGTCCGGGGACTTCACCGAGCTGCCCGGCACGGGCTCGCTGCGGGTGCTGCGCCGTGAGCGCTGACGCGCTCGGCGCCGAGCGGGCGGCCGCGCAGGCGCAGATCGAGGCGCTGACCCGCCAGTTCGACGAGATCGTCGCCGCGTCACGGGCGTCCAACGCCGACGACGAGCACGACCCGGAGGGCGCCACGATCGCCTTCGAGCGCCAGCAGGTGGCGGCGCTGCTGGAGCAGGCGCGCCGCCGGCTGGCCGACGTCGACGCCGCCGTCACCGCCGTCGAGTCCGGCACCTACGGCCGGTGCGAGACCTGCGGCTCGGCGATCGCGCCCGAGCGGCTGGCCGCCCGGCCCACCGCGCGCACCTGCATCAGCTGCGCGCGCTGACCGCCGGCCGCTCCGGCAGCCGCACCGACAGGCGGGGCAGCAGCAGCTGGGTCAGTGGGCCGATGAGCAGGGCGTAGGCGACGGTCGCGACGCCGAGGGTGCCGCCGAGCAGCCAGCCGGTGGCCACGACGGTCGCCTCGATCGCGGTGCGCACGACCCGCACCGACCCGCCGGTGCGCCGCACGAGCCCGGTCATCAGGCCGTCGCGCGGGCCGGGCCCGAGGTGCACGCCGACGTAGGCGGCCGTGGCGACGGCGTTGAGCGCGATGCCCGCCGCGGCGAAGGTGACCTGCACGGCGAGGTGCGACGGCGCGGGCAGCACGGCGAGCGTGCCGTCGACGGCGACCCCGATGACGACGACGTTGCTCACGGTGCCCAGGCCCGGCCGCTCGCGCAGCGGGACCCAGGCCAGCAGGACCAGCGCGCCCACGACGGCGGTGACCAGCCCGAGCGACCAGCCCAGCCGGTGCGCGAGGCCCTGGTGCAGCACGTCCCACGGCGTGACCCCGAGCGAGGACCGCACCAGCAGGGCCATCGAGGCGCCGTAGAGCGCGAGGCCGGCGTAGAGCTGGACGAGGCGGCGCGGCAGGCGCGGGGGCAGGCGGACCGGGCGGGGCTGGAGCACGGCGTCCACCCTGCCGTGGGAGTGGCCCGCTCCCTGCGGGCCAATCGCCGGGATTGGCCTGGTCCCGCTCACGGTCGCCCTCCCGAGATGCGCCCCGTGGTCGTCATCCGGCAGCGGATGACGACCACCGCCCGCATCTCGGCTCGGGCGCCACGGAGGCCTCCTAGCTCACGTACCTGCGGGCGGTCGAGCGGCGCTGGACGGCGTCGAGCGCGGCGAAGCGGGCCTCCGCGTGGGCGGGCAGCACCCGCCGCTCGCGCAGCACCCACGGGAGCCCGCGGACGGCGTTCCACAGGCCCTGCGCGGTCACCCGGTCGCGCGGCAGCGTGCGCAGCAGGTGCACGGTGCGGCGCAGGGCCGGGCGCAGCGGGCGGCGCAGCCACGTCGTCCAGAGCGTGTTGCGGATGCCGTCGCGGCGGCGGCGGTGCGAGTCCCGCGCCCTGGACGCCTGGTGGTGCACGGTGAGCGCCGGGAGGTAGCACAGCTCCCAGCCGGCGGCGGCGAGGTCGCCGGCCATCAGCTCCTCCTCGCCGCCCAGCCACAGCCGCTCGCTGAAGCCGCCGACCTCGAGGAACGCCTCCCGCCGCACCACGCTCGCCCCGGCGAGGAACGAGCCCAGGGCCGGACCGGGCAGCCACTCGGCGCCGGGCACGGGGGAGTCGCGCAGCTCCGGCACGATCGGGTCCTCGCGGCCGCCGGGCTCGACGAGGATCCGCGCGGTCACCACGGCCAGCCGCGGGTGGGCGTCGAGCACGTCGGCCGCCGTCCGCAGGGAGCCCGGGTCCCACCACGTGTCGTCGTCGCAGAAGGCGACGTAGGGGGTGTCGAGCCGGGCGATCCCGACGTTGCGGCCGACGGCGCCGAGGTTCTCCGGGCTGGCGACCAGCTCGACGGCCGGGAAGCGCTCGCGCACCGCCTCCGCCGTGCCGTCGGTGGAGCCGTTGTCGACCAGCACCACGTGCGGCTGCTCGGGCAGCGCCAGCAGCCGCGACAGCGCGAGCAGCACCTCGTCGCGCCGCTGGTGGGTGATGACGACGACGGCGACCCGCGGGTCCGGCGCGAGCCCGGCGCCCTCGGGCCGGGCCTCGGTGGCGGTCATGCGGACTCCCCGGCGAGCAGCCGCCGGTCGGCCAGCACGGACGCCGGCAGCCGGCGGCGGCGGCGCAGCGCGGCGGGCAGGTCGGGCAGCGCCCGCAGGAGTCCCCGCCGGCCGGGTGCGCCGGCGCGCAGCGCCTCGGCCACCGCGGCGGCGACGTCGCGCACCGGCAGCCGCAGCACCGCGGTGAGCACCCGGGAGCGCAGGACCGCCGCCTGCCGCGCGGCGCGGTCGTGCCGGCGGGACGAGGGGTGGTGGTGCACGGTCACCGCGTCGACGTAGGCGATGTCCCAGCCGGCCGCGGCGAGGTCGAGGGACAACCGCTCCTCCTCGCCGGGGAAGCGCACCACGGAGTCGAAGCCGCCGACGGCGAGGAAGGCCTCCGTGCGCACCATCGCGGCGCACGCGATGAAGCCCAGCAGCCGCGGCCCGGGCAGGTGCGCGGGGGTGCCGAGCGGGCTGGCCGCCAGCTCCGGGCACAGCGGGTCCAGCCGCTCCTCGGGGCCGACCAGCACCCGGGCGTTGAGCACCGCCAGCCGCGGGTGCGCGCGCATGACCGCCGCGGCGCGGGCGAGGTCGCCGGGCGCCCACCAGGAGTCGTCGTCGGCGAACGCCACGAACTCCGTGCCCGCGTACCCGGCGCCGATCGTGCGCGCCCGCGCGCCGGCGTTCTCCGCCAGCGGCAGCACGGTCACCTGCGGCAGGGCCGCGCGGACGGCGTCGACGGTCCCGTCGCCGGACCCGTTGTCCACCAGCACCACCGGCGCCTCGTGCCGGGGGAGCGAGGCGAGCAGGTCCTCGCGCCGGTCGCGGCTCATGACGACGACCGTGACGCCGTCGGGGGCAGGTGGGGAGGGGGCCGGGGAGGGCGCCGGGGCGGGGGAGGAACGGGTCACGGTTGCGCCCTGCCCGGCAGCGGCGCGGCCGAACCCGTGGGTTCCGCCGCACCGGGCGCGGGCAGGGCGGTGGGGTCGGCGAACAGCGTGGACGCCGGCGTGCCGCCCGCCAGGGCCTCGACGGCGAGCACCACCGCGGCCGCCGTCCAGGTGGTGCGCTCGACCGGCCAGCGGGCGTCGTCGGCGTAGACCAGCCCGGTCCAGTACGAGCCGTCGTCGTCGCGCAGGTGCTGCATGGCGGCCACCTGCTCGCGGGCCGCCTCCGGCTGCCCGGCCGCGACGAGGGCGAGCGCCAGCTCGCAGGTCTCCGCGCCGGTCACCCACGGGCGGTCGGCCACGCAGCGGGCGCCGAGGCCCGGGACGACGAAGCGGTCCCAGCCGGCGGCCAGGCGGGCGCGGGCCACCTCGCCGGTGACCGCCCCGGCGAGCACCGGGTAGTACCAGTCCATCGACCAGCGGGAGCGGTCGGCGAACGCTCCCGGGTCGGTGCGCAGGGCCTCGCCGAGGTCGGTGACCGCCAGCTCCCAGTCCGGCTGCGGCTCCCCGACGAGCCCGGCCAGCGCGATGCCGCAGCGCAGGGCCTGGAACAGGCTGGCGTTGCCGGTGAGCAGCGCCGTGTCGTCGGGGGTGCCGTCGGGGCGCAGCGCCCAGCTGACCGCGCCGCTCCCCAGCTGCATGCGCACCACGAGGTCCAGGCCCCGGCGCACGACCGGCCAGAGCTCGGCGACCAGCGCCTCGTCCGGGCGGGACAGCCAGCCGTGCCACAGCCCGACGGCGAGGTAGCCGGCGTGGTTGCTCTCGACGCCGGGCTGCGTCTCGGCGCCACCGCGGTACTCGGCGGCGAGGGAGCCGTCGGGCCGCTGCCGGGCGGCCAGCCAGCGGTACGCGGCCGCGGCGCGCCCGTGCTCCCCGCCGACCTGCAGCGCCATCGCGGCCTCGACGGAGTCCCACGGGTCGAGCTGGCCGCCGCGGAACCACGGCAGCGCGCCGTCCGGGGCCTGCTCGGCGGCGATCGCCGCCACCGTGCGGGCGACGTCCGCCGCGTCGAGGACCCCCGGCAGCTCCGGCAGGTCAGCCCGCGGCAGCGGTCTTCTCCCGCTCCGGGGCGGCCGCGACGTCCGCCGTGCCGTCCGCCGTGCCGTCCGCCGTGCCGTCCGCCGGAACCGCCGGCCGGTCGGCGTAGACGACGAGGCTCTTGCCGATCAGCGGGTCGAGCACGCGCTCGGCGGTGCGGGTCAGCCACGGCCGCTTCGTGAGGTCCCACACCAGCAGCCGGTGGTAGGCGCGGACGACGGCGGCGTCGCGGTCGACCCCGACGGCGCACTTGAGCCACCAGTAGGGCGCGTGCAGCGCGTGCGCGTGGTGCGTGGCGCCGGGCACGAGGCCCGCCACCGACAGCCGCGCCCGCAGCACGTCGCCGCGGTAGATGCGGATGTGGCCGCCCTCGTTCGCGTGGTAGGCGTCCGACAGCGCCCAGCAGACCCGCTCGGGCCCCCAGCGCGGCACGGTGACCGCCACCCGGCCGCCCGGCTTGAGCACGCGGGCGATCTCGGCCATCGCGCGGCCGTCGTCGGGGATGTGCTCGAGCACCTCTGAGGCGATCACCCGGTCGACGCCGGCGTCGGGGAAGGGCAGGTGCAGCAGGTCGCCGCGCACCACCTCGAAGTGCGCCCCGGCGGGGGCCTCGCCGGCCTCGGCGATGGCGCCGAGCCAGCGCTTGGTCGTCTCGACCTCGGACACGCCCCAGTCGACGGCGACCACGCGCGCGCCGCGCCGGTAGGCCTCGAACGCGTGCCGGCCCTCGCCGCAGCCGAGGTCGAGCACGGTCATGCCCGGCCGGAGGTCGAGCAGGTCGTAGTCGACGGTCAGCACGGGCGCCCCTTGTCCTCCAGCACGCGCGCGTACCAGTCGGCGGTGCGCTCGGCGGTCCGCCGCCACGTGTAGTTCGCGAGCACCCGCCGGCGCCCGGCGCGGCCCAGCTGCTCCTGCAGCGACGGCTTCTCCAGCACCAGCCGCAGCGCCGCCGTCAGCTCCCCGACGTCGCCCGCCGGCACCCGCAGGCCCGCCTGCGTGCCGACCACCTCCGGCAGCGCACCGGCGTCGGTGGTCACCAGCGGCGTGCCGCAGGCCATCGCCTCGACCGCCGGCAGCGAGAAGCCCTCGTACAGCGACGGGATGGCGGCCACGGTGGCGCTCTGCAGCAGCGTGACCAGGTCGGCCTCGGGGAGCGGCCCGGTGAACCGGACGGCGTCGCGGATGCCGAGCCGGTCCAGCGCGGTCTCGGCCGGCCCGCCGGGCCGGGCGGTGCCGACGACGGTCAGCCGCACGGGCCGCTCGGTGCGCAGCTTGGCCACGGCCTCGAGCAGGTGCACCAGGCCCTTGAGCGGGACGTCGGCGCTGGTGGTGACGACGATCGAGTCGGTCTCCCGCGGGCGGCCGGCCGGCGGCGGGGTGAAGACGTCGGGATCGATGCCGACCGGGACCACCTCGATGCCGGCGGCCGGGACGTGCAGGTGCGTCTCGATGTCGCGGCGCGAGCTCTCCGACACGGTGGTGACCGCGTCGAGCCGCGGCGCGACCCGGGCCTGCATCGCGGTGAACCCGTACCAGCGGGTGAGCGTCAGCCGGCGGCGCAGGGTGGGCGCGGCGGCGAGGTCGAGCTGCCGGTCGATGGCCACCGGGTGGTGCACGGTGGCCACGGTCGGGACGCCTGCCCCCACCAGCCGCAGCAGCCCGTAGCCCAGCGACTGGTTGTCGTGGACGACGTCGTAGTCGGCGGCGCGGGGGAGCAGCGCGCGGGCGGCCCGCAGGGAGAAGGTGAGCGGCTCGGGGAAGCCGGCGGTGCACATCGCGGCGAACTCGGCGACGTCGATCCAGTCGCGGAACTCCGAGGGCCGCGGCGTGCGGAACGGGTCGGGCTCGCGGTAGAGGTCCAGGCTCGGCAGCCGGACCAGCGGGACGCCGTCGTCGAGCTCGGGATAGGGCTGCCCGCTCCACACGTCGACGGCGTGGCCGAGCGCGGTGAGCTCGCGGGACAGCGCCCGGACGTAGATGCCCTGACCGCCGCTGTGCGGCTTGCTCCGGTACGACAGCAGTGCGATCCGCAGCCGTCGTCCCATGCGCCGGACACTACCGACCCCGTACCGTCCGGCCGCCTGACAGGGTGGGCCCCGTGATCCGACACGTCGTGCACTTCACCTGGTCCGACGCCGCCGACGCCGACCGGCGCGCGCGGACCGTCGCCGCCCTGCGCCGCCTGCCCGAGCAGGTGCCGGGGTCGCTGGCCTTCACCGTCGCGCCCGACGCCGGCCTGGTCGAGGGCAACGCGCAGACGATCCTCGTCGCCGACTTCCCCGACGCCGAGGCGTTCCGCCGCTACGCGACCGACCCGGTGCACCTCGAGGTCATCGCCGAGCACGTCCGCCCGTTCCTCGCCGCGCGCAGCGCCGTCCAGTACGAGGTCTGACCCGTACGGGCGGGGTGACCTGCGCGTCTGCCGGGCCGCGGTTAGCGTCCGGCCCATGCGCGCACGCCGTCGTCCCGTCCTCGCCGGAGCCGCCCTCACCGCCCTGCTGCTGGCCGGGTGCGGGGGGCAGGACGTCGCGGGCACCGCGTCACCGGCCTCGGGCGCAGGCCCCTCGTCGTCCGCGTCGCCGTCCTCCTCGGCGCCCTCGTCGTCCGGGTCGGCGGGCTCCTCCGACCCGGGCGGCGCCGACCTCGCCGCGGGCCTGCTGCCGGCCGAGGCGTTCGGCCCGGGCGCGCAGGTCGTCCCGGTCGGGCAGGAGGAGCTCGAGCAGGGCGCCGCCCTGTCGGCGGGATCCCTGGAGGGGCTGCAGGTGACCCCGCCGGAGTGCGCCGAGGCGTTCCAGCAGAGCCAGCCGTCCTTCGACGCCTACGACGACGTCGCCGCGCAGGTCGCCACAGTCGGCACGACGACCACGGTGGAGGCGCTGGTGACCGGCGGCCCGGCCGCGGACGCGCTGTCCGGCTTCCAGGGGCCGCCCGCGGGCTGCGAGGCGATCCAGGCGACGTCGCCGCAGATCGGCACGGTCTCCGTGCAGTACGCCGCGCTCGACGTGCCCGACCTCGGCGACGGCGCCGCCGGCTTCTCCGTCACGACGACCGTCGCCGGCCCGGACGGCCAGCAGATCACCGTCCCCGCGCTGATCGGGGCGGCCCAGGACGGCGAGCGGGCCCTGGTGCTGGTGAGCACGAGCGTCGCCGGCGGGCCCCTCGACCAGGCCGGCTTCGCGGGCCTGCTCGAGGAGGCCTTCCGGGTCCAGGCCGACGCCCTGGACTGACGGTCCGCGGCCGGGCCGTCCACAGGGGCCGCCCGGTCCACAGCTCGGCCGGGCCGGGCCCGCGTGCACTGCCCGCGCCCCAGGGTCGGCCGGGTGGACGAACCCCCGATCCCCGTCATCCGGCTCGGCGACACCGGTGAGGTCGCCGCGGCCCTCCCGCACCTGCTGGGCTTCCGCCCCGCCGAGTCGCTCGTGCTGGTCAGCCTCCGCGGGCCCGGCGGCAGCCGCGTCGGCCTGACCGTGCGCGCCGACCTCCCGCCGCCCTACGCCGCGGCGTCCCTGGCCCGCACCCTGGCCACCAAGGTGGTCACCGACGACCCCGCCGCGGTGCTGCTCGCCGTCGTGTCCGAGACCCCCGACGTCGGCGCGCTGCCCGTCCCGCCCGCGGACGACGGCTCCCTCGAGGCATGGCCCGAGCTGCCGCACCGCGACGTCGTGCACGAGGTGGTGCTCGCCCTCGACGCGCGCGACGTGCCCGTGCGCGAGGCGCTGCTGGTCCGCGGCGGCCGGTGGTGGGACTACGACTGCCCGTACCCCTGCTGCGCGCCGGGCGCCGGCACCCCGGTCCCCGACGGCGACAGCCCGCTCGCCGCGGCCGCGGTCGCCGGCGGCGCGGTGCTCGCCGCCGACCGCGCCGCCCTGGCCGCCCGGATCGCCGCCCCCGACGGCCCCGCCGCCGCGGCCATGGCCGACGCCTGCCTGAGCGCCGGGCGAGCGCACGCGCAGCGGCTGCGCGCCCGGGGCATCGCCGCGGTCGCCGCGGAGGGCGACGCCGCCGTCGCCGGGGCGGCGGCCGCCTGCCGGCCCGGACCCGACACCGCCGGCACCCGGCTGCCCGACGCGCAGGTGGCCGCCGTGCTGTGGGCGCTCACCCTCCCCGACGTCCGCGACCGGGCGCTGGCCCTCGCGCTCGGCGACGACGCCGCGGCCGCCGAGGTGCTGTGGACCGAGTGCACCCGCCGCGCGCCCGTGCCGCTCGACGGCGCCCCGGCCACGCTGCTGGCCGTCAGCGCCTGGCTGCGCGGCGACGGCGCGATGGCCAACGTGGCGCTGGAGCGGGCGATCTCAGCCGACCCGGACGCGCACCTGCCCCAGCTCCTCGCCGAGGGACTCGACAAGTGCCTCCCGCCGGCCGACCTACGGGCGCTGATCGGCCGGACGGTCGCCGCCCGCCGCTGAGCCGGATCAGACCAGCTCGGGCCGGCGCCACTCCTCGCCGAGGACGTGCTCGGCGAGGAAGGCGATCACCGTCTCGTACCAGACCGTCGCGTTGCCGGGGGTGAGCACCCAGTGGTTCTCGTCGGGGAAGTACAGGAACCGCGAGGGCACGCCGCGCTTCTGCAGGTCGTACCAGAGGCGCAGCCCCTCGCCGATCGGCACGCGGTAGTCCTTGTCGCCGTGGATGACGAGCACCGGCGTCCGGATGGCGTCGGCGAAGCGGTGCGGCGAGTTCTGCTCGTAGCGCTTCGGGGTCGCCAGCGGGTCGCCCCACTCCCGCTCCCAGTAGTAGGCGGCGTCGGTGGTGCCCACGAAGCTGTCGAGGTCCCACAGACTCGCGTGGGTGACGATCGCCCGGAACCGGTCGGTCTGGGTGGCCACCCAGTTGGCCATGTAGCCGCCGAACGAGCCGCCCATCGCCGCGGTGCGGTCGGCGTCGAGGTCCGGGCGCTCGAGCGCGGCGTCCACCGCGGCCATGAGGTCGGTGTAGGGCGCGCCGCCCCACTCGCCCCAGCCGCGGCGGACGAAGTCCTGGCCGAAGCCCTGCGACAGCGCCGGGTTCGGCAGCAGCACGGCGTAGCCGCGGGCGGCGAGCACCCACGGGCACCAGCGCCATGACCACGAGTTCCAGCTCATCAGCGGGCCGCCGTGGATCCACAGCAGCAGCGGCGCCGGGTCCTCGGCGGAGGCACCCTCGGGGAGCACCAGCCAGGACTGGACCTCGGCCCCGTCGGCGGCGGTGGTGCGGACCTCGGTCAGGGTGCCCGGCAGCGGGCCGACGGCGCCCGGGGCGGGCAGCGGGTCGGGGTGCTGTCCGGTCGCCACGGAGTCCAGGCGCACGGGCACCGGCGGCTCGTCGTAGGCCGAGCGCAGCGCGTAGAGGGCGCTGCCGTCGCGGGCCACCTGCAGGTCGCTGTAGGCGCCGTCGGTGGTCAGCCGCACCGGGGCGCCCCCGCCGACCTCGACGCGGAACAGCGCGTGCCGGCCGTCGTCGTCGGCGAGGAAGTAGACGGCGGAGCCGTCGGCGGCGAACTGCGGTGCGCTGGGCCAGCGGTCGAAGCCCCCGGTCAGCTCGCGTGCCGAGCCGGTGGCGGCCTCGACGAGGAGCAGCGTGTAGTCCGGCGGCTCGGCGTAGGTGGTCAGCGACTCGCGCACGCAGACCACGCTGGTGCCGTCGGGGGAGAAGGCGCCGGAGTAGACGTCGGCGAGCGGGTCGTCGACCAGCACCCGGCTCTCCCCGGTGGCGGTGTCGACGGCCACCAGGCGGGTGCGCCGGCCGGCCGGGCCGTCGGGCACCTGCTCGTGCCGGAGCGCCAGCGTCCCGTCGGGGGACAGGGTCACCGACTCGCCGGCGCCGATCGGCGGGGCGGCGTCGGGCGTCAGGTCGCGCAGCTCGACCGGCGCGGGCGTCTCGCCGGCGGCGTCCTCCGCCGGCAGCGCGCCGGCCCAGAACAGGTGCGGCGCGGCCGGGCCGAGGTCGGCGTCCCAGTACCGCACCGGGTAGGTGTCGTGCAGGATCGCCGACACCCCGGCGTCGCGCCGGGCCTTGCGCCGGGCCTCGTCGTCCTCCGCGTCCGCGGCCCCGGGCGAGGTGGAGGACAGGACGACGACGTCGCCGCTGTCGGCGGCGACGGCGAACCCGCTCACGCCGCCGGGCCGGGTCACCACCGGGCGGGCCTCCCCGCCGCCGGGGGGCAGCGCCCACAGCGCCGGCTTCGGGTCACCGGCGTCCGGGCCGGCGGCGGGGTCGGGGCGGGCGGAGACGAACAGCAGCGTGCCGTCGGGCGCGAAGGCGGGCGCGGACTCCCCGGGCGCGCTGCGGGTCAGCCGCCGCGGGGCGCGCTGCCCGGCCGGGTCGACCTCCCACAGCGCCGACTGCCACTTCTTCCGCTCCGGGTCCAGGGTCTGCACCGACACCGCGAGGCGGGTGCCGTCGGCCGACAGGGCCAGGCCGCCGACCCGCGGGATCGCCATGAAGTCGGCGAGCCGCTCGAACGGGGTCGCGGGCTGGGGCTCCGCGGTGGCGCCGGGCTCGTCGGTCGGGGGTTCGGGCTGGCTCACCGGGGCTCCTCGCGGGGGTGGTCGCGGACGCTGGCGGACGCGGTGCCCCACCGTAACGAGCAGCGCCCGGCCCCTCCGCCGGAGCGGAGGGACCGGGCGCCGGGAGCGGGCTGGGCGGGCCTCAGAGCTGGGCCGCGGCCTCCGCCGGGGTCAGGTCCTCGTCGAGCGCGGCGACGAACAGGTGCTGCGCGACGCCGTGCGGCAGCGGGTGGTCGTCGACGGTGACCGTTCCGTTCGCCGAGCGGGCGACCACCGTGGCGCCGGGGCGTACGCCCAGGTCGGCCAGCCGGCGCAGCATCTCGCCGTCCTCCTGCAGCTGCTCGCTGATCCGCCGGATGGTCACCCGGCGGCCGTCGGCCGTGGCCGTCGTGGACAGCAGCGTGAGGGCGTCGAGCACGGCGGAGGTCTCCCCGCCCAGCGCGTCGAGGCCGGGGATCGGGTTGCCGAAGGGCGAGACCGTCGGGTTGCCGAGCAGGCTGAGCAGCTTGCGCTCCACCGCCTCGCTCATGACGTGCTCCCAGCGGCAGGCCTCCTCGTGGACGTCGGCGTAGTCCAGGCCGATGACGTCGACGAGCAGGCACTCGGCCAGCCGGTGCTTGCGCATGACCGCGGTGGCCAGCGCCCGCCCGGTCTCCGAGAGCTGCAGGTGGCGGTCGCCCTCCACGGTGAGCAGCCCGTCGCGCTCCATGCGCGCGACCGTCTGGCTGACCGTGGGTCCGCTCTGGTGGAGGCGCTCGGCGATGCGGGCCCGCAGCGGGACGATCCCCTCCTCCTCCAGCTCGAAGATCGTGCGGAGGTACATCTCCGTGGTGTCGATGAGGTCGTTCACAGGCACTCCTCCGTGTCGGTGCCGATCCTACGGGCCCCGTGCCACCCCGCCCGGGTCCTCCGCGGTGGTGCCGCGGGCGACGCGGCGCAGGTCACGGCGGAGGCGGCCGGTCCCACACCCGGGGCCGCGGGGGAGGCACGGGGAGCGCGGCCGCCAGGCACCGGCGGTAGCGTCCGGACCGGGGACGACCCCGGGACGACGGCGTCCCGGCGGCGGGTCCCGACGTCGACAGGAGGGCCCGTGAGCGACTCGGTGGCCGTCGTCTGGGACGACGCGCTGCTCGGCTACACCATGGGCGGCGACCACCCGCTGCACCCGGTGCGGCTGGACCTGACCATGCGCCTGGCCGACGGCCTCGGCGTGCTCTCCACCCCGCGGGTGGAGGTGGTGCGGCCGCAGCCCGCGGGGGAGGACCTGCTCACCCTGGTCCACGACGCCGACTTCCTCGAGGCGGTGCGGCGCGCGCCCACCGACCCCGACGAGCGCTACGGCCTGGGCACCACCGACAACCCCGTCTTCGAGGGCATGTACGAGGCCGCGGCGCTCATCACCGGCGGCAGCGTGCAGGCCGCGGAGCTCGTGCACAGCGGCCGGGCGCAGCACGCGGTCAACATCGCCGGCGGCCTGCACCACGCCATGCGCGACCGGGCGTCGGGCTTCTGCGTCTTCAACGACGCCGCGATCGCCATCGCCTGGCTGCTCGGCCAGGGCTACGAGCGGATCGCCTACGTCGACCTGGACGTGCACCACGGCGACGGCGTCCAGGCGGCGTTCTACGACGACCCGCGGGTGCTGACGGTGAGCATCCACCAGACCCCGCTCACCCTCTGGCCGGGCACCGGCTACCCCGAGGAGACCGGCGACCCCGACAAGGCCCTGGGCAGTGCGGTGAACATCGCGGTCCCCAACGGCACCGACGACTCCTCCTGGCTGCGCGCCTTCCACGCCGTCGTCCCGGGGGCGCTGCGCGCCTTCGCGCCGCAGATCCTGGTCACCCAGTGCGGCTGCGACGCCCACCACGAGGACCCGCTCGCCGACCTCGCGCTCACCGTCGACGGCCAGCGCGCCAGCTACCGGGCCGTGCACGACCTCGCCCACGAGCTCTGCGACGGCCGCTGGATCGCCCTCGGCGGGGGCGGCTACGGGCTGGTGCGCTGCGTGCCGCGGGCCTGGACGCACCTGCTCGCGGAGGCGGCGGGGGAGCGGCTGGACCCGGTCACGGCGATCCCGCAGTCCTGGCGCGACGACGTCGTCGCCCGCGGGCTGCGCGCCCGGCCGCCCACGCACATGACCGAGGGCGGCTACACCGGCTTCTCCGCCTGGGACCCGTTCACCGAATCCCGCGTCGACCGCGCCATCGCCCGCAGCCGCAAGGCGTCCTACCCGCTGTTCGGCCTCGACCCGGACGACCCCCGTGACTGACGAAGGACCCCGCCGCCCCCCGCTCCTCGCAGGCACGCAGCGGGACCCTGCGCCGGGGCCGCCCCCGGACCGTTCCGACGCCGCGCCGAAGCCGCCGGCGCACTGGGAGGCCGACATCATCGCCGCCGACGGCGGCACGGTGCACCTGCGCCCGATCTGCCCGGAGGACGCCGAGGGGTTGACCGGGCTGATGGACCGCAGCTCCGACCAGACCCGCTACTACCGGTTCTTCGGGCCGATGAAGCGGCTGTCGGAGAAGGACCTGCACCGCTTCACCCACGTCGACCACGTCGACCGGGTGGCCTTCGTCCTGCTGCTCGGCGACGCGCTCGTCGGCGTCGGCCGCTACGACCGGTACCCGGGCACCACCGAGGCCGAGGTCGCCTTCCTCATCGAGGACGCCCACCAGGGCCGCGGGCTCGGGTCGGTGCTGCTCGAGCACCTGGCCGCCGCCGCCCGCGAGCGCGGGATCACCACCTTCGTCGCCGAGGTGCTCGCGCAGAACAGCCGGATGGTGCGGGTCTTCCTCGACGCCGGCTACCAGCCCCGCCGCTCCTACGAGGACGGCGTCGTGCACCTGACCTTCCCGATCGCGCCCACCGAGACCTCGCTCGCGGTGGCCTACGAGCGTGAGCAGCGCAGCGAGTCCCGCTCGATCGCCCGGCTGCTCACGCCGCGGTCGGTCGCGGTCGTGGGCGCCAGCAACGACGAGGCCAAGATCGGCAACCTCGTCCTGCGCAACCTGCTCGACTACCGCTTCGACGGGCCGGTCTACCCGGTCAACCCGAACGCCCGGCACGTCCGCGGCGTCCCGGCCTACGCGTCCATCGAGGCCATCCCCGGCGACGTCGACCTCGCCGTCGTCGCCGTCCCCGCCGACGAGGTCGCGGGCGTGGTCGAGGCCTGCCGGCGCAAGCGGGTCCGCGGGCTGGTGGTCATCTCCGGCGGGTTCGGCGAGACCGGGCCCGAGGGGCGGGCGGCCGAGCGGGCGCTGGTGGCCGCGGCGCGGGCCTCGGGCATGCGCGTCGTCGGCCCCAACTGCCTGGGCATCGTCAACACCGACCCGGCGATCCGGCTCGACGCGAGCCTCGCCCCGCAGGTGCCCGGCCGCGGCCGGGTCGGGTTCTTCGCCCAGTCCGGCGCGCTCGGCGTGGCCCTGCTCGAGCGGGCGCGCAGCCGCAACATCGGCCTGTCCAGCTTCATCTCGGCGGGCAACCGCGCCGACGTCAGCGGCAACGACCTGCTGCAGTACTGGGCCACCGACCCCGGCACCGAGGTGGTGCTGCTGCACCTGGAGAGCTTCGGCAACCCGCGCAAGTTCGCCCGGCTCGCGCGCAGCGTCGGCCGCACCAAGCCGGTGGTCGCGGTGAAGAGCGGCCGGCACGGCGGGCTGACGCCGGGCCTGGCCGGCACGTCCGTGTCGGTGCCCGAGCAGTCGGTGGCCGCCCTGTTCGCCTCGGCCGGCGTCATCCGCGTGGAGACCGTCGCCCAGCTGTTCGAGGTCGGCATGCTGCTGGCCCACCAGCCGCTGCCGCCCGGCGACCGGGTCGCCGTCGTCGGCAACTCCACCGCCCTGGGCGTGCTCGTGGCCGACGCCGTCCTCGACCAGGGGCTGGCGCTCGCCCACGAGGCGCCGGTCGACATCGGCACCGCGGGCAGCCCCGAGGCGTTCCGCGCCGCCCTGCAGGAGGCCGTCGACGACGACGGGGTCGACGCGGTCGTCGCGGTGTTCCTCCCGCCGCTGGTGCGCACGTCGCCGGAGGCCTACGGCCGGGCGCTGCGCGAGGTCTCCCTCGGCTCGGACAAGCCGGTGCTCGGCACCTTCCTCTCCGCCGAGGGCCTGCTCCCCGAGCTCACCGTCCCCGACGCCGACGGCATGCCCGCCCGCGGCTCGGTGCCGTCCTACGCGACGCCCGAGCGGGCGGTCATCGCCCTGGCCCGCGTCGCCGAGTACGCCCGCTGGCGGCGCCGCCCGGTGGGCACGGTGCCCGACCTGCCCGAGGTCGACGTCGACCGGGCGCGCTCGGTGGTGCGCGGCGCGCTCGCCGAGTCGCCGGGCGGGCGCCCGCTCACCGACGACGAGGTGCTCGCGCTGCTGGCCGCCTACGGGGTGCCGCTGCTGGGTACCCGCACCGCCACGACCGCGGACGAGGCGGCGGCCGCCGCCGACGCGATCGGCTACCCGGTGGTGCTCAAGTCGACGGCGCCGTGGTTGCGGCACCGCACCGACCTCGGCGGGGTGCGCCTCGACCTCGGCGACGCCGCCGCCGTGCGGGCCGCGTTCGACGCCATCCCCGCCGGCGACCCGGTGATCGTGCAGGAGATGGCCGCCCCCGGGGTGGCCACGGTGGTGGAGATCGTCGACGACCCGTCGTTCGGCGCCCTGGTCAGCTTCGGTCTCGGCGGCGTGGCCACGGAGCTGCTCGGCGACCGCGCCTACCGCACCCTGCCGCTCACCGACCTCGACGCCGCCGAGCTGGTCCGCGCGCCACGGGCGTGGCCGCTGCTCGACGGCTGGCGCGGCGCGGAGCCGGTCGACGTCGCCGCGCTGGAGGACCTGCTGCTGCGGGTGGCCCGGCTGGCCGACGACCTGCCCGAGGTGCTGGGTCTGACGCTGTCGCCGGTGATCGCCGGGCCGGCCAACCCCTGGCACGGCGGCCGGTCACTGGTCGTCGCCGGCGGCACCGTGCGCGTCGGCCCGCCGACCGCCCGCGTCGAGCCCGGCCCCCGCCGCATGCGCGACTGAGTCGATCGTCGGCCTCCGGCCGGCTGAGGTCCCTGGGGGTCACCTCCGCCAGAAGAGGTGGTGGACGACGCCGCTCGGGCTCGGCACGACGTCGCGGTGGAAGCGGTCGAGCAGTTCGTCGGGGGAGGTCCACAGCCGGGAGCCGCCGCCGAGCTCGAGCGGCGCCACGGCGACGTGCATCGTGTCGACGAGGTCGGCGTCGAGGAACTGCCGGATCACCGAGGCACCGCCGCCGAGCCGGACGTCGAGGCCGCCGGCCGCCGCGCGCGCCTTCTCCAGCACCGTGGCCGGGTCGCCGTCGACGAAGTGGAACGTCGTGTCCGACAGCGTGAACGACGGCCGCTCGTGGTGGGTCATCACGAACACCGGCGTGTGGAAGGGCGGCTCGTCGCCCCACCAGCCCTGCCACTCGAGGTCCTGCCACGGGCCGCGGTGCGGCGAGAACTTGTTGCGGCCCATGATCTCGGCGCCGATGCCGTGCGAGAAGTCGCGGATGAAGTGGTCGTCCAGGCCACGGCTGCCGCCCTCGTCGCTGCGCAGCGAGAAGCTCGCGGTGGCCAGCGCCCAGGACATCAGCACGCCGGGGTCGGCGTGCCCGAACGGGCGCTCCAGGCTCTGCCCCTCGCCCGCGCCGTACCCGTCCCGCGAGACGGTGAAGTTCTGCACCCGCACCAGCTGGCTCACTGTTCCTCCCGGAGGTCGACGGCGGGCAGACCGCCGCCGGCTCCGGAACTCATCGGTGCGGCCGCGGGCGTTATGGCGTGGGGGGCGCCGTCAGGGCTGGCGGCCGGTGAAGGCGAGCAGCTTCGCCGTGTCGTCGGCGTCGTCGGACACGGGCACCCGCGGGCCGTAGTGCCCGCTGCTGCGCAGGGCGGCGTCCCACGGCTCGATGCCCGCGAGGAACGCCGAGGCCTCCGCGGCGTCGACCGTCTCGTCCTGGCCGGTCGCGCGGGCGAGGTCCCAGGTGTGCACCAGCAGGTCCATGAGCCCCGTCATCGCGATGAGCTCCTCGAGCGTCATCTCCCCGGCGCGGGTGCTGGTCGGCCGCCCGGCGAGGTCGGGGTCGGCGAGCAGGGCCCGGATCGCGGCGTCGGCCCCGTGCCACGCGCCGGCCGGGTCGTCGTCGGCCGAGGGGAGCGCGGGCACCGGCAGGCCGACGGCGGGCAGGTACAGGGCGGGCATCCACTCCACGAGGTGCCGGACGACGTCGCGGGCCACCCAGCCCTCGCACGGCGCCGGGTCGTCCCAGCGGCCGGGCGGGACGCCGTCGACCCTGCGGCCGAGGTCGTCCGCGAGCCTTGCCCACCGCTCCGCCGTGTCCGCCATGACCAGCCTCCTCAACCGTACGGTTGAGGAGCAGCCTGGCCCGGGCGCCCGGCCCTGTCAACGCCGAGAGCCGGCTCCCCGCGTGGGGAGCCGGCTCTCGGTGGTGTCGCTCAGGCCAGGTAGTCGCGCAGGGCGTCGGCGCGCTGCGGGTCGCGCAGCTTGGCCATCGTCTCGCGCTCGATCTGGCGGACCCGCTCGCGGGACAGGCCGAACTGCTTGCCGATCTGCTCGAGCGTGCGCGGCTGGCCGCCGTCGAGGCCGAAGCGCAGCACGACCACGTCGCGCTCGCGGTCCTCCAGCGTGGAGAGGACGGTGCGCACGTCGCCCTTCATCATCTGGAAGGCCACCGCGTCCTCGGCCACCGCGGCGTCGGCGTCCTCGATGAAGTCACCGAGGCGGGACTCCTCGTCGGCACCGACGGTCTGGTCGAGGGAGACCAGGTCGCGGCTGTACTCGAGCAGCTCGGTGACCCGCTCGGGCGTCATGTCGAGCTCGAGGCCGAGCTCCTCGGCGGTGGGCTCCCGCTCGAGCTCCTGGTGCACCCGCCGGCGGGTCCGCACGACCTTGTTGACCTGCTCGGCCAGGTGCACGGGCAGCCGGATGGTGCGGCCGGAGTCGGCCATCGCGCGGGTGATCGCCTGGCGGATCCACCACGTCGCGTAGGTCGAGAACTTGAAGCCCTTGGTGTAGTCGAACTTCTCGACGGCACGGATGAGGCCGACGTTGCCCTCCTGGATGAGGTCCAGGAACGTCATGCCGTGGCCGGTGTAGCGCTTGGCCACCGAGACGACCAGGCGCAGGTTGGCCTCGAGCAGGTGCCGCTTGGCGGCCTTGCCGTCGACGGCCAGGGCCTTGTAGTCGCGCTGCAGGGCGGGGGTGAGCTGCCGCTCGGTGAGCAGCCGGTCGGCGTAGAGGCCGGCCTCGATCCGCTTAGCGAGCTCGACCTCCTGCTCGGCGGTCAGCAGGGCGGTCTTGCCGATGGTGTTGAGGTACACGCGCACCAGGTCGGTCGACACCAGTCCACTGGTGTCCGGCTCGCGGCGCGGCGAGCGGACCTCGAGGGCGTCACTGGGGGAAGACTGGAGGAGCGTCACGGGATGTCTTCGTCCTTGCCTGTGGTTCGGATGCATCCGGCGGCCCTCGTGGCCGGCGGCGGCACCCGCGTCTGGGGGGTGGGCCCCCGCTGTCCGGGCGGGAACCCGCTGTTCGTCCGTTGTGGTCCGTTGTGTTACGCCCCGTTCAACGGTCGCCACGGGGCCTGGTGTTCCACAGGCCCCCGGTTCACAGCGAACCCACAGGCCGTGTGTTCGGTCACCATCCGTACCCGGCCGGTCGCCGGATCAGACCTCCAGCAGCAAGGTCATCGGGCCCTCGTTGACCGACGACACGAGCATCCGGGCTCCGAACACCCCGGTCGCGACGGCGTGTCCGCGCCGTCGCAGCTCCGCGACGACCTCCTCGACCAGCGGCTCCGCGACCTCGCCGGGCGCGGCGTCCTGCCACGACGGGCGGCGCCCCTTGCGCGTGTCGGCGTAGAGCGTGAACTGGCTCACCACGAGCACGGGCAGCCCGAGGTTGCCGGCCGAGCGCTCGCCGTCGCCGGTGGGGAACACCCGCAGCTCGGAGACCTTCCGGCCCAGCGCCCGCGCGCGGGCCGCGTCGTCGTCCCGGCCTGCGCCGACGAGTGCCAGCAGGCCCGCGCCGATCTCCCCGACGACGGCGCCGTCGACGGTCACCGAGGCCGACGCCACCCTGCTCACCACCGCGCGCACCGGGCCATCCTGCGCGCCCGCGCGCGGGCGGGCCGCCGCGGCTCTCCTGGACGCCTGCGACCCGGGAAGGTTAGGCTCGCCTATCTCGATCCCGGGGAGGGTCCGTGGGGCTGCGACTGCCGCTCGGTCAGGTGACCGTGCTGATGGGTGCCGAGCGCGCCCGCCGGCACGTCATGGGGGCACTCGACGAGGGCACGGGGCGCTGCGCCGGCGGGCACGGTTCCGTCGGCGTGCAGCGGCTGTCGTCGTCGCGGGACGAGGGCGTCGCCCCACGGCTGGCGTCCGTGGCGGAGGCCCGCGACGGACGCGCCGCGATCGTCCTGGTCGACCGCCTCACCGACGGTCTGTCCGCGGCCGACCGGCGCAGCGTGCTGAGCGCGCTGCGCGGCGTCGCGGGCCCCGGGCGGGCCGTCCTCGTGGACGACGCCGACCCGGTGGCCGCGCTCTCCTTCGCCGACGGCGCACTGCGGTCCGGCGCCGACGGCGGTCTGTCGCTCGAGCCCGTGGAGGGCCCGGGCAGCGCTCTGGACTACCTGGCCTCGTAGGTCAGGCAGTCGGCGGCGTCGGCGCCGGCACCGACGCGCACGCCGGGGGCCGAGCACTCGAGCTGCTGGTTGTGCTTGCAGTCGGCGCGGTGGCACGCGCCGACGAGGCCGGTGCGGTCGAGGCCGCCCCGGAAGGAGATCTCCACGAAGGTGCCGCAGTGCGCGTGGTCGCCGCCGATGGTGATGGCACCGGCGTGGCAGCTCGACTCCGCGTTGTAGGAGCAGCTCGAGACCGAACAGTCCTGGACCTGGGGCAGTTCCTGCATCGTCGTCATGGCCTCAGGGTGACACCTCCCGCAGGCGCCCGCCAGCAAGCTGAGGCTGCCCTGACCTGCACGGACGGGTCCCGGAGGACCTCCACGGGCGGCCTCTCCGGCCGGCGTCAGTGGAGGGCGGCGTCGGCCGGTCCGGTGGCCCACCGGCGGAAGCGGACGACCAGGCCGGCCCGCGTCGGCGCGCAGCAGTAGGGGCCGGCCGCGACCGGCACGCCCTCCGGGAAGGGCGCGACGCGGAGCAGGCGGAACGGCTCGTCGTCGACCCGCGCGCGCACGGTCACCGCGTCCCCCGCACGGCTCGCGCGGACGGTCACCCGGCGCCCGGCCCACTCCGGCACCGGCGCCACCGACCAGTCGGACCGGCCCAGGGTGACGACGGCGCCGGCCTGGAGCGCGCCGTCGGAGACCTCGACGCCGGCCTTGAGCCACGTCTCCGCGCCCGCCCGCAGCACGAGCCCCGCCTGGTCGAACTGCTCGCCGAAGTCCGCGTCGAAGGAGACCTCGACGGCGCCCGGGTCGGGCAGGGGTGCGAGCAGCGCGTGCGCGTCGTCGTGCACGAAGCCGTAGGAGGTGTGCCGCCAGGCGTCGCTGCCCTCGGCCGCGGTGACGTGCAGGGCCGCCCCCTCTTCCGACACGGCGACCGGCGGGGCGGTCCACGCCCCGGCGGACCAGGGCACGGGCTCCGTCGTCTCGGCCGTCGTCATGCCGCCACGCTAGGCCGCGGGCGACGCCGCGGACCGGCGGCCCGGGCCGGTGGGCGACCGCTCCGCAGCGGGCTGCGGCAGGATCGCCGGCGTGCCGACCCTCCGCCTGACCCAGGACCCCGCCGCCGACGAGCTGCTCGGCCGCGACCCGCTCGCGCTGCTGCTCGGCATGCTCTTCGACCAGCAGTTCCCGATGGAGCGCGCCTTCGCCGGGCCGCGGCTGCTCGCCGACCGGATGGGCGTCGACGGGCTGGACGCCGCCGCGATCGCCGGCGCCGACCCCGACGCGCTGCTCGCGTGGTTCCAGGGGCCGCCGGCCGTGCACCGGTACCCGGGCTCGATGGCCCAGCGGGCGCAGGCGGTGTGCCGGCTGCTCGTCGAGCGCTACGACGGCCGCGCCGACGCGCTCTGGTCCGACGCCCCCGACGGCGCGACCCTGCTGCGCCGCATCGGCGAGCTGCCGGGCTTCGGCGCGCAGAAGGCGAAGATCCTCGTCGCGCTGCTCGGCAAGCAGTACGGCGTCACCCCGCCCGGGTGGCGCGAGGCGGCCGGCTCCTACGGCGAGGAGGGCTCCCGCCGGTCGGTCGCCGACATCACCGGGCCGGAGTCGCTGGCCGAGGTCCGGGCCGCCAAGCAGGAGGCGAAGAAGGCCGCGAAGGCCGCCGCCGGCCGCTGAGCCCACCGGGACCGGATCGTCCGCGGGGACCCCTGCACGGGTCCCCGGACGGTGGCACGATGGGAGTCGGACCGGGAGATGCCGGATTGCTCACCACCGGATGGCGGGCAACCGGCCCCAAGCGCAGGCGACACCGTGCCGTCTCTGTCCCCGATCCACGGAGGGATGGGTGCACGTGGCCTCGAGCCAGCAGTCCGCGCGAGCCCGCAGAGCCGAGCCGGTGCTCATCACCCAGGCCGAGCCCAGCCTGGTCGATCAGCACGCCGCCCGGAAGAAGCGGTACGTGCTGACCATGGCCGTCCGTGGCATCAGCCTCGTGCTGGCCGCGGTCTTCTACCAGACCGTCTGGCTGATGATCATCTTCGCGGTGCTCGGCACGATCCTGCCGTGGATCGCCGTGGTCATGGCCAACGACCGGCCGCCGAAGAAGAAGCTCGACGCGCACCGCTACGTGCCGCCGCGGCCCGACCGCATCCTCGAGGCCCCGCCGCGGGAGCGCCGGGTCATCGAGGGCGGCCGCGTCATCGACGGCTGAGCCTCAGCGGGCGCCCGCCCGCGCGACCACCCCGGCCGCGCGGGCCAGGCCCGCGTCCAGCGCCGCGGCGGCGTCGCCGCCGGGTGCCGCCAGCCACACGGCGAGCAGCCCCGCGGTGAACGCGTCGCCCGCGCCGGTGGTGTCGACGACGTCGGCCGGGTGCGCCGGGCGGTGCACGAGCACGTCGCCGGCCGCCCACAGCGCGCCGTCGCCGCCCAGCGTGACCGCGACCGCCGGGTGCGCGGCCGCCAGCGCCCGGGCGGCGTCGGCCGGGTCGGCGCAGCCGGTGAGCAGCCGCGCCTCGTCGGCGTTGGGCAGCAGCAGGTCCGCGCCCGCGGTGTCCGCGAGCCACCGGTCGACGCCGTAGGCGGTCAGCGGGCCGGTCGACGCGGGGTCCACCGACACCGTGCACCCGGCCGCCCGCGCGGCGGCCAGCGCCGCGAGCCCCGCCGCCCGCGGCCGCTCGTCGAGCAGCGTGTAGCCCGACAGGTGCAGGTGCCCGCCGGGACCCGGCACAGGGACGTCGCCGGGCCGCAGGTCGAGGTTGGCGCCGCGGTCGGCCAGCATGCTGCGCTGCCCGCCCGGCTCGACCAGGCTGACGATCGTGCCGGTGGCCGCCCCCGGCACCGTGCGCAGCGCGAGGCCGACGCCGGCGGCGGTCAGCTCCGCCACCAGCGAGAGGCCGGCCGGGTCGTCGCCGACGCACCCGGCCAGCAGCACCGGCGTCCCCAGCGCGGCCAGGTGGACCGCCACGTTGGCCCCGGCCCCGCCGCCGCGGCTGCGGATGGCCGCCGGCCGGTCGGAGCCGGGCGCGGGCTCCCCGGACAGCACCGCGACGACGTCGGTGGCGACGTCGCCGACGACGACCACCGGCCGCCCGGTGCTCAGCGGGCCGCCCCGGCCAGCGCGGCGGCGATCCGCCCGGCGAGCTCGGCGTTGCGCAGCACCAGCCGCACGTTGACCTCCAGCGTCGCGCCCCCGCTCTCCCGGTGCAGGTGGTCGAGGACGAACGGGGTCACCGCCTTGCCGCGCACCCCGGCGGCCTCCGCGGCGGCCAGCGCGCCGGCGATGACGCGGTCGTGCAGCTCGGTGTCCAGCTGCTGGTCGGCCGGAAGCGGGTTGGCGACGACGACCGCGCCGGGGGTCAGCTCGCGGCGCGCGGCCAACACGGCCGCGGCCTGCTCGGGGGTGTCGACCGACCAGTCGACGCTCGATCCGGAGTCGGCGACGTAGAAGCCGGGGAACGTCGTCGTCCCGTAGCCGACCACCGTGATCGACAGGCTCTCCATCCGCTCCAGGGTGGCCGGCACGTCGAGGATCGACTTCACGCCGGCGCAGACGACGGCCAGCGAGGTGCGCGACAGCGCGGTCAAGTCGGCGGACTCGTCGAAGGTCTCGGCCGACTGGCGGTGCACGCCGCCCAGCCCGCCGGTGGCGAACACGCCGATGCCGGCCGCGGCGGCCAGCAGCGCGGTGCTCGAGACGGTGGTGGCGCCCGAGAGGCCCAGCGCGGCGGCGACGGGCAGGTCGCGCACACCCAGCTTGGCGAGGTCGGGGTCCGCGCAGACCCGGTCGACCTGCTCGGCGGTCAGGCCGACGTGCGGCACGCCGTCGAGGACGGCGATCGTCGCCGGCACGGCCCCGCCGGCGCGGACGGCGGCCTCCACCTCGTCGGCGGCGGCACGGTTGTCGGGGCGCGGCAGGCCGTGGGCGAGCAGCGTGCTCTCCAGGGCGACGACGGGTGCGCCGGAGTCGAGCGCCTCGGCGACCTCGGGGGAGAGGGCGAGGGGGGCGGGGGCGGCGGCATGACGGGGTTCGGCGCTCACCCTGCCATCATGGAGGGCGACCGACCGTCGCCCGGCCGCGCCTCCCGGCGGGCCGGCCGCGGCCCCCGTCACCAGCCTGGGAGCAGCCCGTGAGCCAGTCCGACCTCCTCGAGAAGCCCGACGTCCGCGAGGGCGACACCGGCAACGCCAACGAGGTCTTCCACTACGTCCGCAAGAACAAGATCGCCGAGAGCGCGGTCATGGGGACGATGGTCGAGGCGCTGTGCGGCGAGGTCTTCCCGGTCACCAAGTCCCCGAAGCCCGGCAGCCCGGTGTGCCCGGCCTGCAAGGAGGTCTACGAGCAGCTCCGCAAGTAGAAGGACCCCCTCGCCCCCCACCGCTCGCACGCTCGCGGTGGGCCCCTGCGAGGGGGCCGTTCCAGCACGTCACCTGAGCCCGAGCCGCTTGGCCTCGGCCTCCAGCTCGGCCGCCCGCCGGCGCTGCGCCCGGCGGGTGTGCCGGCGCTGCTGGGCCGGCCAGCGCTCCTGGATGGTCGCGTTGAGCTCGGCGCCGAGCAGCACGGCCATCCCGAAGAAGAACAGGAACAGCAGTGCCGCGATCGGGGTCGCGAGCGCGCCGTAGGGCAGTGCCGCGACCAGGATGTCGGAGACGTAGAGCCGCAGCACCGTCGCGGCCACCACGAAGAACCCCACGGCCAGCAGCGAGCCCGGCAGGTGCCGGTGCCAGGGGAGCCGCCGCGGCAGCACCACGTGGTAGAAGCTCGTGAGCGCCAGGATCAGGCCGACGACGACCACCGGCCAGTAGACGGCGTCGACCAGCACCGTGGCGGTGGCCCGCCAGTCCTGCGGCAGCAGGGCCACGAGCAGGCCGCGGCCGAGCACGAGCAGCGGCAGCATGAGCACCGCCAGCACCAGGCCGACGACGAACAGCCACAGCGCCATGAGCCGGGTGGCGATCGGCCCGCGGACGTCGCGCTGGCTGTAGGCGATGACGATCGTGTTCATGAACGTCGCCGTCGCCGACGACCCGGCCCACAGGGTGATGAGGAAGCCCAGGCTGACGACGTCGAGCCGCCCGGACGTCAGGATGTCGTTGAGGGTGGGCCGCACGAGCTGGTCGACGACGTCGGCGGTGACCACCTCGCTGGACGCGTTGACCAGCGTGTCCTCGATCGTCTGCACGGAGTCCGCGCCGATGAAGCCGCCGAGGTAGCCCAGCGAGCCCAGCAGCGCGATGAGCAGCGGCGGCACCGACAGGATCTGCCAGAAGGCCGCCTCGCCGGAGAGGCCGAGGATGCGGTCCTTCCACGCCTTGGCCACCGTGCGGCCGAGCACCTGCAGCGGCACGCGGACGACGGCCGGCCAGTGGTCGAGCCGGCCCGGCGCGGGCAGGTCGGCGCGGCTGGCGCCGGGTGCTCCCTGACCGTCCACGGGGACCGCGGCGACGGCCGGGACGACGGGAGGGCCCTCGCCGGCCGCCCCGCCGGTGCGGGACGGCCCGCCGGCCCGCACGGTGCTCACCCGGCCAGTGTGCACGTCCGCGGTGCCGCCCCGCCGTCGCCGGGCGCCGGAGCGGACGTGGAGTCGCCCGGTCGGGCGGGTGCTCAGGACGTCGGCTGGGCCGGCGGGGTGCCCGCGTCGGGCGCCGGGGCGGGCTCGGCGGGCGGCGGCGGGGCGATGCAGCGGATGACCGCCTCCGCCTGGTACGTGGTGTCGAACCGCTCGCGGCGGATCTCCGCCCCGGTCTGCAGGTCGCGGAAGACCCGGGTGACCGACACGTCGAAGCCCTGGACGCCGGACTGCGGGATGCAGTCGCCGTCGTCGACCTTCTCCTGCACCGCGGGCTGGCGGAAGTTCGACCGGGCGCTCTCGATCGCCTCGATCTCGTAGCGCTTGGTCCCGTAGAAGGTCACCGTGATCGACCCGCCCGAGGAGCCGGGCGTCCACTGGGTGTCGACGAAGATCCCGGTGTCGGTGTCGTTGCGCCACTGCAGGTCGATCTGGCCCTCGTACACGGTGGCCTCGCGGCCGGCCGGGTAGCGGCTGATGTAGAAGCTGTGCGGCTTGTGGTAGACGTCCTCGAGGCCGCCGAAGAAGACCGCGTTGAACATCGTCGTGGCGAACTGGCTGATGCCGCCGCCGACGGCGGTCGACAGCTCGCCGCCGCTGATGACGTTGGCCGGCACGTAGCCCTGGGCGGTGCCGCGCGGCCCGGTGTAGTCGTTGAGGCTGAAGGTCTCGCCCGGCAGCACGAGCGCGCCGTCGACCTCCGCGGCCACCACGCGGATGTTCGTGCCGCTGGCGTTGTTCGTCGTCGTGGTGGTGAAGGAGCTGACCTCCTCGCGGATGCCGAGCGCCTCGGCCTCCTGGGTGGTCAGGTCGGCCGGCACCGGTCCCAGCTGGACGGTGACGGACCGGGGGGCGGGCTGCGGCAGCACCTCGAGCAGCTGCCCGGCCAGCGCGGCCGGGTCGACGCCGGTGCCGTCGACCGACGGGACGACGCGCACCGCGTCGCCGTCGACCTCGAAGCGGGCGTCCTCGGCGGGCGTGCCGAAGGCGGCGAAGTCCTCGCCCATCGCCGTCTGCAGGGCGGCGGGGTCGACGGCGACGGCGAGCTCGCCGCTCTCCTGCGGGGTGAACGTCAGCGAGGCCGCGATCGCCTCGACCGGGATCTCCACCGACGTCGCGCCGTCCTGGCTGCTGACCGTGACGGGGGCGGCGAGGGCAGGGGTGACGGTGTCGTCGAGGACGCGCTGCGCCTCCTCGGCGGCCACCTGCACCGGCTCGACGTCGACCGGCAGCTCGATCGGGGTCTCCGGGTCGCCCCCGGCGGCCAGCGCTGCGGTGATCGCCTCGGCGCTGCCCTCGCGGTCCAGCGTGCGGCCGTCGGCCGGCTCGACCAGCGTCGGGGTGGTGCCCTCGAGGGTGATCGTGGCGTCGACCGGCGCCCGGTCGACCTGGGTGGCGATCGTCTCGACCTGCGCGGCGAGGGCGCCCTCGTCGCCGTCGATGACGGGCTCGACGGTGCGGTCGGAGAACAGGGTGACGAGCCGGGTCCACGGGGCCAGCGGCTGGTCGTCGGCGGCGTCGACGGTCGCGTCGACGTCGAGCGCGATGCCGGCCACGGCGGGGGAGAGGGTGGCCTCGACGTCGTCGGCGACGACGACGTGGTCGGCGGCGACCCGTGGTGCCAGCTGCTCCTCCAGCGTGCTCGCCGCGGCGGCGGGGGAGAGCCCGCCGATGTCCACGCCGGCGACGACGGTGTTGCGGGGGACGTCGCTGCCCGCGACGAGCAGGTCGACGCCGTAGGCGGCGCCGAGGACGGCGAGCAGGCCGACGGGCGCGAGCACGGCCGGGCGCCGCCACAGCGGGCGGCGGGGCGCGGGGGCCGCGGCGACCGGACCGGCGGGACCACCCGGGCCGGCGGGCCCACCCGGACCACCCGGGCCGGCGGGACCGACGGGCCCGGAGCCGGCGGACGGGACGGCGGCCGGCACCGGGTCGCCGAGCGTGACGGTGTCGGAGGCGTCCGGGGCGGGCACGGCGGCAGGCACGGCGGCAGGCACGGCAGCAGGCACGGCAGCAGGCACGGCCGTCGGTGCGGCCGCCGGGGTGGCGGGCGCGGCCTCCGTGGCCGGGCCGCCGGTCAGCGCGACGGTGTCGTGCACGGGGTCGGGTGCGGACCCGGCGCCGGCGTCGGTGCGGGCGGCCGTGTCGGTGCTCACGCCCCCGTCATCGGCAGCCGCGGTGTCCGGGGTGCCGGCGGCGGGTGCCCCGTCCGCAGCGGGAGCCCCGCTGTCCCCAGGGCGCGCAGCGTCCCCGGGGCCCGCAGGGTGCTCAGCGTCCCCGGGGCCCGCAGCGTCCCCGGCGTCCCCAGCGTCTCCAGCGTCCGCGGTGCCCGCCGTGTCCCCGGTGCCCGCCGTGTCCCCGGTGGCCGCGGACGGGACGGGCGCCGGCGGCGGCGCGTCGGGGCCGACCGGCCCGCGGTCGCGCGGGACCGGGCGGGTCTCGTCGGACAGGCCGCCCGGGTCGCCGTCGCGGGCCGCCGGGTCCGCGGACGGGGGAGAGGAGGGGGCGGGGTGCTGCTGCATCGGGGGTTCCTCGGGTCGCCGTCGACCGGGGGTCCCCGGGAACGACGGAGCCGCCGGGCCCCCGGCCGCATCGAGCGGCTCGGGGACACCGGCGGCGGCGTCGGGTGAGGGCATCATCGCGGTCAGCGACGATAGCGCCTCGGTCAGGGCATGGAGTGCTACTCGCCGTCCGTCTCGATGATGTCGACGGCGATGTCACGGAGCTTGGTGTCGTACTCCCGGGCGTGGTGCCCGCAGAACACGAGGTCGCTGCCGCTGGCGAGCACGACACGCACCTTGGCCAGTGCGCCGCACCGGTCGCAGTGGAAGGGCACGACCAGGTCGTCGGCGGCGGGGGTCGTCGTCAGCGTCTGGGTCATCTGGGTCATCACTCGCTCTCTACCGCACGGACCCGCGGCTGCGGATCGGCCTCCTGCACAGCGCCAGGATGGACCCCTGTGTTCCCGTTCCTCCCGTCACCGCGGTCGACTCGCCGTGGGTGGTGAGCCGGTGGCCGCTGGGGCGGGTGGGTTCAGCAGGGACCGTCGCTGGTGCGTTGCCGGTTCGTATGGGGGTGGTGCTGGTGGTTCCTGTGCGCCGGGTGGGTTGCCGGCCGTGGGTCCGCTGCTGTCTCGACGACCCCCACGCTACGCGGTCTACCCGGCCGCTGCCGCGGTACACCGCCCCGTCGCCCCGGCCGGGTGAGATCGTGACCATCCCGCAACGCGCCGGACACGCGACGACGGCCGGCACCCCGTGCGGGGCGCCGGCCGTCAGGTGACGCGCTGGAACGGCCTCCTCGCAGGGGCCCGACCCGAGCGGAGCGAGGGCCGGGGGGCGAGGAGGTCCTTCCTCAGTCGAGGTAGTCGCGCAGCACCTGGGAGCGGCTCGGGTGGCGCAGCTTCGACATCGTCTTCGACTCGATCTGCCGGATCCGCTCGCGGGTCACCCCGTAGACCTGGCCGATCTCGTCGAGAGTGCGGGGCTGGCCGTCGGTGAGGCCGAACCGCAGCCGGACGACGCCGGCCTCCCGCTCCGACAGCGTCTGCAGGACGCTGGTGAGCTGGTCCTGCATGAGCGTGAAGCTCACCGCGTCGACGGCGACGACGGCCTCGGAGTCCTCGATGAAGTCACCGAGCTGGCTGTCGCCCTCGTCGCCGATGGTCTGGTCGAGGCTGATGGGCTCCCGGGCGTACTGCTGGATCTCCAGCACCTTGTCCGGGGTGATGTCCATCTCCTTGGCCAGCTCCTCCGGGGTGGGCTCGCGGCCCAGGTCCTGGAGCAGCTCGCGCTGGATGCGGCCGAGCTTGTTGATGACCTCGACCATGTGCACCGGGATGCGGATGGTGCGGGCCTGGTCGGCCATGGCGCGGGTGATCGCCTGCCGGATCCACCAGGTGGCGTAGGTCGAGAACTTGTAGCCCTTGGTGTAGTCGAACTTCTCGACGGCGCGGATCAGGCCGAGGTTGCCCTCCTGGATGAGGTCCAGGAACGCCATGCCGCGGCCGGTGTAGCGCTTGGCGAGGGAGACCACGAGGCGGAGGTTGGCCTCCAGCAGGTGGTTCTTGGCGCGCTCGCCGTCGCGGATGATCCAGTTGAGGTCGCGGCGCATCTGCGGGGAGAGCTTCTGGCCCTCCTCCTCGACCTGGCGCATCCGCTCGGAGGCGTAGAGCCCGGCCTCGATGCGCTTGGCGAGGTCGACCTCCTCCTCGGCGTTGAGGAGGGCGACCTTGCCGATCTGCTTGAGGTAGGCGCGGACCGAGTCGGCCGAGGCGGTGAGCTCGGCGTCCTTGCGGGCCTGCCGCAGCGCCTCGGACTCCTCCTCGTCGTCCCACTCGAAGTCGGTGCCGCCCTCGGTGGCCCCCTCCGCGGCGGCGGGCGCCTCGGCGACCGCGACCCCGTCGGGGCCGGCGACGACGGCCTCGTCGAGGGTCAGGCCCTCGGCACCGGCGTCGACCACGGCGACGGCGGAGTCGTCGGAGGCCACGGCGGTCAGGACGGTGCCCTCACCGGCGCCCGGCGAGGGGCTGATGGCCGGCTTGCCCTTGGCGGCGGTGGTCTTCGCCGGGGCCTTCTTGCGGGGCGCGGCCTTCGCCGGCGCGTTCCCGGCGACGCCCACCGGCGCGCTGGTCCGGGAGGGTCGGGTGCTCGCGGCGACCGTCTTCGAGCGGGTGCTGCTCGTGACGGCGGCGTCCGGTGCAGGCTTGTCGGCGGGCACTCAGGTTCCTTCCCGTGCTGGGTGCGTCCCCGGGAGCGATCTGGCTCCCGGGCAGCGGCCCCGGGCCGTCGGCCGCGGAGCGGGGAGGCCCCAGGTCCGGTGCGGCGTTTGACCGCGGTGCGGAGGGGGGATGACTCCCGGCTGGGTGGTGACGGGCTGGGGCTTCTCCATTGTAGCGACGTCACGGCGTGTGACCAGCGCCGCGAACGGCCCGCGGTCGCCCGGAAGGGGCGGGCGCGTCAGGGCTGGACCGGCGCCTCGGTGCCGCGCGCCTCGATCCGCTCCGCCGCGGCGAGTGCCGCGCCGACGATTCCGGCGTCGTTCTGCAGCTCCGCGGGGACGACCGGGGTGCGCGTGGTCAGCAGCGGCACCCACTTGTGCGCCTTCTTGCTCACCCCGCCGCCGACGATGATCAGGTCCGGCCACAGGCCGCCCTCCAGCACGTCGAGGTAGCGGTCCACGCGGGCCGCCCACTCGGGGTAGGAGAGCTCCTCGCGCTCGCGCACGGCGGCCGAGGCGCGGCGCTCGCCGTCGTGGCCGTCGACCTGGATGTGCCCGAACTCGGTGTTGGGCACGAGGTGGCCGTCGACGAACAGCGCGCTGCCGATGCCGGTGCCGAAGGTCAGCATGAGGACGACGCCGTCGCGGCCGCGGCCGGCGCCGTAGCGCATCTCGGCGAGCCCGGCGGCGTCGGCGTCGTTGAGCGTCTCGACCGTGCCGGGCACCAGCGCGGTGAGGCCGCCGTCGACGTCGGTGCCGATCCAGCTCTTGTCCATGTTCGCCGCGGTGTGCGCGACGCCCTTCTTCATGACGCCGGGGTAGGTGCACCCGATCCGCCCGGTCCACCCGAAGGAGCTCACGATCCCGGCGACGACGTCGTACACCGCCTCCGGGAGCGAGGGCTGCGGGGTCTCCACCCGCATCCGCTCGCCGATGAGAGTGCCTGCCTCCAGGTCGACCAGGCACCCCTTGATGCCGCTGCCGCCGATGTCCACGCCGAACCCCTGCACGGCGGTCACCCTAGTGACCGGCGCCGCAGTCCGGCGGGGTGCTCGGGCAGGATCCCCCGGGTGAGTGCCCCCGTGTCGCCCGCCGACCTGCTCGACCTGGCCGTCTCGACCGCCCGGGAGGCGGCCGAGCTGATCGTCCGCGAGCGCGGGTCGGCCGCGTCCGCCGTCGACGTGAAGTCCAGCCCCACCGACGTCGTCACCGCCGTCGACACGGCCTCGGAGCAGCTGATCACCCGGCGGCTGCTCGAGGCGCGGCCCGACGACGGGTTGCTGGGGGAGGAGGGCGCCGACCGCGCCGGCACCAGCGGCGTGCGCTGGGTGGTCGACCCGATCGACGGCACGGTCAACTTCCTCTACGGGCTGCGCGGCTACGCCGTCTCCATCGCCGCCGAGGTCGACGGCGCCACGGTGGCCGGCGCGGTGCTCGACGTGCCGACCGGCGACCTGTTCACCGCCACGGCCGGCGGCGGCGCGTTCCTGTCCACCCGAGAGGTGCCGGAGCCGGTGCGGCTGACCGGCAACCGTCCGGAGTCCCTCGGGCAGACGCTGGTGGCCACCGGCTTCGGCTACCGGGTCGAGCAGCGGCGGGCGCAGGGCGTCGTCGTCGCGCAGCTGCTGCCCGAGGTGCGCGACATCCGCCGGTACGGCTGCGCGTCGCTGGACCTGTGCGCCGCCGCGGCCGGGCGCGTCGACGCCTACTACGAGCTCGACCTCAAGCCCTGGGACCACGCGGCGGGCGCGCTGGTGGCCGCCGAGGCGGGCCTGGTGGTCACCGGGCTGCCGGGCCGGCCGTTCGCCGAGCCGATGGCGGTCGCGGTCCCCGCGACGGTCGCCCAGCCGCTGCTGGAGCTGCTCGACCGTCTCCACCCGTGACGTGCTGGAACGGCCCCGTCCGGAGGCTCACCCCGAGCTCGCGAGGGGTGAGGGGGACGGGGTCCGTCAACAGGCGGCCTCGGCGCTCGCGATCGGGGTGAGGGTCGCCGCGACCTCCTCGGGGGTGGCCAGCGCCTGGAAGTCGGGCCCGATCACCAGGTCGACCGTGGCGGTGGCCCGGGTGTCGAGCAGGTCGCCGGCCCCGGGGAGGAACAGCGCCAGGTAGCGGGCCGCGTCGTTGCCGCGCGGGCCGTGGCGGACCTCGCCGGTGCCGGTGACCTCGCGCTCGGTCGGGTCGTTGGCGATCTCCTCGACCACGAACCCGCGCGCCTGCAGCTCGGCGGCGACGGTGTTGGCCAGCCCGCCGCGGTCGGTGGCGTTGTAGACGCGGATCGACAGCGTGCTGGGGTCCAGCGACGGCGGCGCCGCGGCGGCGGTCTCGCAGGCGGCCTCGGCGGCCTCGGCGCGGGCCCCGGCGTCCTGGAAGACCTTCCACCACACGCCGAGCGCGGCGAGCGCCAGCACCAGGAGGAAGACCAGGGGAGGCAGCAGCCGGCGGTCCCTGCGGCGGCGCACCGGCGGGCTGTCGGTGCTGGTGCTCACGCTCGTCCTCCTCGGCGCCGACCCGCCACGGACCGGCGGGCCGCGCGGGGTCGGATCGGCCGGAGTCTAGGGGCGGCCGGCGGGGTCAGAGGGCACCGTCGTCGAGCGCGGCGCGTCCCAGCTCGACGCACGGGTCGATGCGGTCGGCGTAGCCGGAGGTGTCCTTGCCGGCCATCGCCCCGGCCGCCGAGCGGGCGACGATGCCGGCGACGATCGCGGCGAACTTGAAGAAGGCGAAGCCGACGTACCAGTCGAGGTCCTCGAGGCCGACGCCGGCCTGCTGCGCGTAGCGCTCGGCGATCTCGCGGCGGGTGGGGAAGCCGGGCAGCGTCGTCACGGGCGACAGCACGGGGCGGGTCTCGCCGGCCTCGGGCCAGTAGACGAACAGCATGCCGATGTCGGTGAGCGGGTCGCCCAGCGTCGACATCTCCCAGTCCAGCACCGCGCGGATGCCGCCGGGCCGCTCGGGGTCGAGCAGGCAGTTGTCGAGGCGGTAGTCGCCGTGGACGATCCCCGTGCGCTGCGTCTGCGGCACCGTCTCGGCCAGCCGCGCGGCGAGGGCGTCCATGCCCGGGCGGTCGCGGTCGCGGGTGGCGTCCCACTGCTTGGTCCAGCGGCGCACCTGCCGGGCCAGGAAGCCCTCGGGCCGGCCGAAGTCGTCCAGCCCCACCGACGCCGGGTCGACGGCGTGCAGCTGCGCCAGCACGTCGATGAGGCCGTCACCGACCTGCCGCCGCAGCTCGGGGGTGTCGGCGTACCCCGCCGGGATCTCGTCGACGACGTGCAGGCCGACGACGCGCTCCATCACGTAGAACGGCGCGCCGAGCACCTCGGGGTCGGTGCACAGGTGCAGCGTCCGCGGCACCGGGACCGGCGTCGGCCCGAGCGCGCTGATGACCCGGTGCTCCCGGGCCATGTCGTGCGCCGTGGCCAGCACCGCGCCGGTGGGCGGGCGCCGCAGGATCACCGCGTCGTCGGCCGACCCGCCCGCGGGCGTGACGACGTACGTGAGGTTCGACATGCCGGCCGCGACGAGGTCGACGGTCACCTCCCGCCAGCGCTCGTCGCCGAGGGCTGCGGCGAGGTACGGACCGACGACGGCGGGGTCAGCTCCCACGGCACTCGACACGCGCCGCAGGGTAACCTCCGGCACTCCGCTCCCCGACCCGCCCGTCCGGGCCCCGATCCGCGGCCCAGGAACGGCCGATGTGTCCCGTGTCCGAGCGTGGGCACAAACCGGGACCGCACGGCGTTGGGGGGCTGCCGGTCCGGCGCGGACGTCCCTCCCGGGGTCGTCCGGCAGCCGGTCCGGACACCGTCCAGCGGCCGCCCCGTGCGGCCGGCCAGGACGCCGGCGGCCACCGCCGCCGGCGCACGCCGCGGGTGCGCCCGCGAACGACCCCGGAGGAGGGGCACACCCCATGGCCACCGACTACGACGCCCCGCGCCGCAACGAGGCCGACGAGCTCGGCGAGGACTCCCTCGAGGAGCTCAAGGCCCGGCGCGCCGAGGCGCAGTCCAGCTCGGTCGACGTCGACGAGACCGACTTCAACGAGAGCCTCGAGCTGCCCGGCGCCGACCTGTCCAACGAGGAGCTGACCGTCCGCGTCCTGCCCAAGCAGGAGGACGAGTTCACCTGCTCGCGGTGCTTCCTCGTGCAGCACCGCAGCCGCCTGGCCGCCAGCCGCGGCAGCGAGAACTACTGCCGCGACTGCGCGGCCTGATCACGGGCCCCACGAGGGGCCCGGTCGGCGGCGTGACCGGCGCCGGCACCGGCGACGGCGTGCGGCGGGACGCACGGGGAGGGAGCAGACGATGACCGAGGAGACGAGGCGGACGGCTGCGCCCAGGGACGTCCCGCCGCCACGGCCCGTGCAGCGGGTCGCGGAGCCTGCGCCGGAGGAGTCCGGCCCCGGCTGGCTCGACCCCGACACCGGTCTGGGCCGCGCCGCCCGGGCGCTCGCCGACGCGGTCTCCGGGCTGCTCGGCGGCACCGACGACGCCGACGGCGACCGCGCCGGCGGCGCCGCTCCCGAGGGGCGCCGCTCGACGGCCGGCCTGCTGCGCGACGTCGTCGGCGCGGTCGCGTCGGCCGCCGCGTCCACGGCGGCGTCCACCGCGGGGTCCGCCGCCACGTCCGCCGGGCGCCGTCATGACCCGGCCGCGGCCGGCGACGACGACTCCCGCGGCCCCGGCACGGTCCTCGGTGAGCTGCTCGCCGCGGCCGCGCCCCGGCTGCCCATCCGCGACGCCGCCCGGATCCGCGCCGCCCACCCCGGGCGCTCGGACGAGGAGATCGCCGACGCGCTCACCACCCGGGCCGCCCGGATGACCGCAGCCGTCGGCGCGGCCACCGGCGGGCTGTCGGCGGCGCACTGGTTCGCGCCGCCGTCGCTCGTGGCCCTGCCGCTCGAGCTCGGCGCCGAGACGCTGCTCACCGCCGCCGTCGAGGTGGTCCTGCTCGGCGAGCTGCACGAGCTCTACGGCCGCCCGGCGGCCGGCAGCGACCGCGAGCGGGCCGCCGCGTACCTCGCGAGCTGGACCTCCCAGCGGGCCGTCGAGGGCGGGGCCCGGCAGGGGATGGGCACCGTCCTCGGCACCGCGGGGTTCCGGGCGCTGCGCCGCCGCCTGTCCCGCCGGCTGGCCCGCAACCTCGGGTCGGCCGCGCCGCTGCTCGTGGGCGCCGCGCTCGGCGGCCGCGGCAACCTCAAGGCCACCGAGACCCTCGCCCGGCGGGTGCGGTCCGACCTGCGCCGCCGCGACGCCTGAGCGCCGTGGTTAGGGTCGCCGTCGTGCCCGAGCCCGCCCCCGCACCAGCTCCGCTCGACGTCCCGGTGCGGCTCACCGGCGACGGCGCGCAGCCGCCCCGCTACGCCCTCCCCGGCGACGCGGGCGCGGACCTGACGCTGGCCGAGGACGTCGTCCTCGCGCCGTTCCAGCGGGCGCTGGTGGGCACGGGCGTGGCCGTCGCGATCCCCGAGGGGTATGCCGGTTTCGTGCACCCGCGCTCGGGCCTGGCCCACCGGCACGGGCTGAGCCTGGTCAACGCGCCGGGCACCATCGACGCCGGCTACCGGGGGGAGATCAAGGTGAACCTGGTCAACCTCGACCCGGAGACGCCGCTGACCCTGCGCCGCGGCGAGCGCGTCGCCCAGCTGGTCGTGCAGCCGGTGGTGCAGGCGCGCTTCGTCCCGGTCGAGGAGTTGCCGGCCAGCGTCCGCGGCGAGGCCGGTCACGGCTCCACCGGCCGGGCCGCGGGGAAGGAGGCCTGAGATGCCGTTCGGACGACGACGCAACCGGATCGACCGCAGCCTGCGCGAGCGCGGCGTGCCGCCGGAGCCGCAGCACCGGGAGCGGGAGGTCGACGAGACCGCCGGGCCCTTCGACGCCGCCGACGCGCCCGACGACGGCCGTCCCCGCGTCGACCTCGGCGCGCTGCGGCTGCCCGCGGTGCCCGGCACGGAGCTGCGCGTGGACCTCAACCAGCAGCAGAAGGTCATCGGCGCCACGCTGCGCTACGGCGACTCCCTGCTGCAGCTGTCGGCGTTCGCCGCGCCGCGGGCCGCCGGCATCTGGGACGACGTCCGCGCCGACCTCGCGCGCAGCGCGTCGGGGCAGGGCGGGCGGCTCACCGAGGTCGAGGGCCCGTTCGGTCCCGAGCTCGCCGGCACGGTCCTCGTCACCCCGGCGGCCCAGCCCGGCGGCCCGCCGCCGAAGCCGCAGCGCCGCGCGGCCCGCTTCCTCGGCGTCGACGGCCCGCGCTGGTTCCTGCGCGGCATGATCAGCGGCCCGGCGGCCGAGAACCCGGACGCGGCGGCCGTGCTGGAGGAGGCGTTCCGCCAGGTCGTCGTCGTCCGCGGCACCGACCCGATGCCGGTGCGCGAGCAACTGCCGCTCACCCTCCCGGCCCAGGCCGCCGAGCAGCTGGCCCGCCAGCAGGCGGCGCAGCAGCAGGCGGGACAGCAGGCGGGCCGGCCCCCGGCGGCCCCGCCGGCGCAGGGGCGGCAGGCGCCGCCCGCCGGCCCGACCGCGTGAGCACCCGCACCCTCGCCTACGGCCCGCACCCCGACCAGTTCCTCGAGCTCACCCTCCCCGCGGCGCAGGGCCCGGCACCGGTGGCGGTCGTGCTGCACGGCGGGTTCTGGCGCGCCGCGTACGGCATCGAGCTGGCCCGCCCGCTGGCCGCCGACCTGGCCGCGGCCGGGTGGGCCGCCGTCGCCGTCGAGTACCGGCGGGTCGGCACCGGCGGCGGGTGGCCGGCCACGCTGGAGGACGTCGCCGCCGCGCTCGACGCCCTCGCCGGCACCGACGGCCTCGACCTCGGCGACGTCACCGTGATCGGCCACTCGGCCGGCGGGCACCTCGCCGCCTGGGCCGCCGGACGCGCGCGCCTGCCCGAGGGCGCGCCCGGCGCCGCCCCCCGGGTGCGGGTGGCCGCCGCCGTGCTGCAGGCCGGTGTCCTCGACCTCGCGCGCGCCGCGGAGCAGGAGCTGGGCCGGCGGGCTCCGCAGGAGTTCCTCGGCGGGGAGCCCGGCGCGGTGCCCGACCGCTACGCCGCGGCCGACCCGGCGCGGCTGCTGCCCACCGGGGCCGACGTGCTGTGCGTGCACGGCACCGGCGACGACGTCGTCCCGCCCGAGCAGAGCGAGCGCTACGCCGCGGCCGCCCGCGCCGCCGGTGACCGGGTCGAGGTGCGCGGCGTGCCCGGCGGGCACCGGGACGTCATCGACCCGGCGGGGGAGGGCTGGGCGGTCGTCCGCGACTGGCTGCGGGAGCGCGCCACCGCGCGTCGTGACGGCACTACCCTGGAGCCGTGACACAGACGCGTCCCGGTGGCTGGCTCGCCCGCACGCTGCAGCGACTCACCGCCGACGACTCCACGATCGACGCGCAGGAGCTGCGCGCCGAGGCCGACCGCGCCGGCTGCGAGCCGGTGAGCTCCTGCCGCAAGGGGGCGGTCGTGACCGTGACGGGCCGGCTGAAGTCGGTCGTCTACACCCCGCGCGAGACCGTCCCCACCCTCGAGGCCGAGCTCTTCGACGGCTCGGGCTCGGTCACCCTGGTGTGGCTCGGCCGGCGGCGCATCCCCGGCATCGAGCCGGGGCGCACGCTCACCGCGCGCGGGCGCTTCGCCAACTTCGACGGCCGCAAGGTCATCTACAACCCCTGGTACGAGCTGAGCGCCGGGTGACCTCCCCGGCCGACGACGGCGGCCGGCGCGACCCGGGGGGAGCAGCACCGCAGGAGCAGTCCGGGGACGCCGGCGGCGTGACCTTCGACCGCCACCTGGTGCTCGAGCAGCTCGGCGGCTGGCGCGGCATGGTCGACGCCACGCTGCCCACGGTGGCGTTCATCGTCGCCAACGCGATCGGCGACCTGCGCACCGGCATCTGGTGCGCGATCGGCGCGGCGCTGCTCGTGCTGGTCTTCCGGCTGGTGCGGCGGGAGAGCGTGCAGCAGGCCTTCAGCGGCCTGTTCGGCGTGGCCGTGGCCGTGGCCATCGCCGCCGCCTCCGGGCAGGCGCGCAATTACTTCGTGCCGGGCATCATCCGCAACGCCGTCATCGGCGTGGTGCTGCTCGGGTCGGTGCCGCTGCGCTGGCCGCTGGTCGGCGTGCTCGCCGAGTTCCTGGCGCCCAGCCACCTGGGCTCGATGGCCGCGCACTCGCTGCCCGGCCTGCGCCGCCGCGTCGACACCGCCCGCGCCCGCCTGCACCACCAGCCGCCGCCCCCGGCGCCCGCACCGGGCGCCCGGCCCGCCGACCCCGCCCCCGAGCGGCACTGGCGCGACGACCCGAAGGTGGTGCGCGCCTACGGCTGGCTGACCGTCATGTGGGCGGTCACCTTCCTGCTGCGGGTGGCGGTGCAGACACCGCTCTACCTCGCCAACGAGGAGGACCTGCTCGGGGTGGCCTCGCTCGTGCTCGGCCTGCCGGTCACCGCCGCGGCGCTCGCGGTCACCCTCTGGGTGGTCGCCCGGCTGCACCGGCACCGGGTGGAGACCGACGCCGGCGCGGCGCCGCCGGGCTGACCGCTCAGACCAGCCCGGCGGGGGAGAGCACCTGCTGCAGCTGCTCCTCGACGTCGGCGTGCGTGATGAACAGCAGCTCGTCGCCGACCTCGAGCGGCTCGTCGGGCGTGGGCGTGATGACCCGCTCGCCGCGCAGCATCGCCGTCAGCACCGTCTCCCGCGGCAGCGGCACCTCGCGCAGCGGCCGGCCCGCCCAGGGGGTGTCCTCGGCGAGGGTGATCTCCACCAGCGTCGCCGCGCCCTTGCGGAAGCTCATCAGCCGGACGACGTCGCCGACGGTCACCGCCTCCTCCACCAGCGCGGCCAGCACCCGCGGGGTGGAGACGGCGACGTCGACGCCCCACGCCTCGGTGTAGAGCCACTCGTTGCGCGGGTCCTTGACCCGGGCGACGACGCGGTTGACGGCGAACTCGGTCTTCGCCAGCAGCGACACGACCAGGTTGGCCTTGTCGTCGCCGGTGGCCGCGACGACGACGTCGCAGGTGGCCAGCTGGGCCTCCTCGAGGGAGGACACCTCGCAGGCGTCGGCCTGCACCCACTCCGCGCCGGGCACCGAGCGGGCGCGCACCTTGCGGCCGTCCTTCTCGATGAGCATCACGGTGTGGCCGTTGCTCAGCAGCTCCCCGGCGATCGACCGGCCGACCGCGCCGGCGCCCACGATGGCCACGCGCATCAGGCCCTGCCTCCCTCGGGGGACTCGATGGTCTGGTGCACGCGGTCGGAGATCTCGTCGGTGGCCGCGACGACGAGCTGGTCGCCGTCCTGCAGCACCGTCGACGGCGTGGGCAGCTGGGCCTCGCCGAAGCGCACCAGCCAGGCCGCGCGGGCGCCGGAGGCGGCCTCGAGCTCGGCGAGCTTGCGGCCCACCCAGCCGTCGGTGACGGTCACGCGCATCAGCAGCACCTTGCCGGTGGGCTCGCGCCACAGCTCGCTGACCTTGACCGACAGCAGCTCGCGCAGCAGCCGGTTCACCGTCCACGGGACGGTGGCCACGCTCGGGATGCCCATGCGCTCGAACACCTCGGCGCGCTTGGAGTCGTAGATCCGGGCGACGACGTGCTGGACGCCGAAGGTCTCCCGGGCCACCCGCGCGCTGATGATGTTGGAGTTGTCGCCGCTGCTCACCGCGGCGAAGGCGCCGGCGGAGTCGATGCCGGCGTCGAGCAGCACCTGCCGGTCGAAGCCCAGGCCGGTGACCTGGCGCCCGGTGAACTCCGGCCCCAGCCGGCGGAACGCCTCGGGGTCCTGGTCGATGACCGCCACGCTGTGGCCGATCTCCTCCAGCCGCCGGGCGATCGCCGAGCCGACACGGCCGCAGCCCATGACGACCACGTGCACGTGTCGCTCCCTCGGTCCTCGTGGCCGCGTGCCGTCGGCCCGCGTGCCGGGCGCGAAGCTACACCCGCTGCGGGGCGCGGACGCCCGCCGTCCACCCGCCCGGGCGAGCCGCCCGGCGCGGGCGGCACCCGGTGCCCCGGCGTCCGTACCATCGCCGCCGTGCCCAAGCTGTCCGACCTCGGGCAACTCCCGAAACGGCTCGTCCTGGGCCGACCGGTCCGCAGCGACCGGGCCGGCGAGTCGCTGCTCCCGAAGTCCCTCGCGCTGCCGATCTTCGCCAGCGACCCGCTCTCCTCGGTGGCCTACGCCACCCAGGAGGTCCTCATCGTCCTCACGCTGGCCGGGACGGCGTTCCTCTTCCTGGCCCCGTGGCTGGCCGTCGCCGTCGTCCTGCTGCTCGCGACGGTGGTGCTGTCCTACCGCCAGGTGGTGCACGCCTACCCCTCGGGCGGCGGCGACTACGAGGTCGCGATGAAGAACCACGGGCAGTTCGCCGGGCTGACGGTGGCCAGCGCGCTGCTCGTCGACTACGTGCTCACCGTGGCCGTGTCGGTGTCGGCCGGCACCGACAACATCATCTCGGCGTTCCCGGCGCTCAACGAGCACCGCGTGCTCATCGCCGTCGGCCTGGTGGCCCTGCTGGCCGCGACCAACCTGCGCGGCGTCCGGGAGTCGGGCAAGACGTTCGCCGTCCCGACCTACCTGTTCGTCGCCGGGATCATGGTGATGATCGTCACCGGGCTGATCCGCGACTTCTTCACCGACTCCCCGGTGGTCGCCGAGAGCGCCTCGTGGTCGGTGCTCCCCGAGGGCGGTTACGACAACCTCGGTGGCGTCGCGCTGGTGTTCTTCGCGCTGCGCGCCTTCGCCTCCGGGTGCACGGCGCTCACCGGCGTCGAGGCCATCGCCAACGGCGTGCCCGCCTTCCGGCCGCCCAAGTCGCGCAACGCCGCGACGACGCTCGCGCTCATGGGCGGGATCGCCGCGACGATGTTCGCCGGCGTCACGGCGCTCGCCCTGCTCGGCGACGTCCGGTACGCGGAGAACACCTGCGACCTCGTCGGCTTCCCCGGGAACTGCGAGACCGACCCGCAGCGCACCGTCATCGCCCAGCTCGCGGCCGCCACCTTCGGCGGGGACCAGTCACCCGGTTTCTTCTACATCCAGGCGGCCACCGCCCTGGTCCTCGTCCTCGCCGCCAACACCGCCTTCAACGGCTTCCCGCTGCTCGGCTCGGTGCTCGCGCAGGACCGTTTCCTGCCCCGCCAGCTGCACACCCGCGGCGACAAGCTCGTCTACAGCAACGGCATCCTGCTGCTGGCCGGCTTCGCGGTCCTGCTGATCGTCGCCTTCCAGGCCGATCCCAACCGGCTGATCCAGATGTACATCGTCGGGGTCTTCACCAGCTTCTCGATCGGCCAGTGGGGCATGGTCCGGCACTGGAACCGCGAGATCCGGCTGTCCGACGACGCCGCCGAGAAGCGCCGCATGCGCCGCTCGCAGGTCATCAACACCATCGGCGGCAGCCTGACCACGATCGTGCTGGTGATCATCGTGATCACGAAGTTCACCCGCGGCGCCTACCTCGTCATCCTGGTGATGCCGGTGCTGTTCCTGCTCATGCGGGCGATCAACCGGCACTACTCGCACGTCGCCCAGCAGCTCGTCCCCGACAGCGACGCGCGGCTGCTGCCCAGCAAGGTGCACGCCATCGTGCTGGTCTCCAAGGTGCACAAGCCGACGCTGCGGGCGCTCGCCTTCGCCCGCGCCACCCGGCCCGACGTGCTCACCGCGCTCACGGTCAACGTCGACGACGCCGACACCCGCGGGCTGCAGACCGACTGGGACCGCTACGACATCCCCGTCCCGCTCACGGTGCTGGAGTCGCCGTACCGGGAGATCACCCGGCCGGTCGTCGACTACGTCAAGGCGATCCGGCGGGCCAGCCCGCGCGAGCTGGTCATCGTGTTCGTGCCGCAGTACGTGGTCGGGCACTGGTGGGAGAACGTCCTGCACAACCAGAGCGCGCTGCGCCTGCGTGCCCGGCTGCAGTTCCAGCCCGGCGTCATGATCACCACGGTGCCGTGGCAGCTGGAGAGCTCGATCGGCCGCGAGGACGACCACCGCGACGGCCCGATGCCCGGCGACCTGCGCCGCGGCCTCACCGACGACCAGGTCGAGGCCACGCCGTATGGCTGAGCGGCGCGGGTCCGGGCGCCGCCGTCCCGGGGCCGGGCGGCCCCGCGCCGAGCGGCCCGACCGCGGCGGCGGGTGGACCGGCCGGGAGTTCGAGGTGGCCGTCGGCCCGGTGGCGCACGGCGGGCACTGCGTGGCCCGGCACGAGGGGCGCGTCGTCTTCGTCCGGCACGCGCTGCCGGGGGAGCGGGTCGTCGTCCGGGTCACCGAGGACCGCCAGCCCGGCTACTGCCGAGCGGACGCGGTCGAGGTGCTCGAGGCCGCGCCCGACCGGGTCGAGCGGCCCTGCCCGTACAGCGGGCCCGGGCGGTGCGGCGGCTGCGACTGGCAGCACGTGTCCTGGGAGGGCCAGCGACGGCTCAAGGCCGACGTCGTCCGCGAGCAGCTCACCCGCCTCGGCCGGCTCGACGCCGCCGACCCGCTGCTGACCGGCCTGCAGGTCGAGCCGCTGCCCGGCGGGCCGCTGCGCTGGCGGTCGCGGGCGCGCTTCGCCGTCGACCGGGCCGGGGTGCCGGGGCTGCGCCGGCACCGCTCGCACGACGTCGTCGCGCTCGACGACTGCCCGATCACCGTGGAGCCGGCCGCCCGCGCCGTCCTGGACCGCCGCTGGCCCGGCGCCGGCGCGGTCGACGTCGCCGTGGACTCCGCCGGCACGGTCACGACCACGCGGCTCGACCGGCGCGGCGCGCCCACCTCCACCCGCGTGCTCGCCGCCGGGCAGGACGTGCCCGCCGAGCCCGCCGGCCGCGCCGGGCGCCGGGCGGGCGGGCGGGACTGGGAGGTCGAGGGCACCGGCTTCTGGCAGGTGCACGAGTCCGCCGCCGACGCGCTGGTCGCCGCGGTCACCGGGCTGGCCGCCGCGCGGGCCGGGGAGACCGTCCTCGACCTCTACGCCGGGGCGGGTCTGTTCGGCGGGGCGCTCGCGCCGTCGGTGGGGGACTCCGGCCGGGTGGTCTGCGTGGAGGCCGACGCCGAGGCGTGCGCCGCCGCGGAGGCCAACCTGGGCGGGCTGCCGCAGGCCGAGGTCTGGCAGGGCGAGGTGGACGCCGAGGGGCTCACCGGGCTGCTCGAGGAGCTCGGCGACGCCCCCGACGTCGTGGTGCTCGACCCGCCGCGCGCCGGCGCCGGCCCCGCGGTGAGCCGGGTGGTCGCGGGCACCGGGGCGCGCGCCGTCGTCTACGTGGCGTGCGATCCGGCGTCGCTGGGCCGCGACGTCGCCGCGCTCGCCGGCGCCGGGTACCGCCTGGCCGCGCTGCGCGCCTTCGACGCCTTCCCGATGACCGCGCACGTCGAGTGCGTCGCCCTGTTCGAGCCCGCCTGAGGACGCCGCCGCCCCCACGACAGGCCGCGGCGCGGTAGGCACCGGGGTGTGCGGGTCCACGTCGTCACCCATCCCGAGGTCCGGGTCGACCCGGCCGTCCCCGTGCCCGAGTGGGGCCTGTCCGACGCCGGCCGCGCGCGCCTGGCGCACCTGGTCGCGCTGCCGTGGGTGCCGGGCCTGACCCGCATCGTGTCCAGCGCCGAGCGCAAGGCGCGCGAGACGGCGGCCGCGCTGGCGGAGGTCACCGGCCTGCCGGTCGGCGTCGACCCGGAGCTGGGGGAGAACGACCGCTCGGCCACCGGCTTCCTGCCGCCCGCGGAGTTCGAGGCGACGGCGGACGCGTTCTTCGCCCGGCCCGCCGAGAGCGTCCGCGGCTGGGAGCGGGCGGTCGACGCGCAGGCCCGCGTGGTGGCCGCGGCCGCCCGGGCGGCCGCGGGCGCGGCCGGCGACGTCGCCGTCGTCTGCCACGGTGGGGTCGGCACGCTGCTGCTGTGCGCGGTGCTGGGCGTGCCGGTCGACCGCCGGTGGGACCAGCCCGGCCAGGGCAGCGTCTGGTCCTACGACCCCGCCACCGGCCGCGGCGCCGTCCCGTGGACCCGTCTCGGGCCGGGCGGTACGGAGCCGGTCGCTACGGTGGGACCGTGACCACCTGGGAGTACGCCTCGGTCATCACGGCCAACGACAACGAGTCGCAGCGCGCGGGGGTGAGCGTCAAGCTCCCCGGCGGCGGGCTCGAGCGGCAGCAGGGGGACACCAGCTCGGTGCTCAACCGGCTCGGCGGCGAGGGCTGGGAGCTGGTCAGCTACCACTCCAGCGGCGCCGGGACCTGGGGCTTCGAGCAGTTCTGGCTCAAGCGACAGACCAGCTGATCACGACCGGGTGACGGCCGACCGCGTCGGCTCGAACACCCGTTCGATCTCCGGCACACTGCCGGTGTGGGAGCGAGCGTGCCGCCGGGCTGGCCGGAGCAGGTCCGGCCGCCGGGCGCGCCCGACTGGGAGCGCTCCGCCGTCACCTGGCTGTTCGACCTCGTGCCGCCGGACTACCGGGCGCACGAGGTGCTCCGCCGCTACCCGGTGCTGCTCGCCCGCATGGCCGCCGACCACGTCGGCGCCGGGCTGGAGGCGGCCCGGGCCGGCTGGCGGACGGTGCGCGTGGAGCTCGCCGACCACCTGCCGCCCGAGGCGGTGGAGGCCGCCGTCGCCGCCTACGAGCGCGAGGGCGCGCGGCTGGCGTCGGCCGCCCGCGGGGTGAGCGTGGTCGCCGGGGCGCTGCGGGGCGAGGTGTGGGTGCCCCGGCTCTGACCGGCCGGGCCCGGGGAGGCGGCACCCGGGGGCCCGGACGGTCGGCACGGGCCCCCGGGGCCCTCAGCCGGTGAGCCGGTCGGCCTCCCGGAGCGCGACCGCCACGGCGCCGAGCACCTCCGCGCGCGCCCCCAGCGAGCCGGGGACGACGGTGAGCTGCTCGGTGGCGGCGGGGATGGCGGACTGGGCGAGCGCGCGGCGCATCGGCTCGACCAGCAGGTCGCCGGCCGTGCCGAGCTCGCCGCCGACGACGATGCGGTCGGGGTTGAGCACGTTGACCAGCCCGCCGAGGACGACGCCGACCGAGGTGCCGGCGTCGGCGATCAGCCGCCGGCACGCCTGGTCGCCGTCCTCGGCCCCCTCGACCAGCGAGCGCAGGTCGGTGTAGTGCGGCGCGGCGGTGCGGATGGCGCGCAGCAGCGCGCTGCCGCCGGCGGTGAGCTCGAGACAGCCGCGGTTGCCGCAGCGGCACAGCGGCCCGGCCGGGTCGAGGCTGACGTGGCCCATCTCCCCGGCGGTGCCCGAGGTGCCGCGCAGCAGGCCGCCGTCGAACACCAGCGCGCCGCCGACGCCGGTGGCCATCTTCAGGTAGAGCGTGGAGCGGGAGCCGGTCCCGGCGCCCCAGCGCACCTCGGCGAGCGCGCCGAGGTTGGCGTCGTTCTCCACCACCACCGGCATGCCCAGCCGCTCCTGCAGCGCCGGCCCCGGGGTGCGCCCCGACCAGGCGGGCAGGATGTTCGAGCGGACGACGGTGCCCCGGCTGCTGGCCGAGCGCCCCACCACGGGCGTGGGCAGCCCGACCACCCCGCCGACGACGTCGCAGGTGCACGCCCCGACCCGGGCCAGCTCCTGCTCCACCTGTCCGGCGACCGTGTCGAGCACGGCGTCGGCGCCGAGGTCGGCCACCGGCAGCGTGGTGACGTGCTCGGCGACGATGCGGTGGGAGAGGTCGGCCACGGCGGTGCGGACGTGGGTGCGCCCGATGTCCATGCCGACGACGAGGCCGGCCTGCCGGGTCAGCTGCACGAGGCCCGCCGGGCGGCCGCCGGTGGGCAGGGCGTCGGAGGGGTCGGCGGGCGCGACCAGCCCGCGGTCGACGAGCTCGGACACGTAGCCGGACACCGTGGCCCGGGACAGGCCCGTCTGCTCGACCAGCTGCGCCCGGGTGGCCGGGCCGGTCACCCGCAGCGCCTCGACCAGCCGGCGCGAGGGCCCGCTGAGGTCGGGCAGCCACGGCCGGGGGTCCATCCGGTGATCGTGAGCACACCGTCGCCTTCTGTCAATCACCGACGGAACGGCCGTCCTCCGCCGGGGTGTCGGGGTCGGCGGGCGACGGAACGGTCCGCCCGGCCCCGCTTCGCCAGGAGGGAGGGCCCGTCGCGCGACTACAGTGGGTCGGCGGCCCCGTCGACGAGCCGTGTCCCTGCCGCCGACAGAGAGGACGACGCCGCGCCGTGTCGCTCCTGCGCTCGCTCCGCGACCCCGCCGACCTCCGGGCGCTGCCCGCCGAGCAGCTGCCCGCGCTGGCGGCGGAGATCCGTGACGCGCTGGTCACCAGCGTGGCCCGCACCGGCGGTCACCTCGGTCCCAACCTCGGTACCGTCGAGCTGACCATCGCCCTGCACCGGGTGTTCGAGTCGCCGCGCGAGCCGATCGTCTTCGACACCGGCCACCAGGCGTACGTGCACAAGATGCTCACCGGCCGCGTCGAGGGCTTCGACCGGCTGCGCCAGCGCGGCGGGCTCTCGGGCTACCCGTGCCGCGCCGAGAGCGAGCACGACTGGGTGGAGAACAGCCACGCCTCCACGGCGCTGTCCTACGCCGACGGGCTGGCCAAGGCGTTCGCGGTGCGCGGCGACGCGCGCCCGGTCGTCGCCGTGATCGGCGACGGCGCGCTCACCGGCGGCATGGCCTGGGAGGCGCTCAACAACATCGCCGCGGCGAAGGACCGCCCGGTGGTCATCGTCGTCAACGACAACGGCCGGTCCTACTCGCCGACCATCGGCGGCGTGGCCGACGCGCTGGCCAGCCTGCGGCTGCGGCCCGGCTACGAGCAGGCGCTGCTGGCCATCCGCCAGGCGCTGCACCGCGCGCCGGTGGTCGGCTCGGCCCTCTACGACGCGCTGCACGGGCTGAAGAAGGGCGTCAAGGACGTCCTGGCGCCGCAGGGCATGTTCGAGGACCTCGGCCTCAAGTACGTCGGCCCGGTCGACGGCCACGACGTCGAGGTCATGGAGTCCGCGCTGCGCCGCGCCCGCTCCTTCGGCGGCCCGGTGATCGTGCACGCGGTCACCACCAAGGGCTTCGGGTACCCGCCGGCCGAGACCGACCAGATCGACGCCTGGCACGCCACCGGCGTCTTCGACCCCGACAGCGGCACCAGCCCCGCCGTCGCCCGCGACTGGACGACGGCGTTCTCCGACGAGCTGGTGCGCATCGGCGGCGAGCGCGCCGACGTCGTCGCGGTCACCGCGGCGATGCTGCACCCGACCGGCCTGGCCGCGTTCGCCGAGCGGTACCCCGAGCGCACCTTCGACGTCGGCATCGCCGAGCAGCACGCGCTCACCAGCGCCGCGGCCATGGCGATGGGCGGGCTGCACCCGGTGGTCGCCGTCTACTCGACGTTCCTCAACCGGGCCTTCGACCAGCTGCTCATGGACGTCGCGCTGCACGGGCAGCCGGTCACCGTCGTCCTCGACCGGGCCGGGGTCACCGGCACCGACGGCGCCTCGCACAACGGCATGTGGGACATGTCGATCTGCTCGGTCGTGCCGGGCCTGCGCCTGGCCGCGCCGCGCGACGAGCCCACCCTGCGGGAGGCGCTGCGCGAGTCGCTCGACGTCACCGACGGGCCGACGGTCGTGCGGTTCCCCAAGGGCGTGCCGCCGGTCGACATCCCGGCGCTGGAGCGGCGGGGCGCGGTCGACGTGCTGCGCCGCGGCGACCGCGACGACGTGCTGCTGGTCGCCGTCGGCTCGATGGTGCCGGTGTGCCTGGCCGCCGCCGAGCGCGCCGCCGACCACGGCATCGGCGTCACCGTCGTCGACCCGCGCTGGGTCGTGCCGGTGCCCGGCGAACTGGTGGAGCTGGCGGGGGAGCACCGGCTGGTCGTCACCGTGGAGGACGGCGGCCGGGCCGGCGGCGTCGGCACGCTGCTCAGCCGGGCGCTGCAGGACCGCGAGGTCGACGTGCCGGTGCGCACCCTGGGCCTGCCGCAGGCGTTCCTCGAGCACGGCAGCCGCGGTCAGGTGCTCGCCGACGCCGGCCTCACCGAGCAGGACGTGGCCCGGCGCATCGCCGAGTGGACCGCGGTGGTCACCGAGCGCACCGAGGAGCAGCCGGCGGCCGTCGAGCCGGTCGACGGCGCCCAGCAGTGACCGGGCGGGTGATCGCCGAGATCCAGGTCGCGCCCTCGCCGGCCGGGACGCCCGACGACCCTCACGCCTTCGTGGAGGCCGCCGTCCGGGTGATCCAGGCGTCCGGCCTGCACTCCGAGGTCGGGGCGCTGGGCACCACGCTGGAGGGCGACGCCGACGCCGTGTGGGCGACGCTGCGGGCCGCGCACGAGGCGATGCTGGCCGCGGGTGCCACGAGCGGCATCTCGCACGTCAAGGTCGCCTCGGTCGACCGCACGATCGAGAGCCTCACCCGCAAGTTCCGCTGAGACGCAGCACGATCAGGCCGCCTGATCGTGCTGCGTCCTGGCTCACCGCCGACCGTGAGCCAGGACGCGCCACGGTGAGCCAGGACGACGGACGGCCCGGGCCCCCGCGCGGGGACCCGGGCCGTCGTCGTCAGCGCCCTCAGGCGGGGAGGCTCGCCACCCCGCGCGGCAGGAACCGCTGCCCGGTCACCTTCTCCGAGACGCCCGCGCGGTCGAGGTAGGCGGAGATGCCACCGAGCCAGAACGGCCACCCGGCACCCAGCAGCATGCACAGGTCGATGTCCTGCACGGCCGTGACGACGCCCTCGTCGAGCATCAGCCGGATCTCCTCGGCCAGCGCCTCGACGGCCCGCTCGCGGACCTGCTCCTCGGTGAGCGGCGAGTCGCCGGCGTCGATGCCCTCGAGCTCGGGGTCGACGACGCCCGGCTCGGAGTAGACGCTGGACTTGCCGAGCTCGACCATCTTCCGCAGCCCCTCGCCGACGGCGAACCGGTCGGGGAAGGCCTCGTGCATCCGCTCGGCCACGTGCAGGGCGACCGGCGGGCCGACCAGCGTGAGCAGGTCGAACGGCGACATCGGCAGGCCCAGCGGGTCCAGCGCGCGGTCGGCGACGGCGACCGGCGTGCCCTGCTCCACGGCCGAGGTGACCTCGCCGAGGAAGCGGGTGAGCAGCCGGTTCACCACGAACGCCGGGGCGTCGGCGGTGAGCACGCAGCTCTTCTTCAGCGCCTTGCCGACGGCGAAGGCGGTGGCCAGCGAGGCGTCGTCGGTCCGCTCGGCGCGCACGACCTCCAGCAGCGGCAGGACCGCGACCGGGTTGAAGAAGTGCAGGCCGACGACCCGTTCGGGGTGCTCCAGCTTCGAGGCCATCTCGGTCACCGACAGCGCGGAGGTGTTGGTGGCCAGCACGCACTCGGGGGAGACGACGGCCTCCACCTCGGCGAAGACCTGCTGCTTGACCGACATCTCCTCGAAGACGGCCTCGATGACGAGGTCGGCGTCGGCGAAGACGTCCTTGGACAGCGAGCCGCTCACCAGGCCCCGGAGCTGGTTGAGCCGGTCGGCGCTGAGGCGCCCGCGCTGGGCGAGCTTCTCCAGCTCGCCGTGGACGTAGGCGACGCCCTTGTCGACGCGCGCCTGGTCGACGTCGGTGAGCACGACCGGCACCTTCAGCTGCCGGACGAACAGCAGCGCGAGCTGGCTGGCCATGAGGCCCGCGCCGACGACGCCGACCTTGCCGACCTTCCGCGCCAGGCCCTTGTCCGGGGCGCCGGCCGGCCGCTTGGCCCGCTTGTTGACCAGGTCGAAGCTGTAGAGCGAGGCCCGCAGCTCGTCGGTCATGAGCAGGTCGGTGAGCGCGGCGTCCTCGGCGGCGGTGCCGGCGGTGAACGCCTCGCCGTGGACCCCGGCGCGCGCGAGGTCCAGCAGCTCGACGGCGCGCAGGGCGCCGGGGGAGGCGTCGCGGGTCCGCCCGGCCACGATCGCCCGGGCGCGCTCGATGGCGCCGTCCCAGGCCGACCGGTCCACCTCGGGCCGGTCGACCGTCACGTCGCCGTTCAGGACGCCCACGGCCCACTCGAGCGAGCGCTCGAGGAAGTCGGCGGGCTCCAGGACGACGTCGGCGATGCCCAGCTGCGCCGCCTTCGGGGCGGGCGTCGTCCTGTTCTGCGCCAGCGCGTTCTCGACGACGACGGTGACCGCCGGGTCGATGCCGATGAGGTCCGGCAACAGCTGCGTGCCGCCCCAGCCGGGCACCAGGCCGAGGAACACCTCGGGGAACGCCACCACCGCGGTGGAGGCGATCGTCCGGTACCGGCAGTGCAGCGCCAGCTCCAGCCCGCCGCCGAGCGCCACGCCGTTGACGAACGCGAACGTCGGGACGGCCGCGTCCATGAGCCGCCGGAACACCCGGTGCCCGGTCTCGGCGATCTCGCGCGCCTGGTCGGCGGAGGTGACCGCCGGGACCCCGGAGAGGTCGGCGCCCACGGCGAAGACGAACGGCTTGCCGGTGACGGCGATGGCCGCCGGGGCTGGCTTGTGCGCGGCGATGTCGTCGAGCGCCGCGTCGAGGGACGCGAGCCCGCGGGGGCCGAAGGTGGAGGGGCGGGTGTGGTCGTGCCCGTTGTCCAGGGTGACCAGCGCGATCTCGCCGGCCAGACCGGGCACCCGCAGGTAGCGGACGAGCGCCCGGGTGACGACCTCGTCCTCGAAGACAGTGGTCACTGCGCGGCACCTTCCCAGTTCGGGTTCTCCCAGATCACGGTGGCGCCCATGCCGAGGCCCACGCACATGGCGGTCAGGCCGTAGCGGACGTCGGGCCGCTCGGCGAACTGCCGCGACAGCTGCGTCATCAGGCGCACGCCCGAGGAGGCCAGCGGGTGGCCGACGGCGATCGCGCCGCCCCACGGGTTGACCCGCGGGTCGTCGTCGGCGATGCCGAAGTGGTCGAGGAAGGCCAGCACCTGGACGGCGAAGGCCTCGTTGAGCTCGAACAGGCCGATGTCGTCGATGGTCAGGCCGGTGCGGGCCAGCGCGCGCTCGGTCGAGGGCACCGGGCCGACGCCCATGACCTCGGGCTCGACGCCGACGAAGCCGTAGCCGACCAGGCGCATGCCGGCGGTCAGGCCCAGCTCCTGCGCGACCTCCTCGGCGGCGAGGATGCAGCCCGTGGCGCCGTCGTTGAGGCCCGCGGCGTTGCCGGCGGTCACGTGCCCGTGCGGGCGGAACGGCGTCTTGAGCGTGGCCAGGCCCTCGAGCGTGGTGCCCGGGCGCGGCGGCTCGTCGGCGGTGGCCAGGCCCCAGCCCTGCTCGGCGGAGCGGGTCGCGACGGGCACCAGCTCCGGGCCGATCTGGCCGTTGGCCACGGCCTTGGCGTACCGCTGCTGGCTGGCCAGGGCGAACGCGTCGGCGCGCTCCTTGGTCAGGTGCGGGAAGCGGTCGTGCAGGTTCTCGGCCGTGGAGCCCATGACCAGCGCCGAGCCGTCGACCAGCTTCTCGCTGAAGAACCGCGGGTTGGGGTCGGCGCCCTCGCCCATCGGGTGGCGGCCCATGTGCTCGACGCCGCCGGCGATCGCGACGTCGTAGGCGCCGAAGGCGATGCCGCTCGCGGTGGTGGTGACGGCGGTCATCGCGCCGGCGCACATGCGGTCGATCGCGTAGCCGGGCACCGACTTCGGCAGCCCGGCCAGCAGCGCGGCGGTGCGGCCGATCGTCAGCCCCTGGTCGCCGATCTGCGTGGTGGCGGCGATGGCGACCTCGTCCACGCGGTCGGCCGGGAGGGACGGGTTGCGGCGCAGCAGCTCGCGGATGACGCGGACGACGAGGTCGTCGGCGCGCGTCTCGGCGTAGATGCCCTTCGGGCCGGCCTTGCCGAAGGGGGTGCGCACGCCGTCGACGAAGACGACCTCGCGCAGCGAGCGGGACATGGGACCTCCGCAGCGGGAACGGGAACCGGCGCGGGCAGGGCGCGCGGCACCGAAGAAGTTACCCGCCGGTAACAGCTCGACCAAGCGCGACCCGGTCCGGGAGGGGCGGAGGTCTCACTCGTCCGGAGTGGTCGAGGTCACGGTCCGGCAACGTCGGGGGGGTGGCCTTGCACGGCCTGTGACGCGGCGCGCATAGTGGCCGCCGCACTTCTGCGTATTCCCGACGGAACGGTGGACAATCCATGGCGCGACGGCGCACCACGATGACGGCCCTCGCGGCCGCCCTGGTCTTCAGCCTCGCTGCTTGCGGCAGCGACGACAGCGGCAGCGGCGGCAGCGGTGGCGGCGGCGGCGGCGGCGGCGACGCCGCCGGCAAGGTCGGCGTCATCCTCCCCGACACCGAGTCCTCCCCCCGCTGGGAGAGCGCGGACCGTCCGCTGCTCGAGGCGGCCTTCGAGGACGCCGGTGTCGAGTACGACATCCAGAACGCCGAGGGCGACGCCCAGCGCATGGCGACCATCGCCGAGCAGATGATCACCGAGGGCGTCACCGTCCTCGCGATCGTCAACCTGGACTCCGCCTCGGGCGCCCAGATCCAGCAGCAGGCCGCCCAGCAGGGCGTGGCGACGATCGACTACGACCGGCTCACCCTGGGTGGCTCGGCCGAGTACTACGTCTCCTACGACAACACCGAGGTCGGCCGCCTGCAGGGCCAGGGCCTCGCCGACTGCCTGAACGCCGGTGGCGTCACGCAGGGCAACATCGCCTTCCTCAACGGCTCGCCCGACGACAACAACGCCACGCTGTTCGCCGACGGCGCGCACGAGATCCTCGACCCGCTGACCCAGTACACGCAGGTCGCCGAGCAGGCCGTCCCGGGCTGGGAGCCCGACCAGGCCGCGACGATCTTCGAGCAGATGTACACCCAGGCCGGCGGCAACATCCAGGGCGTCGTCGCCGCCAACGACACGCTGGCCAACGCCGTGATCCAGACGCTGGCCCGCAACGGCCAGGCCGGTCAGGTCCCGGTCACCGGCCAGGACGCCTCGGTCGAGGGCCTGCAGAACATCCTCGCCGGCAACCAGTGCATGACCGTCTACAAGTCGGCGGCCCAGGAGGCCGGCGCCCTGGCGGAGCTCGCCATCGCGCTGATCAACGGTGACGAGGCCGAGACCACCGGCACCGTCGAGGACGCCGAGGGTGGCCGCGACGTCCCGTCGGTCCTGCTCGACCCGGTGACCATCACCCGCGACAACGTCGGTGACGTCGTCGAGGACGGCCAGGTCACCGCCGAGGAGCTGTGCACCGGCGAGTTCGCTGCCGACTGCCAGGAGCTGGGCATCTCCTGACCCCCTCCCTGCGGGGCGCCTCCTGACATGCTCGGGAGGCGCCCCGCAGGCTCGTTTTCCGAGAGAGGACCGCCATGACCGATCCGCAGGCGGGTGAGGGGACCCCGATCCTCGAGCTCCGCGGTGTCACCAAGAGCTTCGGCGCCATCCAGGTGCTGCACGGGGTCGACCTGAAGGTCTTCCCCGGCCAGGTAACCGCCCTCGTGGGCGACAACGGTGCCGGCAAGAGCACGCTCATCAAGTCCATCGCCGGCATCCACCCCATCGACGGTGGGGAGATCCTGTTCGAGGGCAGGCCGGTGAGCGTCACCGGCCCGCGGGACTCCGCGGCCCTCGGCATCGAGGTCGTCTACCAGGACCTCGCGCTGGCCGACAACCTCGACGTCGTCCAGAACATGTTCCTCGGCCGCGAGCGCAAGCGCGGCATCCTGCTCGACGAGGCCTCCATGGAGGCCGCCGCCCGCGACACGCTGGCCAAGCTGTCGGTCCGCACCCTCAAGTCGGTCCGCCAGCTCGTGTCCAGCCTCTCGGGTGGCCAGCGGCAGACCGTGGCGATCGCCAAGGCCGTGCTGTGGGAGTCGAAGGTCGTCATCCTCGACGAGCCGACGGCGGCGCTCGGCGTCGCGCAGACCCGGCAGGTGCTCGACCTCGTGCGCCGGCTGGCCGACACCGGCCACGCCGTCCTCTACATCACCCACAACATGGTCGACGTCTTCGAGGTCTCCGACCGCGTGGCCGCGCTGTACCTGGGCCGCATGGCCGCCGACGTGCCGATCAGCACCGTCGACCGCGGTCAGGTCATCGAACTGATCACCGCCGGGCGCTCGGGCAACCTGGGCATCGCGCCGGCCGTCGCCGAGGCGAGCATCTGATGAGCAACCCCGTCTCCACCACCAAGCCCGAGCCGTCCGGCGCCGCGCCGGCCGGCTTCGAGGCCGACCGCCCGGACAACAGCGTCTCGGGCGTCGTCCGCGGGTACGTCGACAAGGTCCGCGGCGGTGACCTGGGCGCCCTGCCGGCCGTCCTCGGCATCGTGGCGCTCGGCCTGCTGTTCTTCGCGCTGCGGCCGAACACCTTCCTGACGCCGCTGAACATCAGCAACCTGCTGGTCCAGGCCGTGCCGATCACCCTGCTCGCCATGGGCCTGGTGTTCGTCCTGCTCCTGGGCGACATCGACCTGTCGGCCGGTGTGGTCAGCGGCGTGTGTGCCGCCGTGCTCGCGCAGCTGCTGGCCCAGTCCGGGGCGCCCTGGTACGTGGCGATCCTCGCCGCGTGTGCCGCCGGCGCGCTGATCGGCCTGTTCACCGGCACGCTCGTCGGGATCGTCGGGATCCCGTCGTTCGTCGTGACCCTGGCGCTGTTCCTGGCGTTCCAGGGCGTGACGCTGCGGATCATCGGCCAGGGCGGCACCATCCCGGTGCGCGACGAGGTCGTGCAGGGCATCGCCAACCGGAACCTGCCGGTCACCCTCGGCTGGGTCCTCACCGCGGTGGCGATCCTGCTCTACGCCGCCATCCAGTTGAACCGCTGGCGGGTGCAGAAGGCCCGCGGGCTGGCGCACCAGCCGCTGGCCGTGGTGGCCGCCCGGTGCGTGCTCATCGCCGTCATCCTGGTCGTCGTCACCGCGATCCTCAGCCAGGACCGGGCGCTGTCGGCGGCCGTCGACCTCGAGGGCATCCCGTACGCGGTGCCGCTGGTGGTCATCCTGCTGCTGCTGCTCACCTTCGTGCTGAGCCGCACCAGCTTCGGCCGCCACGTCTACGCCGTCGGCGGCAACGCCGAGGCCGCGCGCCGCGCCGGCATCAACGTCACCAGGATCCGCGTCCTGGTGTTCGTGCTGTCCTCGACGATGGCCGCCATCAGCGGCATCGCCGCGGCGTCCCGGCTGGCCTCGGTCACCGCGGCGTCGGGTGCCGGCAACACGCTGCTGTACGCGGTGGGTGCGGCCGTCATCGGTGGCACCAGCCTCTTCGGTGGCCGGGGCCGGGTGCGCGACGCCGTCCTCGGTGGCCTGGTCGTGGCGATCATCGCCAACGGCCTGGGCCTGCTCGGTGTCGAGGCCTACCTGAACTTCATCATCACCGGTGGAGTGCTGCTGCTGGCCGCCAGCGTCGACGCGCTGGCCCGGCGGCGGGCCGCGGCGACGGGGCACTAGCGCCGTCGTCCGCGCACGACAGAGGGGCGGTCCCGGGGTTCTCCCGGGGCCGCCCCTCCGTCGTGTCAGGCGCGGGCGAGCGCGTCGGTGAGCAGGCCGGTCGTCAGCTCGACCTGCCACTCGCGCGCCCCGCCGGCGCGCAGCGCCGCGGCCACCGCGGCGGCGTCGCGCGGCTCGGGCGGGGTCCACATGAGCCGGCGCACCAGGTCGGGGGAGAGCAGGTTCTCCACCGGCACCGCGTGCTTCTCGCCGAGCTCGGCCAGGCCCGCGCGGGCGGCCTGCAGCCGGGTGGCGGCCGCCGGGTCGCGGTCGGCCCAGCGGTTCACCGGGGGCGGGCCGTCGCCGGGGCGGCTGTGCAGCGGCAGCTCGGAGTCCGGCATCGCCCGCCCGCGGGCCAGCGCCCCGAACCAGGTGCTCACCAGCCGGCGGTTGGCCCGGCCGCGGAACACCGGCAGCTCCAGCAGCGCGGACTCCGACGGCGGGTCGGCCTGCACCGCCGACACCATGGCGGCGTCGGGCAGCACGCGGCCCGGGGCGACGTCGCGCCGGCGGGCCAGGTCGTCGCGGGCCTCCCACAGCGCCCGCAGCATCCCCAGCTGGCGGCGGCTGCGCAGGCCGTGCACGCCGGAGGTGCGCCGCCACGGGTCCTGCCGGGGCGCGGGCGGCCCGGCCGCGAGGACCGCGGCGAACTCCTGCCGCGCCCACTCGGTCTTGCCCTGCTCCTCGAGCAGCGCGGCCAGCGCGTCGCGCAGGTCGACGAGCACCTCGACGTCGAGGGCGGCGTAGACCAGCCACTCCTCGGGCAGCGGGCGGGTGCTCCAGTCGGCGGCCGAGTGGCCCTTGACCAGCGAGTACCCGAGCAGCGACTCGACGACGGCGGCCAGGCCCACGCGGGGCAGCCCCGCCAGGCGGGCGGCCAGCTCGGTGTCGAAGACCCGCGCGGGCACCAGGCCGATCTCGGCCAGGCACGGCAGGTCCTGGCTGGCCGCGTGCAGCACCCACTCCTCGCCGGCGATCGCGTCCTGCAGCACGGCGAGGTCGGGCAGCGTCAGGGGGATCGGGTCGACCAGCCCGGTGCCCGCGCCGGCGCGGCGCAGCTGCACCAGGTAGGCGCGCTGCCCGTACCGGTAGCCGGAGGCGCGCTCGGCGTCGACGGCGACCGGGCCGGACCCGGCGCGCAGCGCGTCGGCGTAGCCCGCGACGGCCGCGGCGGTGTCCAGGACCGGCGGCAGGCCGTCACGCGGCGCCAGCAGGGGGACGGGCGCGGGCCCGTCGGTCTCCTCGGTACCGGCCTCGCCAGCGGGGTCGGGCAGGGGCTCGGTGCTCAGTTGCCGTCCACCTTCTCGTCCGTGCGTCCGCCACAGTCGCTGTGCCCGGCGGATCGGACCGGCCGGCGCGGACCCGGGGAGTCCGGAACTCCCCGTGCCCGATCCTAGTTGCCGTCCCCGACCGTGCCGGAGGGGCCCAGGAGGGAGACGCCCGGCGGCGGCAGCCCGGCCGCGTTGCCCAGCACCTCCAGCCACGCGTCGAGGTGGCGGTCGAGGGCCGTGTCGCCGGCGGTCCAGGACGCCCGCAGCTCGACGTCGACGGTGTGCTCGGGGCCGGCCAGGTCGCCGAAGCGGGTGGAGGCCGTGCGGGTGACCGTGCCGCCGAGGGTGTGCGCGGCCGCCCCGGAGGAGGCCAGCGCCTCGGTGAGCCAGCTCCAGGCCACCTCGGAGAACATGGCGTCGTCGACCATGTGCTCGTCGGTGGCGGCCGACAGGTAGCCGACGCAGCGGGTGGTGCCGTTCCAGGACTCGTGGCCCGCGGGGTCGTGCAGCACGATGAACCGCGCGACGGCCAGCTCCACCTCGTCGTCGCCGTCGCCCTCGGTGATCCGCGCGGCGAGCGCGTGCGCGTACGGCGCGAGCCGCTGCGGCGCGGGGATCTGCTCGACGACGATCTCGGGGCGCACCCGCAGCGCGGACAGCGCGGCGACGCCCGCGGCGAACTCGGCCGGCGGGGGCTCGGCGGGCCCGTGCGCGCCCGTGACCTCGCGGGTCCCGGCCGTGCTGCGTGGCTCCACGCTGGCAGGGTAGGTGTCGCGGGCCCGGTCTGTCTCCGACGCGCCGCACGTCCGGCTTCGGGCGGTCTGGGAGGATCGACCGTCGTGACCACCGCAGAGGCCCGCCCGACGTCCCCCGCCGACTCGGACCTGGTCCGGGCCGCGCGCGGCCTGCCGGTCGAGCGGACCCCGGTCTGGTTCATGCGGCAGGCCGGCCGGTCGCTGCCGGAGTACCGGGCGCTGCGCGCCGGGACGGCGATGCTCGAGGCCTGCCAGGACCCCGACCTGGTCACCGAGATCACCCTGCAGCCGGTCCGCCGGCACGGCGTGGACGCCGCGATCCTCTTCTCCGACATCGTGCTGCCGCTGGTGGTCGCCGGCGTCGACATCGAGATCAAGCCCGGCGTCGGGCCGGTGGTGGCGGACCCCGTGCGCACGGTGGCCGACGTCGACGCGCTGCCGGGCCTCGAGCCCGACCGGCTGGACTTCCTCGCGACGGCGGTGCGCCGGCTGGTCGCCGAGCTCGGGCCGACGCCGCTCATCGGCTTCGCCGGGGCGCCGTTCACCCTGGCCACCTACCTGATCGAGGGCGGCCCGTCGAAGGAGCACGCCCGCACCAAGGCGTTCATGTACGCCGAGCCCGAGGCCTGGCAGCGGCTGCTCGACCGGCTCGCCGTCTCGGCGGCCACGTTCCTGCGGGTGCAGGTCGACAACGGCGCCTCGGCGGTGCAGCTGTTCGACTCCTGGGCCGGGGTGCTGTCGGCCGCCGACTACGCGGAGCGCGTGCTGCCGCACTCGCGGGCGGTGTTCGACGGGCTCGGTGACCGCGACGTGCCCCGCGTGCACTTCGGTGTCGGCACCGGCGAGCTGCTGGCGCTCATCGGCGACGCCGGGGCCGACGTCGTCGGCGTCGACTGGCGGGTGCCGCTCGACGAGGCCGCCCGCCGCGTCGGGCCGCAGCGCTCCCTGCAGGGCAACCTCGACCCGGCCGTGCTGCTGGCCGACCGGGAGACCGTCGACCGCGAGGTGCGCCGGGTGGTCGAGCAGGGCCGGGCCGCGCGCGGCCACGTGTTCAACCTCGGCCACGGCGTGCTGCCCGACACCGACCCCGGCGTGCTCACCCACGTCGTCGAGCTGGTGCACGAGCTCTCGGCGCGATGACCCCCCGGATGACCCGCCGCCTGGTCGTCGTCGGCGCCGGGATCACCGGGCTGACCGCCGCCTGGGCCTGGTCGCGGCAGCGGCCCGGCGACGAGGTGGTCGTCGTCGAGGCGGGCGGGCGGATCGGTGGCAAGCTCGACCGGGTCGAGCTCGCCGGCACCTGGTACGACACCGGGCCCGAGGCGGTGCTGGCCCGCGTCCCCGAGGCCGTGGAGCTCGTGACGGAACTCGGCCTGGGCGACCGGCTGGTGGCGCCGTCGACGACGCAGGCCTCGATCGTGCTGCCCGACGGCCGGCACCCGCTGCCGCCGGGCACCGTGCAGGGCGTGCCGACGTCGGCCGACGGGCTGGCCGGGGTGCTCACCGACGACGGCGTCGCGCGGGTGCGCGCGGAGGCCGGCCTCCCGCCGCTGCGCCTGGAGGGCGACGTCTCGGTCGGGGCGCTGCTGCGCGCGCGGCTCGGCGACGAGGTGGTCGACCGGCTGGTCGAGCCGCTGCTCGGCGGGGTCTACGCCGGCCGCCCCGACGACCTGTCGCTGGCCGCCACCATGCCCGCCCTGGCCGCGCAGCTGGCGCGCGCCGACTCGGTGCTCGCGGCCGCCGTCGCCGCCCGGGACGCCGGCGCCCGCAGCCGCGGCGACGTCGACGGGCCGGTGTTCGTCACCGTCGCCGACGGGATCGGCTCACTGCCCGGGGCGCTGGCTGCCGCCTCGGGCGCGCGGGTGCGGCTGCGCACCCCCGCGCACGCGATCCGCCGCGCGGGCGGGCGGCTGGAGGTCGCCGTCGGCCCGGTGGCCGCCCCGGAGGTGGTCGAGGCCGACGCCGTGCTGGTCGCCGCGCCCGCCGGGAAATCGGCGCGGCTGCTCGGCGGGCTCGCCCCGGACGCGGTCGAGCCGCTGCGCGGGATCCCGTACGCGTCGATGGCGGTGGTCGCGATGGCGTTCCCCGCCCAGCCGGTCGTGGCGGGCTCGGGCCTGCTCGTGCCGCCGGTGACCGGCCGGCTGGTCAAGGGCGTCACCGTGTCGTCGTCGAAGTGGCCGCACCTGTCCGGCGACGGCCTGCTGCGGGTGCGCGCCTCGGTGGGCCGCTACGGCGACGAGGCGCAGCTGCAGCGCGACGACGACGACCTGACCGCCGCGGTGGTGGCCGACGTCGCCGACCTGCTCGACCTCGAGCGCCGCGAGCCGGTGGAGGCCCACCTCGTGCGCTGGGGCGGTGGCCTGCCGCAGTACCTCGTCGGCCACCCGCAGCGGGTGGTGGCGGTCCGCGACGCGGTGGCCGCCGTGCCGGGCCTGGCCGTGGCCGGCGCCGCGTACGACGGGGTCGGCGTGCCGGCCTGCATCCGCGGCGCCCGCCGCGCGGTGGAGGCGCTGCTCTAGCCCGCGGGCCGGCGGCCCCGGTTGCCGCACCGGCCGTTGTCCCCGCAGGGTGGGGAGGTGATCAGCAGCCTCGCCCGCGGGCTGGTGGCCGGGGCAGCCGGCACCACCGTCCTCAACGCCGTCACCTACGCCGACGTGCTCTGGCGGGGGCGGGCGCCGAGCGAGACGCCGGAGCAGGTGGTCGACGCGCTGGCCGGGCGGCTCGCCGGTGGCCTCCCCGGGCGGGGCGCCGTGCGGGAGCACCGCCGCACGGCGCTCGGCGCGCTCAGCGGCATCGGCACCGGGCTCGGCGTCGGCGTGCTGGCCAGCGTGCTGCGCTCGGCCGGCGTCCGGTTCTCCGGCCCCACCGGCGCGGTGGTCGCGGGCGCCGCGGCCATGGCGGCCACCGACGGCCCGGTCGCCGCGCTCGGCGTGAGCGACCCGCGCACGTGGACCGCCGCGGACTGGGTGGCCGACGCGGTGCCGCACCTGGCCTACGGCGCGGCCGTGCAGGGCGTGCTGTCGTCGGTCCCGGTGGCCCGCGAGCAGCGCGACCGGCGCGTACCGGCGCCGCCCGGGCTGGTGCTGCGCTCGGCCGTCCTCGGCGTGGCCACCGGCGGGCGCAGCTCCCTGGCGCTGGCCGCGCCGGTGCTCGGCGACCCGGGATCCCGGCGGGGCACCCGGCTCGGGGCGCTGGCCGCCGTCGCCGGCGAGCTGGTGGGCGACAAGCTGCCGGCCACCCCCGCGCGGACCAGCGCGCAGGCGCTCCCGGCGCGGCTGCTCGGCGGCGCCGGTGCCGCGGGCCGCATCGCCGGCCGGGAGGGCGCCAACGCCGCCGCCCCGGTGACGGCCGGCCTGCTCGGCGCGCTCGCCGGGTCCTTCGGCGGGCTGGCCTGGCGGCGCTGGGCGGCGAAGCGGGTGCCCGACTGGCAGGCGGCGCTGGCCGAGGACGCCGTCGCGATCGGGCTCGCCGCGCTGGCCGCCCGGCCCGGCCGCAGGCAGCGCCCGCAGCTCAGCGTCGTCCCGTCCTGAGACCGGGATCCCACGGCATCCCGCCGGGCCGGCGGGGGAGGATGGGGGCATGAGCGAGCAGACGGAGACCAAGAGCGTCGGCAAGCGGGCCAACGAGCTCAACGCCCTCATCCGCTACACCATGTGGTCGGTGTTCCGGCTGGCGCGCCCGTTCGGCGACGAGGCCCGCGCGGCGGCCGCCGACGAGGTCTCCGGGCTGTTCGAGGAGCTCGCCGGCAAGGGCGTCGTCGTCCGCGGCACGTACGACGTCGCGGGCCTGCGCGCCGACGCCGACGTCATGGTCTGGTGGCACGCCGAGACGCCGGAGGCGCTGCAGGAGGCCTACACCCGGTTCCGCCGCACGGCGCTCGGGCGGCGGCTGGAGCCGGTGTGGTCGCAGATGGCGCTGCACCGGCCGGCGGAGTTCAACCGCAGCCACATCCCGGCGTTCCTCGCCGAGGAGGAGCCGCGCCGCTACGTCTGCGTCTACCCGTTCGTGCGATCCTACGAGTGGTACCTGCTCCCCGACGAGGAGCGGCGGGACATGCTCAAGGAGCACGGCATGCAGGCCCGCCCCTACCCCGACGTGCGGGCCAACACGGTCGCCTCGTTCGGGCTCGGCGACTACGAGTGGATGCTCGCCTTCGAGGCCGACGAGCTGCACCGCATCGTCGACCTGATGCGCGACCTGCGCGCCAGCCGCGCCCGCCGGCACGTGCGCGAGGAGGTGCCCTTCTACACGGGCACCCGCAAGGCAGTCGCCGAGCTGGTCGCCGACCTGGCCTGACCGCGTCGCCGCACGATCAGGCCGCCTGGTCGTGCCGCGTCCTGCCTCACCGCCGACGGTGAGCCAGGACGCGCTGCGGTGATCCCGGCTGATCGTGCGCGGGCCGGTCAGCCCTGCGCCGGCTCCAGCCGGATGGACACGCTGTTGATGCAGTAGCGGTCGCCGGTCGGCGTCTGCGGGGCGTCGTCGAAGACGTGCCCGAGGTGGCTGTGGCAGCTGCCGCAGAGGACCTCGGTGCGGACCATCCCGTAGGCGCGGTCCTCGCGCAGCACCACGTTGTCGGCAGCCGACGGCTCGTAGAACGAGGGCCAGCCGCAGTGCGAGTCGAACTTGGTCTGCGAGCGGAACAGCTCGGCCCCGCAGGCCCGGCAGGTGTAGACACCCTCGGTCTTCGTGTCCACGTACTCGCCGGTCCACGGCCGCTCGGTGCCGGCCTGGCGGAGCACCGCGTACTCCTCCGGCGAGAGCTGCGCCCGCCACTCCGCGTCGCTCTTCGTGACCTTCGGCTGGGGGGTGGACGTCGTCATGCCTGCAGGAACGGCCCGGGCGGCGGGCGGATTCCCCGTGCTCAGCGCCCCAGGCCGGCCTCGCGGGCCCGCACGATCGCCTGCGCGCGGTCGCCGACCTGCAGCTTGGCCAGCACGTTGGAGACGACGTTGCGCACGGTCTTCGGCGACAGGTAGAGCGCGGCGGCGACCTGCGCGTTCGAGCGTCCCGCGGCCACCAGGTCGAGCACCTCCCGCTCGCGCGCCGTCAGCTGCGGGAAGGCCTCCTCCGGCCCGCGGGGCGCGGCGGCGAAGAAGTCGGTGATCCGCCGGGCCAGCGCCGCGCCGAACACCGCCCCGCCGGAGGCCACGGTGGAGATCGCCCGCAGCACCTCCTCCTGGTCGGCGCCCTTGAGCAGGTAGCCGCGGGCGCCGGCGCGGACCGCGGCGAACACCGTGCCGTCGTCCTCGCTCATCGTCAGCACCACGACGCCGACCGACGGCGCCTGGGTGGTGATCCGCCGGGTGGCCTCGATGCCGTCGAGCACCGGCATCTGCACGTCCATGACGACGACGTCGGGCAGGTGCTCGCGCACCACCTCCACCGCCGCGGCGCCGTCGCCCGCGGTGCCGACCACCTCGACACCGGGCACCGAGCCGAGCAGCAGGGCCAGCCCGTCGCGGTACACCGGGTGGTCGTCGGCGACGACCACCCGCAGCGGCTCCTCCGGCCCGGTCACCGCGACCTCCTCCCGTCCACGGGCAGCACCGCCCGCACCTCCGTGCCGCCCCCGGCGGGGCAGTCCACCGTGCACGTGCCCCCGAGCTCGGCGGCCCGCTCCCGCAGCGCGACCAGCCCGACGCCGGCCGCGCGGTCGGGGGCGATCCCGGCGCCGTCGTCGGTGACCGTGACGACGAGGTCGCCGCCGTCGCGCGCCAGCCTCACGGCGGCCCGCGACGCGGCGGCGTGCCGGGCGACGTTGGCCAGCGCCTCGGAGACGATCCGGTAGGCGGCCACCTCGACGGCGGCGGGCAGCTCGGCCAGGTCGCCGGCGTCGACGGTCACGGCCACCTCCGCGGGCAGCAGCCGCTGCGCCTGCTGGCGGACGGCACCGGCGAGGCCGAGGTCGTCGAGCGCCGGCGGGCGCAGGTCGTGCACCAGCCGCCGGACGTCGGCCAGCGCGGCGGCGACGTCGTCGCGTGCCTGGCGGAGCAGCCGGTCGGCGTCCCCGGGACGGGACGCGGCGAGGTTGCGGGCGGTGTCGATGCGCAGCACGACGGCGCCCAGCGAGGGGCCGAGGCCGTCGTGCAGGTCGCGGCGCAGCCGGCGGCGCTCCTCCTCGCGCGCGGCGACCAGCTGCTCGCGCCCGGCCTGCAGCTGCGCGGCCAGCGAGCTCGCCCGGGCGGCCGCGGCGGCCTGCCGGACGACGTCGGCGAGCAGGCGCTCGTCGCGGGTGACCAGGTGCGCCCGGACGCCGTCGCGGGGGAGCAGCAGCCGGCCGACCTCCTCGCCGCGGTAGGCGATCGGCAGCGACTGCACCGCGGCCGGGCGCCGGCCGTGGTCGGCGACGAGGCGGCCGCCGTCGGCGGAGTCCACCTCGACGCCGACCCACGGGACGCGGAACGCCTCGGCGATGCCGGCGGCGACCGCGAGGAGCTGCTCCTCGGCGCCGTCGGAGCGCTCGAGCCGCTCGGCCAGGCCCGCGACGACGCGGTAGGGGTCCTCCCGCTCGCCGAACACCCAGCGGCGCACCAGCCGCCACAGCGCCGCGCGCAGCGGGACGTAGACGGCCGCCACCACCAGCAGCGTCACGACGACGGCATTGCGCTCGTCGAAGCGGCCGCCGAGCAGCGTGCCCGCCGCGGCGAGCACGGCCAGGTCGACGACGACGACGCCGGCGGCCAGCCCGCCGTAGACGAGGGTGCCGCCGAGCAGCCGGTCGATGTCGACCGCGCGGGGCCGCAGGATGCCCAGCGTGACCGCCAGCCCGGTGAGGCCCACGGCAAGGCTGAGGTCGAGGCCGAGGGTGGCCTGCGGGAAGAGCAGGGCGCCGAGCAGCACGAGCGCGTCGACGACGCCGGCCCACAGCAGCCAGCGCATGCGCCGCCGGTCCTCCCCGGTGGCCGCCCGCAGCCGCGCGACGACGACGGCCAGCGCGAGGAGGAGGCCCAGCCCGGTCGCCGGGAAGGCCAGCTCGAGCAGCGGCAGGGCGACGTCACGGGGCAGCGGCAAGCTGGCCGGGTCGAGGTCGAGGCCGCGGTAGACCTCGGGCGTCGGGGTGCCGCCCCGCTCGGCAGCGATCGCGAACGGCGTCACCAGGAGGAGCACGGGCAGCGCCGCGGTGGCGGCGAGGGCGCCGACCGACACCGCGCGCCACGGGCCGCGGGGCAGCCGCCCGTCCGGGTAGAGCAGGAGCAGCAGCGGGAGCCCGAGCAGCAGCGCGGCGCCGAGGCGGCCGACGAACCACATCGCCGCCGAGGCGGCGGGCAGCGGCGGGTCGTCCTGCACCGCGTACGTGAGCCAGGACGAGGCCAGGCCGTCGAGCGCCCAGAACAGGCCGGTGCCGGCGACCACCCAGGAGACGGCGTTGCGCGGCGCGCGGGACAGCAGCAGCGCGCCCGGGACGGCGAGCAGCAGCCCCGGCAGCCCGATCTCCCAGCCCGGCCCGGCCCCGGCGGCCGCCCGGGCCGCGTCCGGGGTGAGCACGTCGAGGACCGCGGTCGCGGCGACGGCGACCAGCGTGGCGGCCGCACCCGACCAGGCGAGCGCGCGCACGGGACGCCGGCGCCGCGGCGGCGGGCCCGCCGGCGCCGCCGTCGCCGGGACCCGCTCGCCGACCGTCACGCGCGGATCCTGCCCGAGCGGCCGTCCCGGACGACAGGGACACGGCGTCCCGGCCCGGCCGGGACACCCGCGGGAGCGCCCGTGCGCCGGCGCCCTGGCCGCCCGGGACGCGGCCCCGGCACGGTCCCCAGCAGGCGGTGCCACGGGGCACCGCGCCACACCCCGGAGGCCCCGATGTCGCTCAGCACCACCCCGTCGTCCGCCCGCACCGGCGCCGCCCCCGATGCCGCACCCGGCTCAGCGCCCGGGTCCGGTCCGCGGCACGCGCCCGACCCGTCCCGGCTCGTCCGGCTCGGCGGCCTGGTCACCACGGCCGGCGCGGTCGCCTGGGCGGCCGGGCTGCTGGCCACCGCCGACGTCGACCCGGCCACCGACGCCTACCCGCCGGCCTACAAGGCCGCGACGTTGCTGTTCCAGCTCGGCCTGGTCGCGCTGGTGGCCGTGCAGCTGCGCACCCGGGCGACCGGGACCGGCCGGCTGGCCCGCGGGTGCCTGCACGCCGAGCACGTGCTGCTCGGGCTGGCGATCGGGTCGTCGGTGCAGTGGCTGGTCGCGCCCGGGCTGACCGAGGAGCCGTTCTTCGTCGCGCTGGACCTCTCGTGGCCGCTGTCGATGCTCGGCATGGCCGCGATCGGCATCCGCATCGCGGTCGCCGGGCGGTGGCGCGGCGCCGCCCGGGTGTGGCCCGCGCTCGCCGAGACGTGGGCGCTGGTCATGTTCCCGGTCGCCGCGGTCGCGGGCGCGACGACGGAGTCGCTCGTCGGCGCCGGCCACCTGGTCCTCGGCTACGGGGTGCTGGGCCTGGTCCTCGCGACCCGGCCGCAGCTGACCCGCCGCTGAGCGGACCTGCCGCGGTCCGCCTCTCCGCCGGTCCGCCCCGTCGCCCCGTGACCCCGGGTGGCGGGGCGCCACCGGGTGCCCGGGGAGACTGGACGGCGTGACCCCGCTCGACCCGTCCCTGCCCGACACCTGGTTCACCCGCGACCTGCCCGTGCTGCGGGCGATCGCCCGGCTGGTCGACGAGCCCAGGCACGGCGGCGCGCCGTACCTGCTCGGCTCCGTCGTCCCGGGCAGCGGGCTGCCGAAGGCCGACGTCGTCGCCGCGGCGAAGGCGCTGGCCGCCGCGGGCTACATCGAGCCGTTGACCAACCACGCCGGCGATATCGTCCGGATCACCGGGATCTCCGCCGAGGCGCGGCGGCTCGCGGGGCTGTGGCCGACCCCGCAGGGGGAGTGGGAGCGCCTGCTCGAGCAGGCGGACCTGCGCGCGGCCAACGCGCCGACCGACGTCGAGCGGGACCGCTGGCGGGCCTTCGCCGACGCGGCGCGGGCGGTGGGCCCGGACGCCGGGGCGCTGCTCATGCAGTCGCTCGTCGGCGGGTACGTGCCCCGGGCCCGGTAGCCACCCCCACGAACGACAGCGCCCCCGCCCGGCGAACCGGGCGGGGGCGCTGTGCTGATCAGGAGATCAGAGCGGGGTGACGTTCGCGGCCTGCGGGCCCTTCTGGCCCTGCTCGACGTCGAACGAGATCCGCTGGCCTTCGTCGAGCGAGCGGTACCCGCTGGTCTGGATGGCCGAGTAGTGGACGAACACGTCCGGTCCGCCACCGTCAGGGGTGGCGAAGCCGAACCCCTTCTCCGCGTTGAACCACTTGACAGTTCCTTCGGGCATTGCTCGCTCCTAGCTGCGATGGTGCATCGGGGTCCTGCCAGAGCGCAGGGCCTTCCCGACGTGTCGACCCTAGCCGCACAGACGCCTCCGTGGGGGTCCGGGGCGTGATCGGGTTCCTCCGGCGTGGCGGCGGTCACATCGCGCGGCCCCCTGGAGCCCGTTCTTGCGGCGATCGTGCGGTTCCGGTGAGACCCCGCTGCGGCGGCGCGGTCAGGGTCGTGGGTGCCGGGACGGAGCCCGGCCCGACCCGAGGAGCCCCGTCGTGGAGACCACCCCGCTCGTGCTGGTCGAGCTGGCCGACCTCGACGTCGCCGACCTCGACGCGATGCTGGCCGCCGAGCTCGACGAGCCCGCCGCCGCGCTCCCCGGCGCGGGGGACGGCGACGAGCTGGCCGCGCTCCTGGCCGACGTCCTGCGCTCCACCGGCACCGCGGCCGCGCTCGCGCACCGCCTCGGCGCGCACGCCGCCCTGCTGGCCGACTGAGCCGGGGCGCCGGTCCCGGCCCCCGCGCCACGGGGGCGGGGGAGGTCCGGGACCGGCGCCTCACTTCTCGCAGCCACCCCGTCGCCGTCCCCCCTCAGGGGAGCTGTTGCTGGGCGGTCGGTGTCGGCGTCAGTCGCCCGGCGGCACCGGAGCGGAGGAGGTGGGTACCTCGCTCGGCGTCGTGGGCAGCGGCTGGGGAGCCGGGGACTCCACGGCCGGCGATTCCGCGCTGGGCGGCGGCTGCGTGACTGGCCCCTGCGTGACCGGTGGCGGTTGCGTGACCGGTGGCGGCTGTGTGACCGGTGGCGGCGCGGTGGTCGTGGGCGGCGCGGTGGTCGACGGCGGCGTCGTGGTGGTCGGGGTAGCGGTGGTCGTGGGCGGCGCGGTGGTCGACGGCGGCGTCGTGGTGGTCGGTGGAGCGGTGGTCGTGGGCGGCGCCGATGGTGGGCGGCTCGTCGTCGGTGGTGTCGTCGTGGTCGGCGGGCGCTGAGCGGTGGGTGGCGCCGACGTGGGCGGTGCGGTGGACGGCGTGTTGCCGGCGGTCGTGGGGCTCGGGGGCGGGGTGACCGAGGGGAGGCCAGGCAGGCTCGGTGAGACGGGGGACCGTCGCCCTGGCGCGGTCGTCCCCGAGTCGCTGACGGAAGCCGCCTCGCTCAGGACCGGCTGAGCGGCCGAGTCGGCCGGCGGGGCCGCACCCGGCAGGAAGTCCTCGAGAGTGAGGCTCTCGCCGGCCGTCGGTGCAGCCGACTCCGGCGGGATCGTCGCTCCCGCCGGAGTCGGCTCGACCGGGTGCGTCGCCGCGGCGCCCGGGGTTCCCGCGGTTCCACCTCCACCGGCCGGCGTCTCCTCGCCGCCGGGGGCCATGAAGGGCAGAGCCACCAGGACGACCAGGGTGGCGATGCTGGCTCCCCACAGGGCATTGCGGATGCGGGAGTCGATCAGGGAGTCCACGTCGACTCTCCGTTCAGGTGGGGGACGGGCTCCGGAGGAGTACAGGGTGGACGCCGCCCTCAGGTCGCTCTCAAAGGGCGTTCGAGGACGTCCCCGGTGCGTTGTGACCCTGCGTGAGGGGTGCCGCACGCTCGACGATCATGGTCGTGGTCCTCGTGTTCGGTCCCCTGCCTGGACGGTCACCGGACCTCCCGTGGCCACCGCGACACCGTCGCTCGCGGACCAGGTCGACGAACAGCCGGTGCACCCGGTCGTCGCCGGTCAGCTCCGGGTGGAAGCTGGTGGCCAGCACGCCGCCCTGGCGCACGGCCACGGCGCGGCCGGCCGCCGGCCCGTCCTCGACGCGGCCGAGCACCTCGACCCCCGGCCCGGCCGACTCCACCCACGGCGCGCGGATGAACACCGCCGTCACCGGCCCGCCCGGGACGCCGTCGACGGCGACCGGCGCCTCGAACGACTCGGCCTGCCGGCCGAACGCGTTGCGGCGGACGGCGACGTCGAGGACGCCGAGGGTCGGCTGGTCCGGCGGGGCGTCGAGCAGCCGCCGGGCCAGCAGCACCAGCCCAGCGCAGGTGCCGTAGACGGGCAGTCCCGAGCCGACGGCGTCGCGCAGCGGGCCGAACAGCCCGGTGCGCACCGCGAGCTTCGTCATCGTGGTCGACTCCCCGCCGGGCAGCACGAGCCCGTCGAGGCCGGCCAGCTCGGCCGGGCGGCGGACCGGCGTCGCGTCGGCGCCGAGCCGGCCCAGGACCGCGAGGTGCTCGCGGACGTCGCCCTGCAGCGCCAGGACGCCGATGCGCGGCGCGCTCACCAGCCCCGGCCGGCGAAGCGCTGCGACTCCGGCAGCGTGTCCACGTCGATCCCGACCATCGCCTCGCCCAGCCCGCGGGAGACCTTGGCGATGACGGCCGGGTCGTCGGAGAACGTCGTCGCCTGGACGATGGCGGCGGCACGCTGGGCAGGGTCGCCGGACTTGAAGATGCCGGAGCCGACGAACACGCCCTCGGCGCCCAGCTGCATCATCATCGCCGCGTCGGCGGGGGTGGCGATGCCGCCGGCGGTGAACAGGACGACCGGCAGCCTCCCGGCGCGCGCCACCTCGGCGACCAGGTCGTGCGGGGCGCGCAGCTCCTTGGCCGCGACGAACAGCTCGGTCTCGTCGAGCGTGGTCAGCCGCCGGATGCCGGCGCGCAGGGCGCGCATGTGCCGGGTGGCCTCGACGACGTTGCCGGTGCCGGCCTCGCCCTTGCTGCGGATCATCGCCGCGCCCTCGGCGATCCGGCGCAGCGCCTCGCCGAGGTCGGTGGCGCCGCAGACGAAGGGCACGGTGAACTCGTGCTTGGCGATGTGGTGGGCCTCGTCGGCCGGGGTGAGCACCTCCGACTCGTCGACGAAGTCCACGCCCAGGCTCTGCAGCACCTGCGCCTCAACGAAGTGCCCGATACGGGCCTTGGCCATCACCGGGATGGAGACCGCGTCGATGATCCCCTGCACCATGTCGGGGTCGCTCATGCGCGCGATGCCGCCCTGGGCGCGGATGTCGGCGGGCACCCGCTCCAGCGCCATGACGGCGACGGCGCCCGCGTCCTCGGCGATGCGGGCCTGCTCGGGGGTGACGACGTCCATGATCACGCCGCCCCGCAGCTGCTCGGCCAGGCCGCGCTTGACGCGGTCGGTGCCGACGACGGAGGGGGTCTGCTCGCTCATGGCCGCCACGGTGCGCCATGCTTTGGTCCTGGCAGCAGTCCAAACCGGGCGGATGCGGGAGGACCAAGTGGCGTACACCGGCGACCTGTTCGTCCCGGTCGACCGGGCGGCCCCGACGCCGCTGAGCGTGCAGATCGCGGCGTCGGTGCGGGCGGCCGTCCTGGGCGGCGCGCTCGGGCCGGGGGACACGCTGCCGCCCACGCGCACCCTCGCCGCCGACCTCGGGGTCTCCCGCGGCGTGGTGGTCACCGCCTACGAGCAGCTGGTCGGCGAGGGCTTCGCCACCGGGCGGCGGGGCGGCGGGACGGTGGTCGCCGTCCGGCCCGACGTGACCGTGGCGCGCCCGGCGGCGGCCCCGCCGTCCGCGCCGTCCCCGTCCGCCGGGCCCGACGTCGTCGACCTCACGCCCGGGCGGCCGGCCACCCGGCTGCTCGACGACGCCGAGTGGCGCTCGGCCTGGCGCCGGGCCGTCGCCGACGACCTCCCGGCCGGTCCGCCCGACCCGCTCGGGCTCCCCGCGCTGCGGCAGGCGGTGGCCGTCTACCTGCGCCGCGTGCGCGGGGTGGAGGCCGGGGCGGACGACGTCCTCGTCACCGCCGGCGCCAGCGACGCCCTCGCCCTGGTCGCCACCGCCCTCGGGGCGCCGGGCCGCCCGCCGCGGGTCGTCGTCGAGGACCCCAGCTACCCTGCGGCGCGGCGGGTGCTGGCCACCGCGGGCGCCGTCGTCGTGCCCCTGCCGGTGGACGCCGACGGCCCCCGCGTCGCGGACCTGCGGGCGCTGTCCCCCGCGCCGGACGCGGTGCTGCTCACCCCGTCGCACCAGTACCCGCTGGGCGGGCGGATGCCGGTGCAGGAGCGCGTGGACCTCCTCCGGTGGGCTGCGGAGGAGGGCGTCGTGGTGCTGGAGGACGACTACGACAGCGAGTTCCGGCACCGCCGCCGCCCGCTGCCGGCCATGGCCTCCCTGCCCTCGCCGGCCGACGTCGTGCTGGTCGGCAGCTGGTCCAAGACGCTGAGCCCGTGGCTGCGCTGCGGCTGGATGGTGCTGCGCGGCGCGTTCGGCGAGCGGCTGCGCGCCACCCGCACGCTGCTCGACTCGCCGGTGTCGGGCGTGCAGCAGGCCGCGCTGGCGCACTACCTGGCCGACGGCGGCCTCGCCCGGCACACCGCCCGCGCGCAGCGGCACTACAACCACCGCCGGTCGATGGTGGCCGCCGCGCTGGGGGAGCGGCCCGACGTCGCGCTGGGCGCGCTCGACGGCGGGCTGCACGTCGTCGTCCACCTGCGCCCGGGTACCGACGCGGCCGCGCTGGTCCGCGCCGCCGCGGGCCGCGGGGTCGTCGTCGCCGACCTCGCCGACTACTCGGCGGGTCCGCCGGCGTCGCCCGGGCTGGTCCTCGGCTACGGCGCGCCGACCGACCTCGAGCTGCGCCGCGGGCTCGCCGTCCTGTCCGAGCTGCTCGACGCCGCCTGAGCGCTGCGGCTCAGGCGGGCCCGCGCGCCGCGCGCGGCTGCACCGGCCTCAGCGGACGAGGTGCGGCAGGACCTGGCCGACCGCAGCACGGAGCTCGCCGGCCGCCGAGGGGACGCCTGCCAGCTGGCGGAGGAGCGCCTGCTGGAACAGGCCGTCGAAGACCGCGTACACGACCGGCGGGGCGACCTGCGGCGTCCGCCCGGAGAGCTCGGCGTAGCGGGTGACGATCCGCCCGATCATCCGCTCCAGCAGGAGGTCGATCTCGGCGACGTCGGCCCGGAACGCCGGCTCGAACATCGACTGGTTGCGCAGGTCGTACCAGAGGCGGTGCATCGGCGCCTCGTCGGTGAGGGTCTCGGTCAGCTTCCGCAGGAAGCCGGCGGCGAGCTCCTCGGCCGTCGTCGCCGTGGCCACGACCTCGTCGTACCGGGTCGCGCACCGCTCCTTGTACTCGCGCACGCAGTGCGTGATCAGGTCCGTCTTGTCCGCGAAGTAGTAGTGCAGGACGCCGTGGGAGAAGTCCGAGTTCTGCGCGATGTCACGCAGGCCGGTCTGGGCGTACCCGCGCTCGGCCAGCGTCTTCAGCGCCGCGGCGGCCAGCTCGCTGCGCCGGGCGGCGACCTTGTCCACCGGCCGGCGGCCCAGGCGGTGTGCTGCTGCCGTCACGCGTCCTCCTCCTCGTGTCCGCGGATGCTACGTGCCCGGCGTCCGTCTGGACAGTCGTCAAGAGAAGTCTTGACAGTCGTCAAAGAGCATCACGAACATGACCGCCGTCACACCGGGCTTCGACGAGGAAGGACACCGGCATGTCGGTAGGCGCACTGGACGGACACAGGGCACTGGTCACCGGAGGAGCACGAGGCCTGGGACAGGCGATGGCGCAGGCGCTCAGCCGCGCGGGGGCCTCGGTCGTGATCGGGGACGTCCTCGACGACCTCGGCGCGGAGGCGGCCCAGCAGATCGCGGCGGAGGGCGGCAAGGCGGCGTCCACCCACCTCGACGTCACCGACGAGGCGAGCTGGGAGGCCGCGATCGCGGAGACCGTCGCCGAGCTGGGCGGTCTCGACGTCCTGGTCAACAACGCCGGCATCGAGGTCACCGAGCTGGTGATCGACCTCGACCCCGCCAACCTGCGTCGCATGTTCGACGTCAACGTCGTCGGCACGGCCCTCGGCATGAAGCACGGCCTGCGGGCGATGCGACCGGGCGGGGCGGCCGGGAGCGGCGGCTCGATCGTCAACATCGCCAGCGTCGCGGCGACCATCGCCTTCCCGGGCATCGCGGGCTACTCGGCGAGCAAGTCGGCGATCGACCGGATGACCCGGATCGCCGCGGCCGAGGCGGGAAAGCTCGGCTACGGCGTGCGCGTCAACTGCATCTACCCCGGCCTGGTCCCCACGGAGATGGGCATGAAGCTCGCCGTCGACTGCGCCGAGCTGGGTCTGTTCCCCAGCGTCGAGGAGGCGGTCGGTGCCGTCGTGGCGCTCACGCCGTCCGGGCGGCTCGGTGAGCCGGCCGACATGGCCGACGCCGTGGTCTTCCTCGCCTCCGACGCCTCCCGCTTCGTCAACGGCACCGGCCTCGCCGTCGACGGCGGCATGGGCTCCTGAGCAGAGAGAAGGGGAACCGACCATGAGCACCAAGCCCGTCGTCGTCTACGGCGCCTCCGGCTACACCGGCCGGCTGATCTGCGAGTACCTGCGCGAGCTGAACGTCCCGTTCGTCGCCGCGGGGCGGAACAAGGACCTCCTGCAGGAGGTGGTCGGCAGGATCCCGGGGATCGAGACCGCCGAGTACGACATCGTCGAGGTGGAGCACACCGTCGAGGCGCTGACGGAGCTGTTCGACGGCGCGCGCGTCGTCTGCAACACCGTCGGACCCTTCATCAAGCTGGGGTTCGAGGTGGCCGAGGCGTGCCTGGCCACCGGTGCGCACTACCTGGACACCACGGGCGAGCAGGACTGGGTCATGGCGGTCCGGGAGCGGTTCGCGGCGGACTACCAGGAGAAGGGGCTGCTGCTCGCCCCGGGCATCGCGCAGATGTACACCACCGGCGAGATCGCCGCGCAGATCGCGCTGGAGACCCCGGGCCTGGACACCCTCGACGTCCTGGTGCTCTGGAAGGGGTTCCCGACCAACGCCTCCACCGAGACGATCTTCACCATCCTCAAGGCCGACTGGTTCCACCTGGCCGAGAACCAGTACGTGAAGCTCGACCCGCTGTCGAGGTGGGACGTCGTCGTGCCCGGTCAGCACGAGCTCGGCCTGACCGTGCCGTGGGGCGGCACCAGCCACCCCGTGTGGTTCAAGGACGACCCGCGGGTCGCCAACGTCAAGGTCCAGGGCGGCGTGATGAACCGGCCGGTCATGGAGGCCGTCGTCGCCACCACCGCGGCGGTGGAGAGCGACATCAAGACCCTGCCGCGCGACCAGTGGGACGACGCGCTCGCCGAGGTCGCCAAGGCCTGGTCGACGGGGATGCCGCCCCGGGAGAACCCGCGGCTGAACACCTCCGTCGACTCCGTGCACGCCTCCGGCCCGCTCGGGCGCAAGCACGTGGTCATCCACGGCAACAGCAACTACAAGCAGACCGGGCTCCTGCAGGCCTGGGCGGCGATGTCACTGCTCCAGCAGCCGCCGCTGCGGGCCGGTTTCGCCTCCGGCTGCCAGGCGTTCGGTCACCGGCAGCTGCTGGGCGTGCTGCGCCAGTTCGGCCTGGTCCTCGACCCGGTGGTGACCGAGCACCGATGAGCCTGACCGCCTTCCTCGACAAGGGCGCCGACCTGGGTGCCGGCGCTCCGTGCCTGACCGTCGACGGCCGGTCGACGTCCTACGGCGAGGTGCAGGCGTTCAGCCGGCGGGTGGCCCGGGCGCTGGTGCGCTCGGGCACCCGCCCCGGCGACACGGTCGCCGTCCTGTCGGCCAACGACCCGACGGCGTTCGCGTGCGTCTTCGGCATCGCCCGCGCCGGCGCGGTCTGGTGCCCGGTCAACCCGCGCAACGAGGCCGAGGAGAACCGCGAGCTGCTCGACCTGTTCGGGTGCTCGGTGCTGCTCTACCAGGCCGCCTTCGCGCCGCTGGTCGCCAAGGTCCGCGACGCGCTGCCCGCGCTGACCACCCTCGTCTGCCTCGACGGGGACGGGGACGGCGACCCGTCCCTGGACGCCTGGCTCGACGCCGGAGGCGACGTCGAACTGCCCGACGAGGGGCTGTCGCCGCCCGACGACGTCGTCCTGCTCGTCGGCACCGGCGGGACGACGGGGCGGCCGAAGGGCGTGCGGCTGACCGGCCGCAACCTGGAGGCGATGGCGGCGCTGACCCTGATGAGCTACCCGTTCGGAGGGCGGCCGCGGTACCTCGCGCTGGCCCCGCTCACCCACGCCGCCGGGGTGCTCTGCTTCCCGGTGATGGCACTGGGCGGCGAGGTCGTCGTGATGCCGCGGCCCGACCTCGGCGAGTTCCTGGCGCTCGTCGAGCGGCACCGGGTCACCCACGCCTTCCTGCCGCCCACGCTCGTCTACATGCTGCTCGAGCGCCCCGAGCTCGACGCGACGGACCTCTCGTCGCTGCAGTGCCTCTGGTACGGCGCCGCACCGATCTCGGCGGACCGGCTCGAGCAGGCGCTGACGCGCATCGGGCCGGTGATGGGCCAGCTCTTCGGCCAGTCCGAGGCGCCGATGATGGTCTCGACCATGGCCCCCGCCGACCACTTCCGGCCCGACGGCAGCGTCGCCCGCGAGCGGCTGCACTCGGCCGGCCGGCCCACGCCGCTCACCCGGGTCGCGATCATGGACGACGAGGGCCGGCTGCTGCCGCCGGGGGAGCGGGGCGAGGTCGTGGTCCGCGGGCCGCTCGTGATGGACGGCTACCACCGGGACCCGGCCGCCACGGCGGAGGCCGCCCGGTTCGGCTGGCACCACACCGGCGACATCGGCTACCTCGACGACGACGGCTGGCTGTACCTGGTGGACCGGGCCAAGGACATGATCATCAGCGGCGGGTTCAACGTGTACTCGGCCGAGGTGGAGCGGGTCCTGATGACGCACCCCGGCGTCCAGGACTGCGCCGTCCTGGGGCTCCCGGACGACAAGTGGGGGGAGCGGGTGGTCGCCGTCGTGCAGGCCCGGCCCGGTGTCGACCTCGACCCCGGCGAGCTCCGCGCGTTCGCCCGCGACCGCATCGGCCCGGTGAAGGCCCCGAAGCAGGTGGAGGTGTGGCCGGACCTGCCGCGCTCGAAGATCGGCAAGGTGCTCAAGCCGGACGTCCGGGCCCGCCTGCTCGCCTGAGGCGCGACCCGCCTGGCCGACCCGCCGACGGGTGCGGGTCCCGGCCCTGCCGTGTCACCGCCGTGGGGCCGGCAGCGCGCTCATCGCCGTCTCGGCGATCGCCAGGAGGTCCTCGGTGGTGCCCCCGTCCCGGGCGCAGCCGGACATGCCGCGCATGACCGCGACGAGGAAGGAGGCGAGTCGGTCGGTCGGCGTGCCCGCCGGGAGGTCGCCGTCCCGCACCCCCTGGTCGAGCCGGCGTCGCAGCCGCTCGTGCACGTCCGCCCGCTGTGCGGCCAGGCGGGGCTCGGTCAGCATCAGGCAGCCCGGCGGTGTCGACGCGGCGGTGTGCGCCCGCGCGGTGTCCTCCAGCATCCGGGCGACGGCCTCGCGCGCCGTCGGGAGGGCGGTCGCGCGGTCGACGCCCTCGCACGTGCGGCGGAAGTACTCGGCCGAGGCCTCCGCGAACAGGGTCTCCTTGTCGCCGAAGGCGGCGTACAGGCTGGGCGGGGTCACCCCCATGGCCCCGGTCAGCATCGCGATCGAGGTGCCCTCGAAGCCCGAGCGCCAGAACTGCTCGACGGCGGCCGCCAGCGCCGTGTCGCGATCGAAGCTCCGCGGTCTTCCAGCCACTCCCCGATCATAACGTAGCGATCACTATGGAACCTGCTACGCTCGCCGCAATCCATAGTGATCGCTACAGAAAGAGGACGTCATGAGGCTGCAGGGTGCGGTCGTGCTGGTCACCGGGGCCAACCGGGGCATCGGGGCGGAGTTCGTCGCCCGGCTCCGGGAGCGCGGGGCGGCGAAGGTCTACGCCGCCGCCCGCGACGTGCGCACCGTGCAGGCGGCGGACGGGGTCCACCCCATCGAGCTCGACGTCACCGACCCGCGCCAGGTCGAGGACGCCGCCCGCGCGGCCGGCGACGTGCAGGTCCTCGTCAACAACGCGGGCATCTCCACGGGCACGGCGCTGGTCACCGGCGACGAGGCGGCCATCCGGCGGGAGATGGACACCAACTTCTACGGCCCGCTGCTCACGACCCGCGCGTTCGCCCCGGTCCTCCGGGCGAACGGGGGCGGGGCCGTCCTCAACGTCGTCTCGGCGCTGTCCTGGTTCACCGCCCCGGGCTCCGGCGCCTACGCCGCCTCGAAGGCGGCGGCCTGGATGCTGACCGACAGCACCCGGCTCGAGCTCGCCGCCCAGGGCACGCACGTCGTGGGCGTGCACATGGGGCTGGTCGACACCGACATGGCCCGGGGCCTGCAGGCGCCGAAGATCGCGCCGTCGGTCCTGGTCGGTGCCGCCCTCGACGCCGTCGAGTCGGGCGCGCAGGAGGTGCTGGCCGACGACTGGGCGCGCTTCGTCAAGGCCGGCCTCCCGCTGGACCCGGAGCAGCGGTACGACCGGCTGTTCTCCGCCCTCGGGGCGCGCTGAGGAGCCGGCTCAGTCGGCGGCGGACTCGGGCTTCCGGGCGCGGCTCGGCTGCACCCGCATCGGCTCGCCCGGCATCTTCGGGTAGTCGGGGGGATAGGGCATGTCGCCGAGCCCGAGGTCGGTGGCCTGCCGCTCGGCGAGCTCGAGCAGCGGCTCGATGCCGAAGGCGTGCCCGGCGAGGCCCGCGTGCTTGTCACCGACCGCGCGGAACCGCTCCGGCATGGTCAGCACCGTGAAGTCGGTGGGGTGCACGTCGGGCAGCTCGTCCCAGTCCAGCGGCGCGGACACCGGCGCGTGCGGCTTGGGCCGGATGGAGTAGGCGCTGGCGATCGTACGGTCCCGGGCCATCTGGTTGTAGTCGATGAAGATCTTCTCGCCGCGCTCCTCCTTCCACCACGACATCGTCACGCGGTCGGGCAGGCGGCGCTCCAGCTCGCGGCCGAACGCGATCACCGCCCGGCGCACGTCGGTGAAGGTCCACCGCGGCTGGATCGGCACGTAGATGTGCACGCCCCGCCCGCCGGAGGTCTTCGGCCAGCCCTCCATGCCGAACTCGGCCAGCAGCTCGCGCACGTGCGGGGCGACCCGGACGGCGTCGGAGAAATCGGTGCCCGGCTGCGGGTCGAGGTCGATGCGGATCTGGTTCGGCGACTCGACGTCGGTCTTGTCCACCGGCCAGGGGTGGAAGGTCAGCGTGCCGAGGTTGGCGCACCACGCGACGACGGCGACCGAGTCGGGCGCGATCTCGTCGGCCGTCCGCCCGCTCGGGAACGTGATGTGCGCCGTCGGCACCCACTCGGGCGCGTTCTTGGGCACCCGCTTCTGGTAGAAGGCGTCGCCGGTGTTGTCCATCCGGGTCGACAGCCGGGCGCCCTCGAACACCCCGCCGGGCCAGCGCTCGAGCGTCGTCGGACGGTCCCGCAGGGCGAACAGGATCCCCTCGCCGACGGCGACGAAGTACTCGACGACGTCGATCTTGCGGATCCCGTGCTCGGCGAAGTACGGCTTCTCCGGGCTGGAGACGCGCACCTCGTGCCCGTCGACGGTCAGGACGACGGCGTCCTTGCTGCTGGCCACCCGTCAGCTCCCCGGGTCGGGACGGGTCAGGCCGGGCACGTGAGCCCGTCCTGCGGCACCGTCAGGTCGATGAGGTAGGCGTTGACGGCGGCGCTGATGCAGTCGGTCTTCGGGTAGGCCGTGTGGCCCTGCCCCTGCCAGACCAGCAGCGACCCCGCGGTGAGGTCCTCGGCCATGTCCTCGGCGCCGGGCAGCGGGGTCACCGGGTCGCCGGTGTTGCCCACGACCAGGATCGGCGCGCTGCCCTCGGCGTCCCGCTCGGGCAGCGGGGTGCGCGGGGCCTCCCACGTCGAGCAGGTGTAGAGGCCGGCGGCGGAGCCGGCGCCGAACAGCGGGTAGCGGGCCGACCAGTCCTGCGCGAGCTGCAGCACCTCCTCCTCCGAGAAGGTCTCGTCCTCGGGGGTGTCGGCGCAGTTGATGGCCAGGTTCGCGTCGGTCAGGTTGGTGTAGGACCCGTCCTCGAGCCGGCCGGTGTAGGAGTCGGCCAGGGAGAACACGCCGGCGGCGTCGCCGTTGCGGGCGGCGGCCAGCGACTGCGACAGCTGCGGCCACGACGCGGTGTCGTAGAGCGCCGCCAGCACCGCCGTCATGATCACGCCGGGCGTCGCCGTCCGGGTCTCGCCGGGCCGCGCGCTCGGGATCGGCGCGCCCGCGGCCTGGGCGAGCAGCTCGTCGAGGAAGCGCCGCGGTTCGCCGCCGAGCGGGCAGCCCGACACCAGGCCGGTGCAGTTGCCGGCGAAGGCGTCGAAGCTCGCCTCGAGCCCGGCCGCCTGCGACTCGGCCTTCTCCTGCGGGTCGGCGTCGGGGTCGACGACGGCGTCGAGCACCAGCGCGCGGACGTTCTGCGGGAACAGCTCGGCGTAGGTGGAGCCGAGCGTGGTGCCGTAGGAGTAGCCGAGGTAGCTCAGCTGCTCGTCGCCGAGCGCCTCCCGCAGCAGGTCCATGTCACGGGCGGTGTCGACGGTGTTGAAGGTGCCCAGCGCGTCGCCGTACTCGTCGGCGCAGGCGTCGGCTGCCTCGTCGGCCAGGGCGAGCACCTCGTCGAGCTGCGCCTGCGTCGTCGGCCGCGGCTCGGCGGCGGTCGACCGGTCCTTGAGCTCGGCCGGGATGCACTCGACGGCCGTGGACAGGCCCACGCCGCGCGGGTCGAAGCCGACCAGGTCGAAGCGGCGCAGCACGTCCTCGGGCATCGACAGCGCCAGCCCGATCGCGGCGTCCGCGCCGGAGCCGCCGGGCCCGCCCGGGTTGACCAGCAGCGAGCCGATCCGGTCGGTCTGGCCGGCGAGCGTCGCCCGCACGAGGAACAGCGGCAGCGTGGCGCCGTCGGGCTCGTCGTGGTCGATGGGCACCTCGGTGCGGCCGCACTCGAAGGCCAGGTCGCGCTCGCTGCCCGGCGTGCCGGCGACGAGGTCGGTGATCTCGGCGTCGCAGTCCTGCCAGGTGATCGGCGCCGCCTCCGGCTCGGCCGGCGTGGACGAGGCCGCCGACGACGACGTGTCGCTCCCGCCGGAGGACTCGGAGAAGGAGGTGCACCCGGTGACCGCCAGGAGCAGTCCGGTCGTGGCGGCGAGCATGCCGCGGCGCAGACGCATGACCTCCACCGTAGGTCGGGACGGGCGGGTGCCGGTCATCCGGTGAAGACCTCGGCGAGGGCGTAGCGGACCGGCACGTCGAGCTGGTCGTAGGTGCAGCTCTCCGGCGTCCGGTCGGGCCGCCAGCGCAGGAACTGCCCGGTGTGCCGCAGCCGCCGGCCCTCCAGCTGGTCGTACTTGACCTCCACGACCAGCTCCGGCCGCAGCGGCACCCAGGACAGGTCCTTCTTCGCGTTCCAGCGGCTCTGGGCGCCGGGCATGCGGTGCTCGCCGTTCTCCTGCAGCTCGGCGTCGGCCCAGTCCTGCCACGGGTGCCCGTCGAGCGCGTCGGCGCGGTAGGGCGCCAGTTCCTCGACCAGCTCCGCGCGCCGGGCCATGGGGAAGGACGCCGCGACGCCGATGTGCTGCAGTCCGCCGTCGTCGTAGAGGCCCAGCAGCAGCGACCCGACGATCGGCCCGCTCTTGTGCCAGCGGAAGCCCGCGACCACGCAGTCGGCGGTGCGCACGTGCTTGACCTTGGTCATCAGCCGCTGGTCGGGCCCGTAGGGCAGGTCGGGGGCCTTGGCGACGACGCCGTCGAGGCCCGCGCCCTCGAACTCCTCGAACCAGCGCTGCGCGGTGGCCGCGTCCTGCGTGAGCGCCGTCAGGTGCACCCGGTCGGTGCCGGTGACCACCTGCTCCAGCCGTGCCCGCCGCTGCGCGAACGGCACCTCGAGCAGCGACTCGTCGCCGACCGCCAGCAGGTCGAAGGCGACCAGGTGGGCCGGCGTCTGCTCGGCCAGCAGGTCGACCCGCGACTTCGCCGGGTGGATGCGCTGCAGCAGCGACTCGAAGTGCAGCCGGTCGCCCTGCGGGACGACGATCTCGCCGTCGACGACGCAGCGCTCCGGCAGCGCCTCCTTCACCGCGGCCACGACCTCGGGGAAGTAGCGGGTCAGCGGGCGCTCGTTGCGGCTGCCGAGCTCGACCTCGTCGCCGTCGCGGAAGACGATGCAGCGGAACCCGTCCCACTTCGGCTCGTAGTACAGGCCGTCGGCGGTGGGCAGCTTCGTGGCCGCCTTCGCCAGCATCGGTTTCACCGGCGGCAGCACGGGCAGGTCCATGCAGGTCAGTCAACCAGCGGGGCCCGACACGGCACAGGACGACGTCGACCGGACGGGTGGTCCCTCCGGGCGTGCGGGATCCTCGGGGGATGCAGCAGGGGACAGACGCCGCGCCGGGCGGCCGGGTGCTCGGCGGCCGGTACACGCTCCTGTCCCTGCTGGCGACCGGCGGCATGGGGCAGGTGTGGCGCGGGCGCGACGAGCTGCTGCGGCGCGACGTCGCGGTCAAGGTGCTCCGCGGCGAGTTCAACGGCGACCCGACCTTCCGCGCCCGGTTCCGCGCCGAGGCGCAGCACGCCGCCGGCCTGGTGCACCCGCACATCGCCACGCTGTTCGACTACGGCGAGGGGGCCGACGGCGCCGACGGCGAGCCGGTCGCCTGGCTGGTCATGGAGCTGGTGCAGGGCGAGTCGCTGGCCGGCGTGCTGACCCGCGGCCCGCTCGATCCGGCGGAGGCGGCGCGGCTGCTCCGCGACGCGGCGGCGGGCCTCGGCGCGGCGCACGCGGCCGGCGTCGTGCACCGCGACGTCAAGCCCGGCAACGTCCTGGTCGCCGCCGACGGCACCGTGAAGATCACCGACTTCGGCATCGCCCGGTCGGCGGCCAGCGCCGCGCTCACCGGCACCGGGCAGGTCATCGGCACCGCGCAGTACATGGCGCCGGAGCTCGTGTCGGGCCTGCCCGCGTCCCCGGCCAGCGACGTGTACTCCCTCGGCCTCGTCGGCTACCAGTGCCTCACCGGGCGGCTGCCCTTCGACGGCGAGACGCCCATGCAGGTGGCGCTGATGCAGGTGCACGCCCAGCCCGCGCCCCTGCCGGAGACGGTCCCGGCGGGCCTGCGGGCGGTGGTCGAGCGGGCGCTGGACAAGGACCCGGCCCGCCGCTTCCCCGACGGCGGCGCCCTGCGTGCGGCGCTCGACGCGGTCCCCGGGCCCGCCGCCGGCGCGGCCGCCCTCGCGCGCGCCGACACCGCGGTCCTGGGCGGCGCGGTCCTGGGCGGCGCCGTCCTGCCGCCGGCCACCCGGGTGCTGACGCCGCCCGCCCCGTCGACCCCCGCACCCGGGACGGGATCGGCTCCCCGGCGCCGCCGGGGCCTCCTGCTCGCGCTCGGGGCGCTGCTCGCGGCGCTGACCGTCGTCGGCGTGGTGCTCGCGAACGCCGGCGACGGCGGGGACGCGACCCCGGCGGCCCCGACGACCACGTCGTCGGCACCCGCACCGGCCCCGGACCCGACGGTCGCGGTGACCGCCGCCGACCACGTCGGCCGCCCCGTGGGCGAGGTGCAGCAGGAGCTCACCGCCCGCGGGCTCCAGGTGACGCTGCGCCCGGTCACCACCGCCGACGTCCCCGACGGCCAGGTGATCACCCTCGACCCCGTCGGCGCGCTGGCGCCCGGCACGGTCGTCACCGTCACGCACGCCGTCGCCCCGCCGCCGGCCCCCGCCCCGCCGACCACCGCGCCGGCACCGGAGGCGCCCTCCCCGGCGCCCGCCGAGGAGGAGGACGAGGACGAGGACAACGGGAACGGCAACGGCCGCGGGAACGGCAACGGGAACGGCAACGGGAACGGCAACGGGCGGGGCGGCCGCGGCGACGACTGACCGGGACGGCGCCCGCGGGGGCTAGCGTCCGGGCGTGCGCCTGCTCGAGCGCGGGGAGCAGACGGCCGCCCTCGCCGCGGCCGCGCGGTCGGCGGCGGCCGGCCGCGGAGGCGTCGTGCTCGTCACCGGCGAGGCGGGCATCGGCAAGACGGCGCTGGTGACCGGGCCGGCCGCCCGGGTCCCCGGTGTCCGCGTGCTCACCGGCCGCTGCGACGACCTGGCCACGCCGCGCCCGCTCGGGCCCCTGCGCGACGTCGCCCGCGAGGTCGGTGGCCCGCTGGCCGTGGCGCTGGCCGGTCGCGGCGACGTCGCGGACGCGCTGCTCGCCGAGCTGTCGCGGCCGACCGTGCTGGTGCTCGAGGACGTGCACTGGGCCGACGACGCGACCCTCGACCTCGTGCGGACGGTCGGCCGGCGGGTGACGGGGCTGCCCGCCGTCCTGGTGCTCACCTACCGCGACGCCGAGCCCGACGGCGGGGCGCCGCTGCGGTCGGCGCTCGCCACCCTGCCGCCGGCGGCGGTCGCCCGGTTGCCGCTGGCGCCGCTGTCGGAGGCGGCGGTCGCCGAGCTCGTCGGCGAGCAGGTCGGCGACGGCGCGGCGCGGGTGCACGCCCTCACCGGCGGCAACCCCTTCTACGTCACCGAGCTGGCCGCCGCGGGCACGACGGCGCCGCCGCCGTCGGTGCGCGACGCCGTCACCGGCCGCGTCGCCGCCCTCTCCCCGGCAGCCCGGGCGCTGGTCGAGCTCGTGTCGGTCGTCCCTGCCCGCGCGGGCACCGGTGTCCTCGACGCGGTCCTCCCCGGGTGGCCGCTGGCCGCCGCCGAACCGGAGCGGGCCGGCCTGCTGACCGTCGGCCCGGACGCGGTCGCCTTCCGCCACGAGCTCGCCCGCACCGCCGTCGCCGAGACGCTCCCCGCCGCCGACCGGCGCCGCCTGTCGGCGGCCGTCCTCGCCGCGCTGCAGCGGCTGGGCGCCGACCCGGCCGACCTCGTGCACCACGCGGAGGCCGCCGGCGACGTCGCCGCCCTGGCCGCGGCCGCGCTGCCCGCCGCCCGGTCCGCCGCGGCGGCGGGCGCCACCCGCGAGGCGTTCGCGCACTACCGCCGCGCGGTGCCGCTGGCCGGGGCGCTGCCCGACGCGGAGCGGGCGGCGTTGTCCGAGGAGCTGGCGGGCGCCGCCTACCTGGCCGGGCAGGTGCCCGACGCGCTGGCGGCCGTCGACGCGGCCGCGGCCGCGCACCGCGCCACCGACGACCGGCGGGGGCTGGGCCGGTGCGCGCGGGTCCGGTCGCGGCTGCACTGGTACGCCGGGGACGGCGCGGCCGCGCGCCGGGAGGCCGCGGCGGCGGTCGCGCTGCTCGAGCCGCTCGGCGACTCCGCCGACCTGGTGCGCGCCCGGGCCGCGGTCGCGCAGCTGGCCATGCTGGGCGACCGCGCGGAGGAGGCGCTCGCGGAGGGCCGGCGGGCGGCCGCGCTGGCCGACCGGCTCGGCGACGCCGCCACCGCCGCGCACGCGCGGGTGACCACCGGGACCGTCGAGGCACAGACCGACCCCACCGCCACGGCCACCCTGGAGGACGCGCACCGGGCGGCCGTGGCGGCCGGTGACCACCACGAGGCGGTGCGCGCGCTGGTCAACCTGGCCTGGACGCAGCTGCTGTGGCTGCGGCCGGACGCCGCCCGCGCGGCCGCCGACCGGGCGGCCGCGCACGCCGCGGCGCACGAGGTCGACGCGCTCGGCGGCTACGCCCGGCTCACGACGGCGTGGCTGCGGCTGCGCGCCGGCGATCCGGTGGACGTCGAGGCCGCCGCCCGCGCGGAGGCCGGCCGCGACGGGTCGGTGAGCGACCTGCTGGCCCGCACGCTGCTGGCCGAGCGGGCGGTGCGGCGCGGCGACCCCGACGCGGACGAGCGGCTGGCCGACGTCGCGGCCCGGGCCGACCGCACCGGCGAGCTGCAGCGCCTCGTGCCCGCTCTGGAGCTGGCGGTCGAGGACGCGCTCGTCCGCGGGAGGCCGATGCCCACCGCGCGCGCCGCCCGCGCCGTCGAGCTGGCCCGGGTGGCCGGTGGCGCCGGCTGGGGTGGCGGGCGGCTGGCGGCCTGGGCGTCGCTCGCCGGGGTGCGCCACGACGCCGCCGGCCCGGCCGCGCCCGCCCACGCGGCCCTGCTGGCCGGGGACCCCCGGGCCGCCGCCGACGCCTTCGGTGCCCTCGCCTGGCCGCACGACCGCGCGCTGTGGCTCTCCTCCCTCGACGACGCGGACGCCTTGGCCGAGGCGCTGGAGACGGCGCGGGCGCTGGGCGCCGCGCCGCTGGCCGCGCGGGTGACCCGGCGGATGCGGGAGCTCGGTCTCGCCGTCCGGCACGGGCGGCGGGGGACCACCCGTGCCCACCCGGCCGGGCTGACCGCCCGGCAGTCCGAGGTGCTGCGGCTGCTGGCCGAGGGGCTGAGCAACGCGGAGATCGCCGCGCGGCTGGTCGTCTCACCGCGGACGGCCGAGCACCACGTCACCGCGGTCCTCGGCCGGCTCGGCGCCGGCGGCCGGCGGGAGGCGGTCCGCCGGGCGGCGGAGCTGGGCCTGCTCAGTAGCTGAAGGTGGTGGCGCCCTCGTCGCCGATCCACGTCCAGAGCGGGACGGTGCCGGCCAGCTCGGCGCCCTTGACCAGCCGCCCGGCGTCGAGCTGCTTGGCCTCGAAGCAGACCGGGCAGACGAACCAGCGGCCGCCCGCGGCGAGGAAGCGGTCCATCAGCGAGGGCAGCGGCGGGCACCCGGCGCACGCGGTGCCGACCGCGGTGCCCTCCAGGGCGAGCCGGACGGCCTCCTTGGCCGCGAACACGACCGTCTCGCGGCCGGTCTCGGCGGCGCCGACGGCCATGAGCATCGCGACGGTGACCTTCTCCGGGTCCTCGAGACCGGTGGCGAGACTGACGACGGCCTTGGCCATGACGTCCTCCTGGGGTCGCGGCCCGCCCGGGGTGGCGGGTCCGGCGACGACGCTAGGGACGCCCCGACCTGCGGACATGGGTCCCGGGCGCCCATCTGAGCGCCGCGGACCCCCACGCGAGCGCCGCCCCGCCGGTCAGGTGCGGGCCGCGCCCACCGCGTAGCGGGTGAACAGGACGCCGTCCTCCTCCAGCACCTGCAGCAGCCGCGGGCGGACGACGTCGGACAGCGCGGGCCCGACCAGCCGCGCCTCGCCGCCGACCAGCGCGGGGGAGAGGGTGAGGTCGAGCTCGTCGACGACGCCCGCCTCCAGCGCGGCCGCCAGCAGCGCCGGCCCGCCCTCGCACACCAGCTGCTCGAGCCCGCGCCCGGCGAGCTCGTCGAGCGCCAGCGGCAGGTCGACGTCGTCGTCCCCGCAGACGAGCACGTCCACCCCGGCGGCGGCCAGCGCGGCCCGGCGCTCGGCGGGCGCCGCCGCGCAGGTGACCAGCACCGTCGAGGGCACCGCCAGCCGGCCGTCCGGGGCGAGCGACGCCCGCCGCGACACCACGACCACCGGCGCCCCGGCGGGCCGCCCGAGCGACGACCGCAGCGCGGCCACGGCGGGGTCGGCGTCCACCGGCCGGTAGCCCTCCGCGGTGGCCGTGCCGGCACCCACCAGGACGCCGTCGGCGAGTGCCCGCAGCGTCCGGAAGACCTCCTTGTCCCCCGGCGACCCGAGCCCCGCGCTCCGCCCGCCGACGGCGATCGCGCCGTCGAGGGAGGTCACGAAGTCCACCCGCAGCGACCGGCCCGGCGGGAGCCGGTAGGCGTCGGCGAGGTCGCCGTCGGACAGGTCGCCCGCGGGGTCCGGGTGCAGGCGGCGCATCAGGTGGTGAGGACCGCGGCGCTCTCGGCCGGCAGGGTCACCGTCGTCCCGTCCAGCGCCGGCTCGCCGGACGTCGCGAACAGCACGCCGGTCGCCGTCCGGTCGAGGTCGACCTCCTGCTCCTCGCCGGACAGGTTGGCCACCACCCGCAGCGAGCCGCGGTGCACGACCAGCACGCGGTCGTCCTCGTCCCAGCCGACCTCGACCGCCGACAGGTCGGCGTCGGCCAGCTCGGGGTGCGCGCGCCGGAGTGCGAGCAGCGTGCGGTGGACCTCCAGCAGCCGGGCGTGCGGCTCGCGCTCCGGCTCGGACCAGTCGAGCTTCGAGCGGCGGAAGGTCTCCGGGTCCTGCGGGTCGGGCACCTCGTCGGCGTCCCAGCCGTGCCCGGCGAACTCGCTCTTGCGGCCCTCCGCCGTCGCCCGGCCGATGTCGGGGTCGGTGTGGCTGGTGAAGAACTGCCACGGGGTCGCCGCGCCCCACTCCTCGCCCATGAACAGCATCGGGGTGAACGGGCTGGTCAGCACCAGGGCGGCGCCGACGGCGAGCAGGCCGGGGGAGAGGGTGGCCGAGATCCGGTCGCCGACGGCGCGGTTGCCGATCTGGTCGTGGTCCTGCAGGTAGCCGAGGAACTTCCAGCCCGGCAGGCGGGCGGTGTCCACCGGCCGGCCGTGGTGCCGGCGGCGGAAGCTCGACCAGGCGCCGTCGTGGAAGAACGCGCCGGTGAGCGTCTTGGCCACGCCGCCGAGCCCGGCCTCGGCGAAGTCGCGGTAGTAGCCCTGCCCCTCGCCGGTCAGCGTGGCGTGCAGCGCGTGGTGCAGGTCGTCGCTCCACTGGGCGTCGATCCCGGTGCCGCCCGCGACGCGCGGGGTGACCAGGCGCGGGTCGTTGAGGTCGCTCTCGGCGATGAGCGTGAGCGGCCGGCGCACCGCGACCGACAGCGCCTCGACCTCGCGTGCCATCTCCTCCAGCACGTGGGTGGCCCGCTCGTCCACCAGTGCGTGGACGGCGTCGAGCCGCAGCCCGTCGACGTGCATGTCGCGCAGCCACATCAGCGCGTTGTCCAGGATGTAGCGGCGCACCTCGTCGGAGTCCGGCCCCGACAGGTTCACCGACTCGCCCCAGGTGTTCGCGCCGCCCTCGGAGAAGATCGGCATGAACAGCGGCAGGTAGTTCCCGGACGGCCCGAGGTGGTTGTAGACGACGTCCTGGATGACGCCGAGGCCGCGCTGGTGGCAGGCGTCGACGAACCGCTGGTAGGCCGCCGGGCCGCCGTAGCTCTCCTGCACGGCGTACCAGAGCACGCCGTCGTAGCCCCAGTTGTGGGTGCCGTCGAAGGTGTTCACCGGCAGGAGCTCGACGAAGTCGACACCGAGGTCGACGAGGTGGCCGAGCCGGTCGATCGCCGAGTCGAGCGTGCCCTCCGGGGTGAACGTGCCGACGTGCATCTCGTAGACGACGCCGCCGGCCAGCGGGCGCCCGGTCCACGCGCCGTCGCCCCAGGCGTGCGCGGACGGGTCGAACCGGCGGGAGAGGCCGTGCACGCCGGCGGGCTGCCGCCGCGCGCGCGGGTCGGGACGCGGGGTGTCGTCGTCGCCGAGCAGGAAGCCGTAGTCGGCGTCGGGGCCGGCCTCGACCTCCGCGCGCCACCAGCCGTGCTCGTCGCGGCGCATGTCGTGCACGGCACCGTCGACCTGCACGCGCACCCGCTCGGGCACAGGCGCCCAGACGGCGAACTCGACGGGTGCGGACATGCGGGGACCTCCAGGGGCGGTGCGGGGTGACCGGACCGTCTTGCCCGCGCTGCGGCCCGCCAACCACCGGTGCGGCGGCCGGGGGAGCCCCGGCCGCC
>NZ_JBJGYM010000013.1:0-117461 GCF_054049995.1 Geodermatophilus sp. SYSU D01106 | reverse complement strand
GGGGGGGGGCGGGGGGGGGGGGGGGGGGGGGGGGGGGGGGGGGGGGGGGGGGGGGGGGGGGGGGGGGGGGGGGGGGCGGGGGGCCCCCCCCCCCCCCCCCTCCGCGCGTTTGGATGGCGGCCGTGCCCGCTCCCCCGCGCCGCCCGCCGACGCCCCTCCTGGCGGCCGCGCTCGTGGCGCTGCCGGGCACGTACCTCGGGGCGGCGGCGTACCTCGGCCTGCCCGCTCCGGACCTGGCGCCGCCGCTGCAGGCCCTGGTCTACGGGACGGCGATCGTCGGCGCGGCGTTCCTGCTGTCGTGGGCCGCCGAGGCCGCGCAGGTCGACATCAGCGCCGGCCTCGCGCTGGCCCTGCTCGCGCTGCTGGCCGTGCTGCCGGAGTACGCCGTCGACTTCGTCTTCACCTGGACGGCCGGGACGACCGTCGGCGAGACCGGCTCCTGCACGCCCCCGGACGGCGGCGAGGACGCCTGCGCGCTGGCGCTGGCCAACATGACCGGCGCCAACCGGGTGCTGGTCGGCGTCGGCTGGCCGCTGGTGGTGCTGGTCGCCGCGGTCGTGGTCGCCCGCCGCCGCGCGGCCGGTGACCCCGCCGCCCGGGACGTGCCCCGCGGCGAGGTCCGGCTGTCGCCGGCGATGTCCCCCGAGGTCGTCTTCCTCGGCATCGCCACCCTGTACTCGCTGCACCTGCCGCTGCGGACGAGCCTCACGATCGTCGACGCCGTCGTGCTGGTGACGGTCTTCGTGCTCTACGCCCGCCGGCTCGCGCAGGCCCCGGCCGAGGACCCCGACCTGATCGGCACCTCGCGCTGGATGGGCGAGCAGCCGCAGCGCCGGCGGCGCACCTGGGTGGGCGGCGTGTTCGCCGCCGCGGCGCTGGTGATCCTCGCCTGCGCCGAGCACTTCGCCGAGTCGCTGGTGGAGACCGGCACGACGCTCGGCGTCGACGAGTTCCTGCTCGTGCAGTGGGTGGCGCCGCTGGCCAGCGAGGCGCCCGAGCTCATCGTGGCCTGCCTCTACGCCGCGCGGCTGCGCGCCTCGGACTCCCTCGGCACCCTGCTGTCGAGCAAGGTCAACCAGTGGACGCTGCTCGTGGGCACGATCCCGGTCGTCTTCGCGCTGAGCTCGACGTCGTTCTCCGGCCTGCCGCTGGACACCCAGCAGCGCACCGAGCTGCTGCTCACCGCCGCCCAGTCGCTGTTCGCCGTCTCGCTGCTGGTCGGCCTGCGGCTGACCGCCGGCGGCGCGGCGACGCTGTTCGTGCTGTTCGCCGTGCAGTTCGCCGGCAGCATCCTGCTGCCCGCCGACGCCGACCGGGTGCTGGTCCTCGTGCTCTCCGGCGTCTACGTGGTGCTCGCGCTGGCCCGCTTCGCGCTGCGCGCCCGCACCACCCGCCGGCTCGCGCGCGACGGCACGGTCACCCCGTACGCCGAGCTCGAGCCGGCCTGACCCCGGCTCTGCTGACCCCGGGTCACCGGAAGGCCGTCGCGGCCTCCTCGACCGTCGCGACGTAGGCGGCCCGGGCGGCGTCGCCGTCGCGGGTGAGGTTGTCGTTGTCCCGGCGCAGGCCGGCCGCGCCGTCGAGGCCCTCGCGCAGCACGTCGGCGTGGCCGGCGTGCCGCGCCACCTCGGCCAGCACGTGCACCAGCAGCGCGTGCAGCGTGGGGTGGCGGCGCTCCTCGGGCCACCACGGCACCTCGCCGGTGGCGTCCAGCGGGAGCGCGGCGACGGTGGCCTCCGCGTGCCCGGCCACCCGGGCGGAGAGCGCGAGGACGTCGGCGCGGGACTCGTCGGCGCGCACCCACAGGTCGTCGTCGTCCCCCGCGTCGGGGTCGTCCCAGACCATCGGCTCGGGGAACGGCCGGCCCAGCACGCCGCCCAGGTAGCCGGCCTCCACGCAGGCGAGGTGCTTCACCAGGCCGAGCAGGTTGGTGCCGGTGGGCGTCAGCGGCCGGCGCACGTCGTACTCCGAGAGCCCGTCGAGCTTCCAGAGCAGCGCCTCGCGGGCGGACGTCAGGTAGCGCAGGAGGGTCGCCTTGGCCGCGTCGTCGTCCACCCGGGCAGCCTCTCAGCCCTGGGCGAGCTGTGTGGCGTAGAGGCAGATGGCCGCGGCGGCGGCCAGGTTGAGGCTCTCGGCGCGGCCGCGCATCGGGATCCGCACCCGGGCGTCGGCGGCCGCGGCCAGCTCCGGCGGCACGCCGCGCGCCTCGTTGCCGAACAGCCACAGCACCGGCCCGGCGAGGACGTCGCCCAGCCCGTCGAGGGAGGCCTCTCCCCCGCCGTCGGCGGCGAGCACGGTGACCCCGCGGGCCCGCAGGTCGCCGACCAGCGGCTCCAACGGCGCGCCCCGCACGACGTCGAGGTGGAACAGGCTGCCCGCGCTGGACCGCACGGCCTTGCCGCCGTAGGGGTCGGCGGACCCGGCGCCGAAGACCACCGCGCCCGCGCCGCAGGCGTCGGCGGTGCGCAGCACGGTGCCGGCGTTGCCCGGATCGGCGAGGCCGGCGAGGGCCACCGCCAGCGCCGGCGGGTCGGCGGCGAGCCGCCCGGCGGGCAGGTCGCGCAGGGCGCAGACGGCGACCAGGCCCTGCGGCGTCACGGTCTCCGACAGCGACGCCGCCGCCCTCTCGGTGACCAGCCGGACGGGGACGGCGCTGCCGGCGAGCAGGTCGCGGTGCGCGGCCGCGGCGGCCTCGGTGGCGAAGACCTCGCGGACGGCGTCCGGGTCGGACACGGCCAGCGCGAGCGCCTCGCTCACGGCCTGCCGGCCCTCGGCGAGGAAGGCGCGGGCCTCGTCGCGGCCGGCCCGGCGGGTCAGCTTCCGCGCCGCGGCCACCCGCCCGGAGCGCTCGGTCAGCAGCTCGCTCACGTCGTCGTCCTCCCCTGTCGCACGGACCCCGGACACACCGACGCCGCCGGCGCCGGCCCCGGAGGACCGGACGCCGGCGGCGTCGGGAGGCGGAACGTCAGGCGGCCTGCTCGCCACCGGCCGGAGCGGCGGCGACGGCGGCGCGGGCGGTCTCCACCAGCGCGGCGAAGGCGGCCGGCTCGTTGACCGCGAGCTCGGCGAGCACACGGCGGTCGAGCTCGATGCCGGCCAGCTTGAGGCCCTGCATGAACCGGTTGTAGGTCATGTCGTTCTGACGCGCGGCGGCGTTGATGCGGGTGATCCACAGCTTGCGGAAGTCACCCTTGCGCACCTTGCGGTCGCGGTAGTTGTAGGTGGCCGAGTGGAGGATCTGCTCCTTGGCCTTGCGGTACAGGCGCGAACGCTGACCGCGGTAGCCGCTGGCTGCCTCGAGGGTCGTCCGGCGCTTCTTCTGGGCGTTGACCGCCCGCTTCACGCGTGCCACGTGAGTACTCCTTGTTCGTTACGGGAGGCGGGGGCTCAGATGCCCAGCAGCTTCTTGACGGCCTTGGTGTCGGCGGGGCTCAGGACCTGGTCCTTCTCCAGCCGGCGCTTGCGCCGCGAGGACTTGTGCTCGAACTTGTGCTGGTTGTTGGCCTGCTCGCGCATGATCTTGCCGGTGCCCGTCACGCGCACCCGCTTGGCGGTGCCCTTGTGGGTCTTCTGCTTCGGCATGTCCTCGTCGTCCTGTTCGTGGGTGTCGGCGCCGCGCGGCAGCGCGGGGCTGCCGCGACGGCGCCGGCCGTCTCGGTGGTGCGGTCCTGCGGTGCGCCGGTCAGGCCGTCGGGGTCTGACCCTCGGCGGCCCGCTCGGCCTTGGCCTGACGGCGGGCGCCGTCGGTCGCGGCCTGGTTCCGGTGCGGGGCGATCACCATGACCATGTTGCGGCCGTCCTGCTTCGGGTTGGACTCGATGACGCCCAGTTCGGACACGTCACCGGCCAGCCGCTGCAGCAGGCGGTAGCCCATCTCCGGGCGCGACTGCTCGCGACCGCGGAACATCACGGTGATCTTGACCTTGTCGCCCGCCTTGAGGAAGCGCTCGACGTGGCCCTTCTTGGTCTCGTAGTCGTGCGGGTCGATCTTCAGGCGCAGCCGCATCTCCTTGATGACGGTGAGCGCCTGGTTCCGCCGGGCCTCGCGGGCCTTCTGGGCGGACTCGTACTTGAACTTCCCGTAGTCCATCAGCTTGACGACCGGCGGCCGGGCCATCGGCGCGACCTCGACGAGGTCGAGCTCGGAGTCCTGCGCCAGGCGCAGCGCCTCGCCGATCGGCACGATGCCGACCTGCTCGCCCTCCGGTCCGACCAGACGGACCTCGGGGACGCGGATACGGTCGTTGATACGGGGCTCGGTGATGGCCTCTCCTCTGCAGTTCACACGGGAGGAGCCGCCCTCCGGGACCGGAGACGACGAGGGCCCCGTGAGCGGTGTGCTCACAGGGCCCGTCTCGCCGGTACCGCCCCGGCCCACGGATGGGCCGGGTACGTCGCGGGACGCCGGCCGGGGCGGGCCGGCGTCTCGCGAACCGGTGACCTGGGCGCCTCGGCGGCGCCAGGTGGGAGCGGGCTCCTCTTGGGTCAGCGGCCCGGGGCGGGGCCGCTGGAGTGGTTCACGCGCCTCGTGTAGCGGGGAGGCACGCTCATGCTACAGCGTCCGGGACCCCCGGGTCATTCCCGGGCCTCCCACTCGTAGAGCAGCGGGCCGGTGGCGGGCTTCGGGTGGGCCGCGCGGTGGGCGGCGAGCAGCGCCCGCAGGCCCTCGACGGCGTCGAGCGCGCGCTGCCGGTCGACCGCCTGGACGGCGAGGACGGCGACCTCGTCGTCGTTGGTGAGCTCGAGGCTGGCCCACGAGGAGTGCCGGTCGAACCGCACGGCCCGCACCCGGTCCCAGCCCAGCTCGTGCTTCACCAGCACGTTGCGCACGCGCACGCCGTCGGCGTCGGCGTCGACCCGGGACGCGCCGGCCAGCATCACGCCGCCCCCGACGAACAGGCCCAGGCCCACGACGGCGACCTGGTCGACCAGGCCGAAGGTGACCACGCCGGTCGAGGACTCGGTGAGCAGGACCGCGACGACGACCATCACGGCCACGACGACGGCGGCGGCGACCGCGCAGATCAGCCGCAGCCGGCGCGGCGTGGCGGACACGGGGACGGCGGGCGGCGTCGGCACGGGTCCCATCCTCCCAGCCCGGCGGCCCGGTGCGGTGGCAGAGTGCCGGGCGTGGAGGGATCCGGCGTGGGAGGGACCGGCGGAGGAGCGACCGGCGCGGGAGGGACCGGCGGAGGAGCGACCGGCATGGAGGTGACCGGCCCCGCGCAGCAGGCGGCGTGGCGGGAGCGCACGGTGCCGGGCGTCGAGCGGGTGCGCCCCGGGCTGTGGTCGGTGCCGGTGCCGCTGGCCGGCCCGCTGCGCTGGGTCAACGCCTACGTCCTGGAGCTGGCCGGTGGCGGGCTCGGGCTGGTCGACACCGGCTGGGACGCCGACGACAGCTGGGCGGCGCTGTGCGCGGGCCTGTTGGGCATCGGGGCCGGCGTCGCCGACGTCCGCGGCGTGCTGGTCACCCACATGCACTTCGACCACGTGGGGCTGGCCGCCCGGGTGCGGGAGGCCTCCGGGGCGTGGATCGCGATGCACCCGGCCGACGCCCGCGGCCTGGCCTCGCTCACCGGGCGGGCGCCGGAGCTGTCCACCGAGACCGAGGTGGCCTTCCTGGTGGGCCTGGGCGCGCCGGAGGCGGACGCCCGCGCCGACGCCGGCACCCCGGAGCAGCGCGCGCAGTGGCACCGGCTGGCCCGGCCCGACCGGCTGCTGGAGGACGGCGACCGCGCCGACCTGCCCGGCTGGTCGCTGCGCGCGGTGCACACGCCCGGGCACACCGCCGGGCACCTGTGCTTCGCCGACGAGGACACCGGTCTGTTCTTCGCCGGCGACCACGTCCTCCCCCGCATCAGCCCCAACATCTCCACCCACGCCGGGGGCCTCGCCGACCCGCTGCGCGAGTACCTCGTCTCGCTGGAGGCGGTCGGCGCGCGGGAGCCCGCCGAGGTGCTGCCCGGCCACGAGTGGCGGTTCCGCGGCCTCGGCGCCCGCACCCGCGAGCTGCGCGCCCACCACGAGCGGCGGCTGGCCGAGCTGCTGGCCGCCGTCCGCGAGCACCCCGGCAGCACGCCGTGGGACCTCGCCGCGCACCTCACCTGGTCGCGCCCGTGGTCGGAGTACGCGCGGCGGATGCGGATCTTCGCCGTCACCGAGACCGACGCGCACCTGCGGCTGCTGGCCAGCCGCGGGCTGGTGACCGGCGACGGCGGCGCGGTGCCCACCTGGACGGCGGCGGCCCTGCGCTGAGCCGCGGCCCCGCCGCGGCACTAGCCTCCGGGGGGCGGACCACGTCCACCCAGAGCCGGTGCCGAGGTGGCCGCACTCCTGACGAGGTGCACCCATGCGCCCTGACGCGTCCCCGCACCTCCCGCTGGCCGACGAGCTGTCGGTGGTCTTCGCCCGCATGGCGGGCCTGCTGCTGTCCGAGGAGACGGTCGCCACCTCGCTGGGGCTGCTCAGCGCGCTCGTCCTCGAGACCGTGCCGGGGGCGGCCGGCGCCGGGGTGTCGATCGTCGACGAGCAGGGCCGCCGGTCCGCGGGCGCCACCGACCGCCGGGTCGAGCAGGCCGACGCCCTCCAGTACGAGCTGGACGAGGGGCCGTGCCTGGCCGCGGTCGCCGGCCGGCAGCTCGTGCGGGTCCCCGACCTGGCCACGGAGACCCGCTGGCCCCGCTGGGCGGCGGGGGCGGCGCGGCTCGGCCTGACCGCCTCGCTCAGCGCCCCGCTCGTCGCCGGGGAGCGGACGCTGGGGGCGCTCAAGGTCTACGCCGACACCCCCGGCGTCCTCGACGCGCACACCGAGCGCCTGGTGACCATGGCCGCCGCGCAGGCGGCGATCCCGGTGGCCAACGTGCAGCACCGCGAGCGGGCCCGCCGGGCGAGCGACGAGCTCCGCCAGGCGCTCGCCGCCCGCGACCTCGTCAGCACGGCCAAGGGCGTGCTGATGGCCCGGCACGGGATCAGCGAGGAGGCCGCCCTGGGGATGCTGGTCGCCCGCTCCGGCGGCGAGGCCGGGACCCTCCGGCAGGCCGCGCGCACCGTGGTCGACTCCGCCGTCCGCCGGCGCCGCTGATGGAGCGGTCCGGCCCCGTCCCGCCGTCCGAGCAGCTGGCCGCGCTGCGGGCGGCCAAGGCGGTGGCGGGTCTCGACGACGAGCAGCTGTGGGTGCGGTACTTCGCGCTCGGCGGGAACGCCGACCTCATGGCCGTCGAGGCCCACCTCGGCGGCGTCCTCCCGCTGCCGCCCGTCGACGGCGACCTCCTCGCGCTCGCGGTCAACGAGCGGCTCGACGAGCTCGTCACCGCCCGGCGGGTCCCCTACGCCCGCCCGCAGTACCGCCACCGGCCCACGACAGGCCCGCTCGCCGCCCTGCTGCAGCTGCTGGACACCGCGAGCACCGCCTCCCCCGACCGGCTGCCCGCCCTCACCGCCGACGCCGGCCGGATGCTGGGCGTGGACGTCGTCGTGCACGTCGTCGACCACCAGCAGCGCCGGCTGTGGCGGCTGCCGTGCGACGACGAGCCCGCCGGGGAGCCGATCGCCGTCGAGGGGACGCTGCCCGGCCGCGTCTTCCAGACGGGCACCCCGCTGCCGTCGGAGGGGCACGGCGCCCCGCGGCTGTGGATCCCGCTGGTCGACGGCGCGGACCGGCTCGGCGTCCTGGAGGTGCAGGTCGGCAGCGCGGCCGAGCTCGAGGACCCCGGCCTGCGCGCCCAGTGCCGCTGGCTGTCCTCCCTGGTCGGCCACCTGGTCACCTCGATGGGCCCCTACGGCGACGCGCTGGAACGCGCCCGGCGCACGGTGCGGCGGTCGGTGTCGGCCGAGCTGATCTGGCAGCAGCTGCCGCCGCTGACCGCGGCCTCCGAGCAGTTCGTGCTCGCCGGGCTGCTGGAGCCGGCCGAGGACGTCGGCGGGGACGCCTTCGACTACTCCCTGTCCCGCGAGACCGTCTCGATGGCGGTGTTCGACGCGATGGGCCACGGCCTGCCGGCGGGGCTCATCGCCGCCGGCGCACTGGCGGCCTACCGCAGCGTGCGCCGCGACGGCCGCAGCGTCTTCGAGCAGGCCCTCGCCGTCGACGAGGTGGTCACCGCGACGTTCCCCGGCAGCTCCTTCGTCACCGGCGTCCTGGCCGAGCTGGACACCGGCTCCGGGCGGCTGCGCTACGTCAACGCCGGCCACCCCCCGCCCCTGCTGCTGCGCGGCGGCCGGGTGGTCAAGGAGCTCGGCGGCGGGCGGCGGGTGCCCTTCGGGATCGAGGCCGGCGGGGTCACCGTCGGCGAGGAGGTGCTCGAACCCGGGGACTGGCTGGCCGTCCACACCGACGGGGTCACCGAGGCCCGGGACGCCTCGGGGGCCTGGTTCGGCGAGGAGCGGCTCGTCGAGTTCCTGACCCGGGCGTCCGCCGCGGGACACCCGCCGCCGGAGACGGCCCGCCGGCTGATGCGGGCCGTGCTCGACCACCAGGGCGGCGTGCTGCAGGACGACGCCACCGTGCTGCTCGCCTGCTGGGACGCCGGCCGTCCCTGACCCCGGGGCCGACACATGCCCGCAACGCCGACCCGCCACCATGGTGCGGTGACCGCTCCCCAGCCCGACCCGGCTCCCGCGGCCGCCCCACCGGCCGACGCCCCGCCGGCCGGTGCACCGGCCCCGCTGGCCGGGTACACCGTGGCCGTCACCGCCGCCCGCCGGCGCGAGGAGCTCGGCGCGCTGCTCGACCGCCGCGGCGCCCGGGTGGTCTACGCGCCGGCGATCCGGATCGTGCCGCTGGCCGACGACGCCGAGCTGGTCGCGGCCACCGAGGCGGTGCTGGCCGCGCCGGTCGACCTGGTGGTGGCGACCACCGGCGTCGGCTTCCGCGGCTGGCTGGAGGCCGCCGAGGCGTGGGACCTGCCGCTGGTGGAGCACCTGCGCACCGCCCGCGTGCTCGCCCGCGGCCCCAAGGCGCGCGGCGCGATCCGCGGCGGCGGGCTGGTCGACGCGTGGTCGCCGGCGTCGGAGTCCTCGGCCGAGGTGCTCGAGCACCTGCTCTCCGGCGCGGAGGGCCCGCTGGAGGGCCGCCGCGTCGCCGTCCAGCTGCACGGCGACCCGCTGCCGGACTTCGTCGAGGCGCTGCGCGCCACGGGCGCCGAGGTGCTCACCGTGCCGGTCTACCGGTGGGTGCTGCCCGAGGACGTCGCGCCGCTGCGCCGGCTGGTGACGACCGTGGTCGCCCGCGGGGTCGACGCCGTCACCTTCACCAGCGCCCCGGCCGCGGCCAGCCTGCTGTCGGTGGCCGCGGAGATGGGGCAGCACGACGCCGTGGTGGCCGCGCTGACCGGCGGTGTCCTGCCGGTCGCCGTCGGCCCGGTGACCGCGGGCCCGCTCGAGGCGGCGGGCGTGGCCACCGTGCAGCCCGAGCGCTCGCGGCTGGGCGCGCTGGCCCGCGAGGTGGTGGCCCGGCTGCCCGAGCGCGACCCGGTGCTCGACGTGGGCGGCGCCCGCCTGCAGGTGCGCGGGTACGCCGCGGTGCTCGACGACCGGCTGGTGGAGCTGCCGCCCGGCTCGATGGCGGTGCTGCGGGCGCTGGCGGTGCGGCCGGGCGCCGTCGTCGCCAAGGCCGACCTGGTGCGCGGGCTGCCCGGCGGCGGGGACGGGCACGCGGTGGAGATGGCGGTGACCCGGCTGCGCGCGGCGCTCGGGCCGGGCCTGGTCGAGACCGTCGTCAAGCGCGGCTACCGCCTCGCTCCGTGATCTGTCGCCCCACCGGGCTCCACCCGCGGCCAGGTGCCGTCCCCCGCGCCGCTGAGCCCGCCCGCGGCTCCCCCTCGGGGACCCTGCGGGCCCCCGCCCGGGGGCCCGCAGGGAGGCGGCCTACACCCCCGCCATGCGCGACGTCGGGCGCAGGTACACCGCCCAGGTGACCAGCACGCAGACGGCGTAGAAGCCGATGAACACCAGGTAGGCGGCGTCGCCGCTGCCGGTGGTGAGGAACGACTGGCGGAACGCGAGGTTCACCAGCACCCCGCCGAACGCGCCCACGGCGCCGGCGATGCCGATGAGCGCCCCGGACATGCGCAGCGCGTGCCGGTCGGCGGCGGCCGGGTCGCCGCCGGCGGCCACCGCCTGCTGCGCCTGGGTGCGGAACACCGCCGGGATCATCTTGTAGGTCGACCCGTTGCCCACGCCGCTGAGCACGAACAGCAGCACGAACCCGACGACGAACAGCGGCAGCGACCCCACCCGGCTGGCGGTGAACACGACGGCGGCGCCGGCCGCCATCGCGATGAACGTCCAGAAGGTGATCCGGGCGCCGCCGAAGCGGTCGGCCAGCGAGCCGCCGAGCGGGCGCACGAGGCTGCCGAGCAGCGGGCCCAGCCAGGTCAGCGACGCCGCGGCCAGCGGGGTGGCGAAGTCGGCGGCGAACTGGTTCTGCAGCACCTGGCCGAAGGCGAACCCGAAGCCGATGAACGAGCCGAACGTGCCGATGTAGAGGAACGCCATCACGTAGGTGTGCGGCTCGCGGGTGGCCTCGCGCATGGCCCGCGGCTGGTTGCGCGCCGTCGTCAGGTTGTCCATGAGCAGGGCCGCGCCGACGGCGGCGACCACGATCAGCGGGACGTAGACGAGCAGCACGACCCGTGGGTGCTCCGCCCCGGCGGTGGCCAGCACGAGCAGGCCGACGAGCTGCACCACCGGGACGCCGAGGTTGCCGCCGCCGGCGTTGAGGCCGAGCGCCCAGCCCTTGAGCCGGTCGGGGTAGAAGGCGTTGATGTTGGCCATCGAGCTGGCGAAGTTGCCGCCGCCGACGCCGGCGAGGCACGAGACGACCAGCAGGGTGGAGTAGGAGACGCCGGGCTCCAGGACGACGGCGGTGGCGACGGTGGGCACCAGCAGCAGCGCGGCGCTGACGATCGTCCAGTTGCGCCCGCCGAAGGTCGCGACGGCGAAGGTGTAGGGCAGCCGCACGAAGGCGCCCAGCGCGGTGGGCAACGTGGTGAGCATGAACTTGCCGGCCGGGTCGATGCCGAACACCGGCTCGGGCAGGAACAGCACGAGCACCGACCACAGGCTCCAGACCGAGAAGCCGACGTGCTCGGAGAACACCGAGAAGAACAGGTTGCGGCGGGCGACCCGCTTGCCGGTGCTCTCCCAGAACTGCGGGTCCTCGGGGCGCCAGTCGTCGATCCAGCGCCCGCCGCGCGGCGGGCTCGGCGGCGCGGGGGCGGTCGGGGGCGCGGTGCGGGTGGGGGCGGCCATGGGGCGGAAGCGTCGCGGGCCGCGGTTTCCCCGCCGTCGCCGTCACGGGGAACTCCTGTTCCGATCTGCTCACCGCCCCTGCCCCGCTGTGGTGAGGCGGCCGCCGCCGGGCCGACACGCGGCGCCCGGCTCGGCCATGATCGACGGCGTGGAGCAGCGGGAACGGGCGCCGGGTCGCGCGCTGGTGGAGGCCGGCGAGCTGGTGGCCGGGTCGATGGCGCGAGGCGCGGCCGGGCTGCTGTTCGACCCGGCGCCGGCGCGGGTGCGCCTGGACGCGGGGCTGGCCGCCTGGCTGCGGCGCACCGCGGACGCGGCCGACACCGAGCCGCCGTCCCCGGCGTCGACCCGCGGCCGCTGCCGCGCCGGGGCCGCCCTCGCCTTCGCCACCGAGCTGTCGGTGACCCGCGCCGCCCAGGGCCGCACCGTGCGCACCGACGCCTTCCTGCTGCCGGGCCCGGGCGAGCGCGCGCCGGCCGACGAGGTGGGCGAGGCGGTCCTGCTGGCCGCCCGCGCCACCGCCGAGGAGTGGCGGGTGCGCCACCTCGGCTACCTGCTCGCCGAGGCCGCCGTCTCCCCCGACCTCGACCCCGCCGTCGTGCACCGCGGGCTGCGGCTGGCCACCGGGCTCACCGGGCGGCAGTGGGTGCTGCTGGCCGCCGTCGGCCGGCGCGAGCGCGTCCCGCTGCCCATGACGCCGGTGCCGCAGGACCCGCGCGGCTGGACGGCGTGGGGCGCCCTGGAGGACCTGGCCGAGCTGCAGCGCGACGGCCTGCTCGACCCGCCGCCGGCCACCCCGCGCCCGGGCGGCGCGGCGCTCCCCCGGCTGCGCCCGGCCGACCTGCGGCTGACCCGCCGCGGCGTGCTGGTGCACCGGCTGCTGGCGCTGGACTTCGTGCGGGACCGGGCGGTCGCCGACGCGCTCGCCGACCTGGCCGGCTGACCCGCCGCGCTCCTACGCTCGCGCCGCGACCGCCGTCCCCGCCGTGCCCGGCGGCGCGGACAGCGACGGTGATCGTGACCGTCCCGTGACCTGCCGCTGTGGGTCCGCCGGGGGCCCCGCCGCGTGTAGAGGGTGACGGCGACCGGCGGGAGGCACGGGTGGGCAGCGAGGACACCTGCTTCGAGTCGTTCGTGTCCCGCGAGCAGGCGGGGCTGCTGCGCCTCGCCGTCCTGCTGGCCGGCGACCGCGGGCACGCGGAGGACCTCGTGCAGACCGCCCTGCTGCGCACCTACCGGCACTGGGACCGCGTGGCCGGCCGCGGCGACCCGACGGCGTACGTCCGCCGGGCCGTGGTCACCGCGCACACCAGCTGGCGGCGCCGGCTGTCGACCGGCGAGCAGGTGGTCGAGTCCGTGCCCGACCGGGCCGGACCGGCCGACGAGCGCGACGGCGACGAGGAGCTGCGCGCAGCACTGCGGACGCTGCCGCCGCGGATGCGCGCCGCCGTCGTCCTCCGCTACTACGCCGACCTCTCCGAGCAGCAGGCCGCGCAGGCCATGGGCTGCTCCGCGAGCGCCGTCAACACCCAGACGACCCGAGGGCTCGCCCGGCTGCGCGCGCTGCTGACCGCGCCCGTGCCCGTGCCCGGGGAGGGCTCCCGATGGACGACCTGACCGACCGGCTGACCCGGCTCGCCGAGCGCACCGCTCCCCCGCCGCGGGAGGACCTCGCCGCCGCGGTGGTGGCGCGGCACCGGCGCGACCGGCGGCGGCGCACCGGCACCGCCGCGGTCGCCGTCGCGGTGGCGGCCGTGGTGGTCGCGGTGCCGGTGGTCGTGCGCGGCGGGGACGACCCCGCCCCGGCGACCGGCGTGGCCGCGCCCGGGTCCGTCCCGGACGGCGTGCTGGACGGGCCTCCCCGCGGCTCGCTGGCCGGCGACGCCGCCTTCGTCGAGGGGGTGCGGCGGCTGCCGTGGTCGGGCGACGCCGCCGGCGTGCCCGAGCCCGCCCTGGACGGCCGGCGCGTCGTGTTCGCCGGGGAGGTCGCCGGGCAGCGGTGGGCGCTGGTCGCGGCCCCGAACGGCGACCAGCCGGCCCCGCTCGTGCCCGACCCGGAGCTGGAGACCGACCTCGGCGCGCGCGGCGGAACCGTCGCCGCGTGGTTCACCGGCCCGGCCGGAGCGGCCCCGGAGCAGATGGCGGTGCACGGCCTGCCGCGCGTCGTCGACCCCACCCAGCCGCTGGCCTCGGCCGATCCGGTCACCGGCGCGGTGGTGGTCGTCACCGAGCCGGGCGACGTGGTCAGCGTCTCGGAGCGGCCCGAGGTCGCCGCCGACGGCACCGCCTCCCGCACCTGGGCCCGCGTCGACGCCCCTGACGGCGTCGCGCTGGTCGACCGCGGGCCCTCGCCGCTGCCCTCCGACGCCGCCTATCGCTACCGCGTCGAGCGCGACGGCACCGAGGTGATCACGACCATGCCGGACACGCCCTGGAGCCAGTTCACGCAACCGGAGCTGGACGTCGCCTGGGCCCGTCCGCAGCCGGCGGCGGCGCCGGGCGACCAGGTCCTGCGGGCCGAGATGGACGCCCTGCTCGCGCGCACCGGGCTGGGCCCGGACGACGTCGCCTTCTCCGTGCTGTGGGCCGGTGACGTGCCCGCGCCGACCGTCGGCCCCGCCCGGCTGGCCGTCTTCACCGCCACCCTGCCGTCGGGCGCGGTGTACGTGGGGACGACGGCCGGGGTGGCCGTCGACCGCACCGGCAGCGCCGGCTGGACCTGCGGCTCGGAGCTGCGGGCCGCCGGCGACGGCGACCGGGTGGTGGCCGCGGTGTGCGACGTGACCGACGCGAGCGCCGACTCGCCGGTGCTGCCGACCCTGGTCGTCGTGGCCCCGGCCGGGACGGCGTCGGCGCGGCTGCTCGACACGGCCGGCGGCGTGCTCGGCGAGGTGCCGCTGGTCGACGGCGTCGCGGCGGTGGGGCCTCCGCCGGACGGGCTGGCCTCGGTCGAGACCCTCGACGCGGCGGGCGCGGTGCTCGAGCGCGCCGAGCCGCTCGGGGAGGCGTTGCTCGAGTGAGGACGCCGCTGCTGCTCACCGCCCTCCTGCTGGCCGGGTGCGCGGGGGCGCCCGGCGGCCCGGACGGCGCGGTCTGCCCCGCGATCGGGTGGACCAACGGGCTGCGCGTGGAGCTCGCCGGCGACTGGGGCGAGCCCGCGCCGGCGTCGGTCCGGGTGGCCTGCGCGGGCGGGTGCGGGCAGGTCGTCCGCGAGGACGCCGACCCGGTGCCGCGCGCCGAGGTGGTCGCGGAGGTGACCGGCTCGACCGCCGGCGTCCCGGTCGACATGACGACGCCGGACTCGGCCGTCGTCACCGTGCTCGCCGCCGACGGCACCGTGCTGGCCGAGGAGGAGCGCGACCTCGACTGGGTGCGGGTCGGCGGCAGCGCGGCGTGCGGCGGGCCGATGGAGGCCGCGGTCGAGGTCGCCGCGCCCTGAGCGCTCAGGCCGAGCGGGCGTAGGCGGCGGGCGTCGTCGCCAGCATCCGGCGGAAGTGCCGGGTCAGGTGCGCCTGGTCGTGGAAGCCGACCGCCTGGGCGACGTCGGCCGGCGGCATCCCGGCCAGGAGCAGCCGCCGGGCGCGGTCGACCCGCCGCCCGGTCAGGTAGCGGTGCGGCGGGAGGCCGTGCCGGCGGGTGAAGGCCCGCACCAGGTGGGTGGCCGAGACGCCGAGGTCGGCGGCGGCCGCCTCCAGCGGCAGGCCCTCGACCAGCCGGGCGTCGAGCAGGTCGCGCAGCCGGTCGGCGACGCGGTCGTCGCGGACCGGGTCCGGCGGGGTCACGGCGCGGTCGAGGTGCCTGCCCAGCCGCTCGACGACGAACGCCAGCCGGCTGGCCGCCTCGAGGTCCTCGGTCGCCGGCGTGAGGGCGGCGTGCAGCCGGGACACCCGGTCGCGCAGCACGGGGTCGGCGAACGCCGGCCGGTCGACGGCGCGGCCGACGCGCTCCTCGCCGAGCGTCGCCGGCTCCAGGTACAGCACCCGCTTGCGGAAGCCGCCGGGGAACTGCGAGCGGCCGTCGTGCGGGACGCCGGGCGGCAGCAGCGTGACGGCGGCCGCCGAGGCGCCGTGCGGGTGGCGGTCGAGGTCGTAGCGGACGGCGCCGTCGTCGACGAGCAGCAGCGTCCAGGCGTCGTGGGTGTGCGCCGGGTAGACGTGGTCGGTGAACCGGGCGTGGAACACCTCGCTGAGCCCGGGGACCGCCGGCCGCCAGGCGACGACGTCGGCTGCCACGTCAGGAACGTACAAGAACCGGGCCACCCGCCGGCCCGACGCTGGGGGGCATGGAGACCAGCACCGTCGAGGACACCGCCGTCGAGGAGAGCGCCGCCGTCGAGGAGAGCGCCGCCGTCGAGGACACCGTGGACGTCGGCCCGCCGTGGCCGACCAAGATCGCCGTGGTGCTGCGGGAGGGCCTGCTGCCGTGGCAGGAGCTCAACGTGACCGCGTTCCTGTCCAGCGCGGTGGCCGCCGCGGTGCCCGAGCTCATCGGCCGCCCGTACGAAGACGCCGACGGCACCGCCTACCTGGCCATGTTCCGCCAGCCGGTGCTGGTGCTCACCGCGTCGGGCGAGGTGCTGGCGCGCGTGCGCACCCGGGCGCTGGAGCGCGGGCTGCCGACGTCGCTGTTCACCGCCGACCTGTTCGCCACCGGCGGCGACGCGGAGAACCGGGCCGCGGTGCGCGCCGTCGCCGGCGCCGAGCTCGACCTGGTCGGCCTGGCGCTGCACGGGCCGAGGAACGCCGTCGACAAGGTCACGAAGGGCGCGCGCATGCACGGCTGAGGGTGGTTCCCCGTCGTCCTGTGCACGCAGCGCGGTCCCGGGCTCCCCCGGACCGCGCTGCGTGCACACGTCGCTCAGACCTCCACGACGAGCAGGCCGTCGGTCTCGCGCACCGGGTACAGCGTCAGCGGGCCGACGCCGCCGGTCGAGGTGCCGTCGGTCCAGCGGAACCCGTAGAGGTGCAGCGGGCAGACGAGCACGTCGGGGTCGGTCTGCCCGTCGGCCAGGGGCCCGCCGGCGTGCGGGCAGGCGGCCTGGGTGGCGTGCAGCGAGCCGTCGCGCAGCCGGAAGACGGCGACCTGCACGCCGCCGGCGACGAACGCGCGCCCCTCCCCCGCCGGCACGTCCTCCGCCCGGCCGACGACGTGCGCCCGGGCGGCCGGCGCCGGCGCGGTCCCGGGGACGGCGACGTCGGTGGCCGGCGACCCGAGCGCGGTGCCGGGCGTGGTGGGCGCGGCGGCCTCCAGGTGCGGCGCGCTCACCGGACCGGCACCTGCGGCAGCGGGACCAGCGGCAGCGACGTCGCGAACTGCCCCGGCGTCGCCGGCGTGCGGCCGTCCTGGCCCCACGGGTCGGTGTAGGCGTCGACCGAGCGCTGCATCGCCGCGTCGAGGTCGGCGCAGATGCCCTCGGCGTCCTCCAGCAGCACGCGCTGCAGGTGCTCCAGGCCCACGCGCGGCACGAAGTCGTAGGTGCGCTCGAGCCAGTGGGCGTTCTCCCGGTAGTACTGCAGGAACCGGCCGGTCAGCTCGATCACCGCCTCCGGGGAGCCGACGGTGGCGAGCAGGTCGCCCTTGCGCACCGTCGCCCCGGCCGCGCCGCCGACGTACACCTCCCACTTCCCGTTGCCCACCGCCACGACGCCGACGTCCTTCACGTACGCCTCGGCGCAGTTGCGCGGGCACCCCACGACGGCGAGCTTCATCTTCGCCGGGCTCTCGATGCCCTGGAACCGCGTCTCCAGGTCGATGCCGAGCTGCGTGGAGTCGCCGAGGCCGAAGCGGCAGAAGTCGCTGCCCACGCAGGTCTTCACCGTCCGCATGCTCTTGCCGTAGGCGTACCCCGACGGCATGCCGAGGTCGTCCCAGACCGCCGGCAGGTCCTCCTTGCGCACGCCGAGCAGGTCGATCCGCTGGCCGCCGGTGACCTTGACCATCGGCACCTCGTACTTCTCCGCCACCTCGGCGATCCGCTTGAGCTGCGCGGGCGTCGTCACCCCGCCCTTCATCTGCGGGACGACGGAGAAGGTGCCGTCGCGCTGGATGTTGGCGTGCACGCGGTCGTTGACGAACTCGGCGTCCTTCTCCCGCACGAAGTCCCTGCCCCAGACCGTCTTGAGCAGCGAGGTGAGGGCCATCTTCGAGCGGGCGTCCTCCTTGCCGCCCGGCGCGAGCGCGGCGAAGACGGCCGACACGCTGCGCAGGTCCTGCTCCCGGACGGCGGCCACGAGCGCGGGCTTGGCCAGCGGGATGCCGGGGACGTACCAGGAGGCGGCCGGGTCCTCGGTCACCTCGCCGTCGGCGGCCCACTCCACGACCTGCTTGACGAGCGCCTTGCACGACCCGCAGCCCTTGCCGGCGCGGGTGCGGTCCATGACCGCGCCGACGCTGCCGCAGCCGTCGGCGACCGCCCCGCAGATGGCGCCCTTGGTCACGCCGTTGCAGTTGCAGACCTGGGAGTCGGCCGGCATCTCGGCGACGCCGACCTCCTCCTTCCCGTCGGAGAGGTCGACCAGCAGCCGGATGCGCTCCTCGGGGAGCGCGGTGCCGCGGTCGAACACCTGGGTCAGGTGGGCGACCTTGCGGGTGTCGCCGAGCAGGGTCGCGCCGACCAGCCGGTCGTCGCGGATGACCACCGACAGGTGCACACCGCGGCGGGGCTCGGAGATGACGAGGAACTCGTCGGAGTCCCGCTCGGGGGCGCTCACGCCCATGGTGGCGACGTCGACGCCGGCCACCTTGAGCTTCGTCGCCGTCCGGCTGCCGTGGTACTCCGCCGTCGGGTCGGTGCCGGTGAGCACGTCGGCGAGCACCCGCGCGTGCTCCCAGGCGGGCGCGACCAGGCCGTAGACCGAGCCGCGGTGCTGCGCGCACTCGCCGATGGCGTAGACGTCGGGGTCGTCGGTGCGCAGCTGGTCGTCGACGACGACGCCGCGCTCCACCTCCAGCCCCGACAGCAGCGCGACGTCGGTGTGCGGGCGGACGCCGGCGGCGACGACGAGCAGGTCGCAGTCCAGCCGCCGCCCGTCCCGCAGCAGCACCCCCTCGACGGCGTCGGTGCCGAGCACCTCGGTGGCCAGCACGTCGAGGTGCACGGTGATCCCGAGCGCCTCGACGCTCCGCTTGAGGATGGCGCCGGCCTCCGCGTCGAGCTGGGCGTTCATCAGGTGCGGCATCGCGTGCACCAGCTCGACGGCCAGCCCGTGGCCCTGCAGCGCGCGGGCGGCCTCCAGGCCGAGCAGCCCGCCGCCCAGGACGACGGCGCGCCGGCAGCGGCGGGTGGCGGCGAGCATGTCGCGGGTCTCGTCGAGGGTGCGGAAGCCGTACACGCCGGGCAGCAGGCCGCCGTCCTCCCGCCGGGCGCCGGCCATGGGCGGGATGAAGCTGGAGCTGCCGGTGGCCAGCACGAGGTGGTCGTAGGCGGTGGCCGTGCCGTCGGCGGCGTAGACGAGCTTCGCGGCGGTGTCGATCCGCTCGACCCGGACGCCGGCGCGCAGGGTGACGCCGTTGTCGGCGTACCAGTCGTGGCTGTTGAGGACGATGTCGTCCTCGTGCGTCTCCCCGGCCAGGACCGGGCTGAGCATGATCCGGTTGTAGTTGCCGTGCGGCTCGTCGCCGAACACGGTGACGCGGAACTGCTCGCCGCCGCCGCGCTCGAGCACCTCCTCGACGAACCGGGCGCCGGCCATCCCGTTGCCGACGACGACGAGCCGCGCCCGGGCGTCGTCGAGCTCGTCGTCGACCGCGATCGTGGTCAGCCCCGCGGGGCGGCCACCGAGGACCGTCCCCATCAGACCTCCACCAGGCCCAGGTCGACGACGAGCTCGCCGGTGACGCCCTCGGGGGCGGCGGCGTGCAGCTCGACGACGGTGCCGCCGGGCAGGTCCTCGACCACCCGCAGCGGCACGTGCACGTCGCCCTTGGCGCCGATCGGGAACCAGCGCACCGGCTCGCCGTCGCGCACGAGCAGCACGTAGACCAGCTCGGGCGTGGAGTTGCCGCCGCGGAAGTACAGCGCCTGGGCGGTGGCGCCGGCGGGCACCTGGTAGCGCAGCGCGGGGTCGACCGGGCCCGGCTTGGCCAGGCCCTCCCCGGTCAGCGGGAACACGCCCTGCAGGAATCGGGGGCTGCTTCTCACGGGTTGGCTCCTCCTCGGGCTGCGGGACGGGGACCGCGGGGCGGGCGGGGTGGGTCGGGCGTGCGGGCGGGGCGCGGGCTGGCCGGCCGCGTCGGGTGCCGGGAGGCGCTCGGCGGGGCCGCCGACCCGGGTGACGGCGACCGCGCAGACCTTGAACGCGGGCATCCGGCTGACGGGGTCGAGCGCGGGGTCGGTGAGCGCGTTGGCGCTGGACCCGCCGCCCCAGTGGAAGGGCGCGAACACCGTGTCGGGCCGGATGGCGTCGGTGACGGCGGCGGCGAAGCGGGCCCGGCCGCGGCGGGTGGCCAGCTCCACGACGTCGTCGTGCGCGATGCCGAGGCGGCGGGCGAGGTCGGGGTGCAGCTCCGCGCGCGGCATCGGCGCCACCAGCTGCAGGCTGCGGGTGCGGCGGGTCTGGGTGCCCGACTGGTAGTGGGCGAGCACCCGGCCGGTGGTGAGCACGTACGGGTACTCGTCGTCGGGCCGCTCGTGCGCCTCGACGTGGTGCACCGGCACGAACCGCGCGCGGCCGTCGGGGGTGGCGAAGCGCTCGGTGAACAGCCGCGGGGTGCCGGGGTGCGCCGGCCCGCCGTCCGGGGTGGCGGGACACGGCCAGAACACGCCCTGCCCGGCGTCGATGCGGTCGTAGGTGATGCCGGAGTAGTCGGCCGCTCCCCCGGCGCTGGCCCGGCCGAGCTCGGCGAAGACGGTCTCCGGGTCGGCGGAGAAGCCGCGGGCGCCGAGCCGGCGCGCCAGCTCCGCGAGCAGGGCCAGGTCGTCGCGGACGCCGTCGGGCGGGTCGAGCGCCCGCCGCCGGCGGATGACCCGGCCCTCGAGGTTGGTCATCGTCCCCGACTCCTCCGCCCACATGGCGCTGGGCAGGACGACGTCGGCGAGCTCCGCGGTCTCGGACAGGAAGAAGTCGCTGACGGCGAGGAAGTCGAGGTCGCCGAGGCGGCTCAGCACACGGCGGGCGTCGGGTGCGGAGACGGCCACGTTGGAGGCGAGCACCAGCAGCGTGCGGACGCCGCCGTCGGTGCCGAGCGCGTCGAGCAGCTCGAAGGCGCTGCGGCCCGGCAGCGGCAGGTCGGCGGGGTCGACGCCCCAGACGGCGGCGACGTGGGCGCGGTCGGCCGGGTCGGCGAGCCTGCGGTAGCCGGGCAGCTGGTCGGCCTTCTGCCCGTGCTCGCGGCCGCCCTGCCCGTTGCCCTGGCCGGTCAGGGTGCCCCAGCCGCTGCCGGGCCGGCCGGGCAGGCCGAGGGCCAGCGCCAGGTCCAGCCACGCCGTCGCGGTGTCGGTGCCCGAGCGGTGCTGCTCGGCGCCGCGGGCGGTGAGCACGACGGCGTTCCCCGCGCGGGCGAGGGCGGTGACGGTGCGGCGCAGCTGCGCGACGGGCACGCCGGTGATCCGCTCGACCCGGTCGGGCCAGTAGGACGCCACCGCGTCGCGCACGGCCTCGAAGCCGGTGGTGCGCGCCGCCACGTACGCCTCGTCGACCAGCCCCTCGGCGACCGCCAGGTGCAGCAGCCCGTTGGCCAGCGCGAGGTCGGTGCCCGGCAGCGGCTGCAGGTGCAGGCCGGCGGCGCGCGCGGTCGCCGTCCGGCGGGGGTCGACGACGACGTGCAGCGCGCCCCGCGCCCGGCCGGCGTCGAGGTGCTGCATCGCCGGCGGCATGGTGTCGGCCGGGTTGCTGCCCACCAGCACGACCACGTCGGCCCCGGCGAGGTCGGACAGCGGGAACGGCAGCCCGCGGTCGAGGCCGAGGCCGCGCACGGCCGCGCCCGCGGCCGAGGACATGCAGAAGCGGCCGTTGTAGTCGATGGCGCTGCTGCGCAGGGCGACCCGGGCGAACTTGCCGAACTGGTAGGCCTGCTCGTTGGTCAGCGACCCGCCACCGAAGCAGCCGACGGCGTCGCGGCCGTGCTCGGCCTGGGTGCGCCGGACCGCGGCGACCACCCGGTCCAGCGCCTCGTCCCAGGTCGACTCGACCAGCGGGCTGGTGCGGTCGCCGGGCACCGCACGGACCAGCGGGCGGGTGAGCCGCTCCGGGTGGTCGAGCAGCTCCGGCGCCGACCAGCCCTTGGCGCACAGCCCGCCGCGGTTGGTCGGGAAGTCCAGGGGCACGAGGGTCGCGGGCCGGTCCCCGGCGGTCACCGCCATCCCGCACTGCAGTGAGCAGTACGGGCAGTGCGTCTCGGTCGTCCGCGTGCGCGGGCCGGCCGGGACGGCGCTCGGGACGGGGGCTGCGGACACGCCCAGGAGCGTCGCGGGCGGCGGTTTCCCCACGGCGGCAGCGACGTCAACCGTTCGTTCCGGAGACCTCACCGGTGGTGCCCGGTCGCCGTGCGGCCCGGGACGGAGGGGAGGATCGGGGTGCCGGCGACGCGAGGAGGTGTCCGTGGACGGCACCGACGACACGATCCCGATGCGTCGTCCCGACCCCGACTCCCCCGAGGGGCGGGCGGGCGCGGCGGCGGTGGTCCCCGCCGGACCCCCCACCGGCGTGCGGGCGCCGCTGGACCGGCGGCGCATCCTCGGCGCGGCGATCGCCTTCATCGACCGGCACGGGCTGGCCGCCCTGACCATGCGCCGGCTGGGCGCCGAGCTCGGCGTCGAGGCGATGGCGCTCTACCGCTACGTGCCCGGCCGCGAGCAGCTGCTCGACGGCGTCGTGGAGACCGTCATCGACGAGCTCTACGGCGACCCCGACGTGCACATGGAGGCCGCCGGCGGCTGGCAGGACTACCTGCAGCGGCTGGCGCACGGGGTGCGGCGCATCGCGCTGGCCCACCCGGAGGTCTTCCCGCTGGTGGCCACCCGCCCGCCGGCCGCGCCCTGGGTGCGCCCGCCGCTGCGCAGCCTGCGCTGGGTGGAGTCCTTCCTGACCGCCATGACGGCCAGCGGTTTCTCCGCCGAGGCCGCCGTCGCCGCCTACCGCGCGTACTCCAGCTTCCTGCTCGGGCACCTGTTGTTGGAGGTGTCGCAGAAGGGGGTACCGATCAACGCGGAGGACGAGCCGGAGGGCGTGCCCGGCACCGGCACCGACCTCTCGCAGTACCCGCTGGTGGTGGAGCTCGAGGACCTGCTGTCGCGCGACGAGTCGGCGGCGGAGTTCGAGGAGGCGCTGGAGAACCTCCTGGAACGGCTGGAGGGCGTGCGGCGGCTGGGCCGGGTCCCCGGCGAGGACAACGGGTTTACGTCGTAAAGCGGCGGGGCATCCCCAGATCGGCCCGCTGACCCCCGGCGCACCGCCGAGAGCGGGAGCGGGCCGTCCCCGAACCCCTTCCGCGAGGAGCACACGTGATCTCCGACCAGCAGATCAGCGACGTCATCGGCAGCACCGCCATGGGCCCCGACGGCAAGCACGGCACCGTCGGCGAGGTCTACCTCGACGACGAGACCGGCCGCCCCGAGTGGGCGACCATCCGCACCGGCCTGTTCGGCACCAAGGAGGCCTTCGTGCCCCTGGCCGACGCCTCCGTCTCCGGCGGCGAGCTGCGCCTGCCCTACGACAAGAGCCGCGTCAAGAACGCGCCGCACGTCGACGTCTCCGGCGGGCACCTGTCGCCGCAGGAGGAGCAGGAGCTCTACCGCTACTACGGCCTGGGCACCTCCGGCACCACGACCGGACAGGGCATGACGACCGGTACCACCGGCCAGGCGATGGCGACCGGCACGACCACGCAGACCACCGGGACCACCGGTCGGGACCGCGACGGCGACGGCGTCTACGACGACGTCCGCGGCGCGGTCGGCCACGACACCTCCGGCCCGACCACCGACAGCGCGATGACCCGCTCCGAGGAGCACCTCAACGTGGGCACCCAGCGGGTCGAGGCCGGCCGGGCGCGGCTGCGCAAGTACGTCGTGACCGAGAACGTGACGCAGACCGTGCCGGTCTCCCACGAGGAGGTCCGGGTCGAGCGCGAGCCGATCACCGACGCCAACTACGGCGACGCCATGGACGGCCCGGCCATCTCCGAGGAGGAGCACGAGGTCGTCCTGCACGCCGAGCGCCCCGTGGTGCAGAAGGAGGCCGTGCCGGTCGAGCGCGTCCGCCTGGACACCCAGACGGTGACCGAGCAGCAGCAGGTCAGCGAGCAGGTGCGCAAGGAGGAGATCGAGGTCGACGGCGGCACCACCGGCGTCGCCGGCACCGGCACCACGACCGGCACCACCGGCCGGGACGACCGCGGCTTCGTGCAGAAGGCCAAGGACGCCCTCGACCGCGACAACGACGGCAAGATCGGCCGCTGAGCCGAGACCCCGTCCCCGCCCCGAGCCCGGGGCCGGGACGGGGCCGCCGGGCCGCCACGCGGCACCGGACCCCCTCCCCCGCGACCGGCCGTCCCGCACGCCCCGGACGGCCGGTCGCGCCTGTTCCCAGGAAGGCACCATGAGCTCCTCGTACGGAAGTGACGCCACCTCGGCGTCGGCCGGCGCGTCGTCCACCCGCGGCAGGGCCCGGGACGCCGTCGACGCCCAGCACGCCCGCTTCGGCGGCATCAAGTGGGGAGCGGCCTTCTTCGGCTGGCTGTCCGCCAACGGCTTGTCCGTGATCCTGCTGGCCCTGCTGTCCGCGGCCGGCGTCGCCTTCGGCCTGACGCAGGTCTCGAGCGTCGACCAGGCCGTCGACCAGGCCGCGGACCAGGCCACCGCGCAGGCCGACACCATCGGCATCGTCGGCGGCATCGCGCTGCTGGTGGTGCTCTTCCTCGCCTACCTCGCCGGTGGCTACGTCGCCGGGCGCATGGCCCGCTTCGACGGCGTCCGGCAGGGCGTCGCGGTGTGGGTGATCGGCCTGCTCGTCATCGCCGTCCTCGCGATCCTCGGCGCCGTGCTCGGCTCGGAGTACAACGTGCTCTCGCAGCTCAACCTGCCGAGCATCCCGATCAGCGGGGACACCCTCACCACGGCCGGGATCGTCGCCGGCGTCGCCGCGCTGCTGGTGACGCTGCTCGGCGCGGTCCTGGGCGGCAAGCTCGGCACGCGGTACCACCGCAAGGTCGACCGCGCCGGCTTCGACGTCTGAGCGACGTCTGAGCCACGTCCCGCACGACCTCCGACGGGGGCCGGTCCGCTGTGGACCGGCCCCCGTCGCCGTGTCCGGGCCCGTGCGCGCGGGCCGTGGTGTCATGGCGGCATGAGCGAGCCCGGGCCGACGGTCCACGTCGGCGTCCCCGTCATCCGGCCCGCCGAGCCGCGCGACGTCCCCCGGATCGCCGCCACGGTGACGGTGTCGCTGGCCGAGTCGCGGTGGGTGCGCTGGGCGCTGCCCCTCGACGGGCGCACCCAGCGGCTGACCCGGCTGGCCGAGCTCGACGCGCACCGCGGCGTCACCACCGGCACCACCTGGGTGAGCGAGGACGTCGACGCCGTCGCCTCCTGGCAGGCGCCCGACGGCGCGGCCGACCCGCTGCCGGCCGACGTCGCCGCGGCGCTGGGCCGCGAGGTCCCGCGGCTGCACGCCGACCGGGCCGACGCCGTCGCCCGCACCGACGAGGTGCTCGCCGCGGCCCTCCCCCGCGAGCCGCACTGGCGGCTGCGGGTGCTCGTCACCCGGCCGCGCGCGCGGCGCCGCGGCCTCGGCGGCGCGGTGCTCGCGCCGGTGCTCGACCGCTGCGACCGCGACGGGGTCCCCGCCGCGCTGGTCGCCCCCGCCTGGGCGGTGGTGCGGTTCGCCCGCGGGCTGGGCTTCGAGGTCGTCGAGGCGACCCGCTCGGCCGACGGCCAGCTGCCGCTGTGGGTGGCGGTGCGCCCGCCCGGCGTGCCGATGCCGGAGCTGTAGCCGGTCAGTCCCACCCGCCGCGGCGGCGCTTGAGCTCGCCGCGGCGCTTCTTCTCGGCGATCCGCCGCTCCTGCGAGCCGCGGGTCGGCTTCGTGCGCCGGCGCGGCGGCGGAGGCGGGGCCAGTGCGGCGCGCAGGACCGCGGCCAGCCGCTCGCGGGCGGCCTGCCGGTTGCGCAGCTGCTGGCGGTGCTCGCTGGCGGCGATGGTGAGCACGCCGTCGGCGAGCCGGCCGGCCAGCCGCTGCCCGAGCCGGTCGCGCTGGGCGCCGGTCAGGCCGGGCAGCTCCAGCGGGGCGACCGACAGCTCGACCCGCGAGTCGGCGGTGTTGACGCCCTGCCCACCCGGGCCCGAGGAGCGGGAGAACCGCCACGACAGGGCCGACGCCGGCACGACGAGGGACCCGGTGACCGGGAGGTCGCCGGAGATCTCGTCGCTGGCGGGCACCCGGACAGTCTCCCCGACGCCCCCGCTCCGGTGACCGCAGCAGCGGGGGTGGGTTCTCAGGCGGGGAGCGGCGGGACGACGGCGCCCAGCAGCCGGCGCACCGCCGCCGCGTCGCCCTCGAGCCGCAGGTCACCGGCCGTAAGCGCGTCGTCGAGGGACCGCCGGCCGAACGCCACCGGCCGCAGCACCGCGCCGGGCCCGGCGAGGACGGCGTCGGGCTCCCCGGCGGGACCGCGCGCGGCCGCGAGCCGGCCGCCGTCGACGGTGAGCGTGACCCGGTCGGGCGCGGCGTCGTCCTCGATCCGCAGCTCCACGCGCGCCGACCACCCGGCCAGCCGCGCGGGGTCGGCCGTGGTGCGCAGCGCGAGCACGAACGCGTCGGGCGACAGCGCGCCGGCCGACGTCTGCTCCGTGCGCGAGCCCCAGCGGCCCAGCGCCAGCAGGACGTCGTCGAGCTCCCGGCCGCGGGGCGTCAGCGCGTAGACCCGCCCGCCGCCCGGGGGGCCCGCCGTCGTGCGGGTGACGATCCCCGACGCCTCCAGGTCGCGCAGCCGCTGGCTGAGCACCGTGGGGCTGCTGCCGGGGAGGCCGCGGGCGAGCTCGCTGTAGCGCTTGGGGCCGAGCAGCAGCTCGCGGACGACGAGCAGCGCCCAGCGCTCCCCCACCGCGTCGAGGGCACGGGCGATGCCGCACGGGTCGTCGTAGCTGCGCTCGGGCACGGGCCGAGGCTACCCCTTGCGCTACGTATTGCGTAGCGGCTACTACTGCTTCTGTAGCAGTCGGAGCGGAGGAGTGACATGGGCACCATCTCGATCGTCGAGAACGTCAGCCTGGACGGCGTCGCCCAGGCCCCCGGGTCGCCGGACGAGGACACCCGGGGCGGCTTCGCCCACGGCGGCTGGTTCGGCCCCTATCCCGACGCGGTGATGGGCGAGGTGATGGGCCGCGGGATGGCCGGCGAGGGCGCGATGCTCTTCGGCCGGCGCACCTTCGAGTCGATGCAGGCCGCGTGGGCCGGCACGACCGACAACCCGTTCGGCCCCGTGCTCGACGCGAAGCGGAAGTACGTCGTCACCCGGGACGCCGGCTACGCGCCCACCTGGGCGAACACGACCGTGCTCGCCGGCGACGCGGCGCGGACGGTGGCCGAGCTCAAGGCCGGCACCGACCTCGACCTCACCGTGCTCGGCAGCCCCGACCTGCTGGCCACGCTGCTGCCGGCGGGCCTGGTCGACGACGCGTGGCTCGCCGTCGCCCCGGTCGTGCTCGGCAGCGGCCGCACGCTCTTCCCCGCCGGCGCGCACCTGCGTTGGGAGCTGGTCGAGTCGGTGCCCACGACCACCGGGGTCGTCCTGAGCCACTACCGCCTCGCCCGCTGACCTCAGGCGGCCGCGGGCACCGGGTCCGCACCGCCGGCCGCGCCGGGGCGGCAGCGCACCAGCCGGCGCACGGTCAGCCAGGCACCGCGGCGGGCACCGTGGCGCTCCAGCGCCTCGACGGCGTAGGCCGAGCACGTGGGGCTGAACGAGCAGCACGGCGGGCGCCGGGGGCTGATCTCGCGCTGGTAGACGCGCACAGCGGCCACCAGTCGCTCGGCGACGCGCGAGCCCCGCGGGCCGGTGCCGGCGGCGGAGACGTGGCGGACCGTCGTCGGCACGAGGAACAGCCCGTCGACGCCGCAGCCGATCGCGTTGGCCAGGCAGCAGCCGGTGTTGAGGAACAGCAGGTCGCGCAGGCACGAGTCGTCCCGGCGGCGGCGGCCGTAGCCCGGCGGCGGGTAGCCGTACCCGTAGCCGGGCGGCGGGCCGTACCCGCGGCGGCGGCGCCGGGGGCGCCAGTTGCTGCTCCAGATGAAGACCATCCCCCGATCCTGCGGGCGCCCCCGTCCGGCCGCAGGGCGGGACGATGGGCCGGTGACCTCCCTCGCCGACGCGCTCGCCACCGGCCCCGTCGTCCTCGACGGCGGGCTGTCCACCGAGCTCGAGGCGCGCGGGCACGACGTGTCCTCGGCGCTGTGGTCGGCGCGGCTGCTGCGCGACGACCCGGGCGCGGTGGTCGCCGCGCACGCCGCCTTCGCCGCCGCCGGCGCGCAGGTGGCGACGACGGCGAGCTACCAGGCGACCGTCGAGGGGTTCGCCGCCGCGGGCCTGGACCGGGAGGAGGCGCTGGCGCTGGTCGCCCGCTCGGTCGCGCTGGCCCGCGAGGGCGCGCCGGGCTCCTGGGTGGCCGGTTCGGTGGGGCCGTACGGCGCGGCGCTGGCCGACGGCTCGGAGTACACCGGCGCCTACGTCGGCGAGGTCGGCGTCGACCGGCTGCGGGCCTTCCACCGCCCGCGGATGGCGGCGCTCGCCGAGGCCGGCGCCGACGTGCTGGCCTGCGAGACGCTGCCCGCAGCTGCCGAGGTCGAGGCGGTGCTCGCCGAGGCGACCGCGCTGCGCGTGCCCGTGTGGCTGTCGCTGACCACCGTCGTCGGCGCCGACGGCGTGGCCCGCACCCGCCGCGGGGAGCCGGCCGCGGACGTGTTCGCGCTGGCGCGCGGCGTGCCGGAGGTGGTCGCCGTCGGCGTCAACTGCACCGACCCGGCGGGCGTGGGCCCGGCACTGGCGGCCGCGGCGTCGGCCGGGGTGCCGCTGGTGGCCTACCCGAACTCCGGGGAGGGCTGGGACGCGGCGCAGCGGCGGTGGACCGGCGCCGGCGGGATCGACCCGGACGACGCCGCGTCGTGGGTCGGCGCGGGTGCCCGGCTGGTCGGCGGCTGCTGCCGCGTCCGCCCGGCCGACGTCGCGGCGCTCGCCCGCACGATCAGGTGAGCTGATCGTGCGGCGTCCTGGCTCACCGCCGACGGTGAGCCAGGACGCGCGGACGTGAGCTCAGCTGATCGTCGCGCGACCCGTCAGAGGATCGGCTTGCCGCCGGTGACGGCGACGCGGGCGCCGGACACGTAGGACGCCTCGTCGCTGGCCAGCAGCACGTACACCGGCGCGAGCTCGGCCGGCTGCGCGGCGCGGCCCAGGGGCACCTGCTGGCCGAAGCTCTCCACCTTCTCCGGCGGCATGGTCGCGGGGATCAGCGGCGTCCAGACCGGCCCCGGCGCCACGCTGTTGGCCCGGATGCCCTTCTCCGCCAGCAGCTGGGCGAGGCTCGCGGTGAAGTTGGCGATGCCGGCCTTGGTCATGGCGTAGGGCGCGAGGGTCGGGCTCGGCATGTCGGAGTTCACCGACGACGAGTTGATGATCGACGCGCCCGCCTGCATGTGCGGGATCGCGTCGCGGCAGAGCACGAACATCGCCGTCAGGTTGGTGGCGAGGGTGTGGTCCCACTCGTCGTCGGAGACCTCGTCCAGCGACTCGTGGTTCATCTGGAACGCCGCGTTGTTCACCAGGACGTCGATCCGGCCGAACGCCTCGACGGCCTTCGGCACGATCGTCTTGACGTGCGCCTTGTCGGAGATGTCCCCGGGGACCAGGACGCACGTCCGGCCCGCCTCGCGCACGTACCGCGCGGTGTCCTCGGCGTCCTCGTGCTCGTCGAGGTAGCTGATGAGGACGTCGGCACCCTCGCGGGCGAAGGCGATGGCCACGGCGCGGCCGATGCCGCTGTCGCCGCCGGTGATGACGGCGGCCTTGCCGGCGAGCCGGCCCGACCCGCGGTAGCTCTCCTCGCCGTGGTCGGGCTTCGGGTCCATCTCGCCCAGCGTGCCGGGCGGGGTCTGCTGCTGCTCGGACTGGGACTCGGGACGGGGTGACGACACGGGGGCTCCTCGGTGCACGGGTGGACGGCGCGCGGTCGCGGGGGTCGTCTCCCCCCGCACCGCGCCGCCGTCCGCCTACCCGGGCACCCGCCGGCGGAACCCGGTGGGACCGCTCAGGCGGTCTTGCGCAGGTCGTGCGCGGGCGCGGGCACGCCCAGCGCGGCGGCGTCCCACCGCATCTCCATGTGGCGACGGCCGTCCCGGCCGGTCACGGGCACCCAGTGGATCAGGGGTCGTTCCTCGACGCGCATCTCTACCTCACTTCGCGTTCACCTGTTGTTCACCTTGTCACCATACGTCGGCCACCCCACACCTCACCGAGAGGGGTCGTGGCCGTTTCGTTACCTGCGGGCGCTCGCGGGAGCCCCGCCGGGAAGTCCCGGGCCGTCCGGCACGCTGTCCCCCACGATGACCACCAGCACGACGGGGCCGGCGCCCCTCCCCCTGCTCGACGACCCCCGCGACCTCGGCGCGCTGCGGGCCCGCGGCGACGACCCCGACGAGTTGTTCACCTCGTTCGCCGCCTGGGCGGAGGACGGCGGCACGCCGCTGTACCCGCACCAGGAGGAGGCGCTGATCGAGCTGGTCAGCGGCGCGAACGTCGTCCTGGCGACGCCGACCGGCTCCGGCAAGTCCCTGGTCGCCACCGGTGCGCAGTACGCGGCTCTGGCCGCGGGGCGGCGCAGCTTCTACACGGCGCCCATCAAGGCCCTGGTCAGCGAGAAGTTCTTCGCGCTGTGCGGGGTGTTCGGCGCCGCCAACGTCGGGATGCTCACCGGCGACGCCGCGGTGAACCGGGACGCCCCGGTCATCGCCTGCACCGCCGAGGTGCTGGCCAACGTCGCGCTGCGCGAGGGTGCCGACGCCGACATCGGCCTCGTCGTCATGGACGAGTTCCACTTCTACGGCGACCCCGACCGCGGCTGGGCCTGGCAGGTGCCGCTGCTGGAGCTGCCGCGCGCCCAGTTCCTCCTGATGAGCGCCACGCTCGGCGACACCACCCGGCTGCGCGAGGACCTGGGCCGGCGCACCGGCCGGCCCACCGCGCTGGTGGCCACCGCCGAGCGGCCGGTCCCGCTGCACCACTGGTACGCGACGACGCCGGCGCACGAGACGATCCAGGAGCTCCTGGACACCCGGCAGGCGCCGGTCTACGTCGTCCACTTCACCCAGGCGCAGGCCCTGGAGCGGGCGCAGGCGCTGATGAGCGTCAACGTCTCCTCCAAGGAGGAGAAGGCCGCGATCGCCGACGCGATCGGCGGGTTCCGGTTCACCTCCGCGTTCGGGCAGACGCTGTCGCGGCTGGTGCGCCACGGCATCGGCGTCCACCACGCCGGGATGCTGCCGAAGTACCGCCGGCTGGTGGAGACCCTCGCCCAGGCCGGGCTGCTCAAGGTCATCTGCGGCACCGACACCCTCGGCGTCGGCATCAACGTGCCCATCCGCACCGTGCTGTTCTCCGCGCTCAGCAAGTACGACGGCACCCGCACCCGCCTGCTCAACGCCCGCGAGTTCCACCAGATCGCCGGCCGCGCCGGGCGGGCCGGCTACGACACGGCGGGCACCGTCGTCGTGCAGGCGCCCGAGCACGAGGTGGAGAACCTGCGGCAGTTCGCCAAGGTCGCCGACGACCCGAAGAGGCGCCGCAAGCTCGTGCGGAAGAAGGCGCCCGAGGGCATGGTGCCGTGGTCGCAGGCGACGATGGACCGCCTCGTCGCCGCCGAGCCCGAGCCGCTGCAGAGCTCCTTCCGCGTCTCGACGTCGATGCTGCTCGACGTCGTCGACCGGCCCGGCGACCCGTTCGCCGCGATGCGCCGGCTGCTCACCGACAACCACGAGCCGCGCAAGCGGCAGCTGCGGCACATCCGGGAGGCCGTCGGCATCGCCCGCTCGCTGCTGCAGGCCGGCGTCCTGGAGCGGCTGCCCGAGCCGGAGGCCGACGGCCGCCGGTACCGGCTGACGGTCGACCTGCCGCCGGACTTCGCGCTCAACACCCCGCTGTCGACGTTCGCGCTCGCCGCCGTCGAGCTGCTCGACCCCGACGGCGACACCTTCGCCCTCGACGTCGTCAGCGTCCTGGAGGCCACCCTCGACGACCCACGGCAGGTGCTCGCGGCGCAGGCCAACAAGGCCCGCGGCGAGGCGGTCGCGCAGATGAAGGCCGAGGGCATCGAGTACGAGGAGCGCATCGAGCTGCTCGAGGACGTCACCTACCCGAAGCCGCTCGAGGAGCTGCTCGAGCACGCCTTCGACGTCTACGTCCGCAGCAACCCGTGGGCCCGCGATGCGCACCCCTCGCCGAAGGCCGTCGTCCGCGAGATGTGGGAGCGGGCGCTCACCTTCAAGGAGTTCGTCTCCCTCTACGGGCTCACCCGCTCCGAGGGCGCGGTGCTGCGGTACCTGTCCGACGCGGTGAAGGCGCTGCGCTCGGGCGTCCCGGCGGCGGCGCGCACCGAGGAGGTGATCGACCTCGTCGAGTGGCTCGGCGAGCTGGTGCGGCAGGTGGACTCCTCGCTGCTGGACGAGTGGGAGCAGCTCACCAGCCCCGACCAGCCGCTGGACGAGCCGGTCGCCGTGCCGGCCCGCGCCCGGCCGCTCACCGGCAACGAGCGCGCGTTCACCGCGATGGTGCGCAACGCGCTGTTCGCCCGCGTGCAGCTGTGGGCGCGGCGCCGCTGGTACGACCTCGGCGAGCTCGACGCCGGCTCCGGCTGGGACGCCGAGCGGTGGGGCGAGGTGGTCCGCGGCTACTTCACCGAACACGGCGAGCTGGGCACCGGCGCGGACGCCCGCGGGCCCGCGCTGCTCGTGTGGGACCGGGCGACGCCCGGGATCTGGCGGGTCCGGCAGGTCCTCGACGACCCGGCCGGCGACCACGACTGGGGCATCGACGCCGAGGTGGACCTGGCGGCCTCCGACGAGGCGGGCGAGCTGGTGCTGCGGGTGGTCGACGCCGGCCGCAAGGACGACTGACCCGTCCGGAGGAGATCCACGCGGCACGGGTCGAGCCGGAACCCGAACGGACCGATCTCCTGGGCAGCACCCCGTCCCCAGGAGACCGCCATGACCGCTGCGGAGCCGCCGCGCACCACCTCCGGTGCCCCCTGGTCCCGCCCCGACGCCCTCGTCGAACGCACCCGCTGGCTGTTCGGCCTGTGCGTCCTGGCGTCGCTGCTGCTGACGATCGGGGCGGCCGCACCGGCGCTCGCGCGGGGCGGCGCCCTCCCCCTGGCGGTCGCCTCGGCCGCCATCGCCGCCTCGGCCGTCGTGCGCTACCGGCTCGGCCGGGCGGTGGGGGCCTGCGACGTGGTGGACGTCGTCGCGCTCGCGGCGTTCACCGCCCCGTTGGGCGTCCCGGCCGCCGCCTTCGGCCTGGCCTTCCCCATGCTGTGGTCCCGCTCGGTCTACGGCGGCGGCCGCGGGGTGGCCCTGCACGCCACGGGCGTGGGCGCCGCGCTGCTCGCCGCCACCCTCGCCGGGCCGCACCTGTTCGGGACCGCCCCGGTGCACGCCGCCGCCGTCGCCGGCACCCTGCCGGTGATGGCGGTGACCGTCGCCGTCGCCCGCCACCTGGCGAGCCAGCTCTTCGGCCGCGAGCAGTCCCGGCGTCGGGACGGCGCGCTCGCCACGCTGGGCACGCAGCTGCTGGGGCTCACCGACCGGGACGCCGTCCTGCGCCGCGCGGGTGAGGCCTGGGCTGCCGTCTGCGCCGCCACCCCGGGCCTGCGCGTGGTCGTCCTCGCGGAGGCCGGCGAGCTGCTCGTCCCGCTCGGGCACGCCGGACCGTTCCGGTCGGACCCGCCGCCGCTGCCCCGCTCGTCCTTCCCCGGCGACCTCGCCGTGTCCCCGGAGTACCCGGTGTCCCCCACGGCGGAGCTGACGGGGGCGGCCGGCGTGCGGGCCGCCTGGTCCTGCCTGCCGATGCCCGGAGTGCCGGGCACCGTGGTGCTGATGGGCGCGGCGCCGGCCGTGCCCTCCGAGGGCGTGGTCGCCGCCCGGTCGCTGCTCAACCAGGTGAGCCTGGCGCTGCGCGGGGCGGAGGCCCACGAGGAGGTCCGCACCCGCGCCCTCACCGACGCGCTCACCGGACTCGCCAACCGGGCGGCCTTCACCTCCGCGCTCGACGCGCAGCGGCCGTCCGGGGGCTGGGCCCTGTTCGTCGACCTCGACGACTTCAAGCGGGTCAACGACCGGCTGGGGCACGCGGCCGGCGACGAGCTGCTCACGGAGGTGGCCGCGCGCCTGTCGGCGGCCGTCCGCGAGGGTGACCTGTGCGCCCGCCTCGGCGGGGACGAGTTCGCGGTCCTCATGCCCGACGGGGACGAGGCCGACGCCCGGGCCCTGGGCCAGCGGCTGGTCGAGGCGGTGTCCAGCCCGGTCCTGCTCGGCGAGGACACCGCGTGGGTCGGAGCCAGCGTCGGCGCCGCCCGCCTCGAGCCCGGGGGCTCACCCTCGGCCACCCTGCGCCGGGCGGACGCCGCGATGTACGCGGCCAAGGCGGCCGGCAAGAACCGGGTCGACGTCTCCTCCCCCGCGCACGACAAGATGACCGTCCCCGCCTGACGGGGGTCCGCCCGGCCCCGGCGGCTGTGTCAGGCTTCCGCTGATGCGGTCGTGACGGGGTGGGAGATGGCAGCGGTCGCCGTCGCCGGGCTCGCCGCGGGAGCGATCAACGCCGTCGTCGGCTCCGGGACGCTGGTCACCTTCCCGGTGCTGCTCGCCACCGGCCTGCCGCCGGTCACCGCCAGCGTGACCAACAGCCTGGGCCTGGTGCCCGGCAACGTCGGCGGCGCGGTCGGCTACCGGCGGGAGCTGTCCGGCCAGCGCGGGCTGCTGCTGCGGCTGCTGCCCGCGTCCGTGCTGGGCGCGCTCACCGGCGCCTTCCTGCTGCTGCACCTGCCGGCCGCGGCGTTCGAGGCGGTCGTGCCGGCGCTGGTCGGGCTCGCGGTGGTGCTGGTGGCCGTGCAGCCGCTGCTCACCCGGCGGCTGGCCGCCCGCCGCGCCGGCGCCCCCGGGCCGCCGCGCGGGTGGCGCCTGGCCGGGCTCGTGGGCGCCGCCTACGCCACCGGCAGCTACGGCGGGTACTTCGCGGCCAGCCAGGGCGTGCTGCAGGTCGGGCTGTTCGGGCTGCTGCTCGCCGAGCCCCTGCAGCGGCTCAACGCGCTCAAGAACGTGCTCACCTCCGCGGTCAACGGGGTGGCGGCGCTGGCCTACGTGCTCGTCGCCGCCGACCGGGTGGACTGGCCCGCGGCCGGCCTGGTCGCGGCCGGCTCGCTGGCCGGCGGCCTGCTCGGCGCCCGCTACGGACGACGGCTGCCGTCGGCGGTGCTGCGGACGGCGATCGTCGTGCTCGGCGTCGTCGCGGTCGTGGTGCTGGTGACCCGGTGAGCGTCCTCGAGTGGCTGCTGCTCGTGGCTGCCGGCGTCGGCGCCGGCCTCACCGGCAGCATCGCCGGGCTCGCCTCGCTGGTCAGCTACCCCGCGCTGCTGGCCACCGGCCTGCCGCCGGTCACCGCCAACGTCACCAACACCGTGGCCCTGGTGCTCACCAGCGTCGGCTCGGTGAGCGCCTCGCGGCCCGAGCTCGCCGGGCAGGGCCGGCGGCTGGTGCCGCTGGTCGTCGCCGGCGTCCTCGGCGGCACCGCGGGCGCGCTGCTCCTGCTCGTCACCCCGGCCGAGGCGTTCGAGCGGCTGGTGCCCGTGCTCATCGGCGCGGCGGCGCTGGCCATCCTGCTGCAGCGGCCGCCGGCCGAGCTGGCCGCCGAGGGGCGCCGGGCGCACGGGGCGCGGGACCCCTGGTGGCTGGTCGCGCTCACCGGGCTGATCGCCGTGTACGGCGGCTACTTCGGCGCGGCCGCGGGCGTGCTGCTGCTGGCCACCGTGCTGCTCGGCACCGGCGAGGCGCTGCCGCGCAGCAACGCGCTCAAGAACGTCGTCCTCGGGTCGGCCAACGCGGTGGCCGCCGTCGGCTTCATCGTGCTGGCCGACGTGGCCTGGAGCGCGGCCCTGCCCCTCGCGCTGGGCTGCCTGGTGGGCGGGCGACTCGGCCCGCGGGTGGTGCGCCGGGCCCCGCAGGCGCTGCTGCGGCGGCTCATCGCGGTCGCCGGGCTGGCGCTGGCCGTGGTGCTCGCCGTCGACGCGTACCGCTGAGCGACCCCGGTGTGGTGCCGCCCGCGGCCGTGCACGAAGGTGGTCGCGCGATCGGAACGTGAGGAGACCGGATCGGTGACGTCGGACGACGCGGCGGGGCGCTTCCTCGAGGCACTGCAGGACCCCCCGGGGGACGGCGAGGACGGCCCCGAGATGGCCCCCTCCCGGCTGGCCCGGGCCTTCGCGCAGGCGGTCGGCGTCGACGGCGCCGCGCTGAGCATCCACGAGGGCGCGGGCCTGCGGACGCCGATCGGCGCCAGCGACCGCACCACCTCGCGGGCCGAGCAGCTGCAGTTCACCACCGGCGACGGGCCGTGCCTGCGGGCGCACGACACCGGGCGGGCGATCGTGTTCGACATCGAGGACATCAACCGCAACTGGCCCGAACTGCACGACGCGCTGCTCGGCGAGACGCCCTTCCGGGCGGTGTTCTCGCTGCCGCTGGCGCCGCCGCTGGGCCCGACGATCGTGGTCGACCTCTACGCCCGCGAGCTGGACACGCTGACCGGCGTGCCGCGCGAGGAGGTGGAGGCCGCGGTGCTGGTGCTCACGGAGGAGATGGTGCGCTCCTCGGGCGGGGCGCGGGCCGACGAGGGCGCCCGCTGGTGGGACTCCCCCGACGCCCGCCGCCGCAACCGGGTCTGGCAGGCGACCGGCGTCGCCTCGGTGGCCCTCGACCTCGACGTCGTCGACACCCTGACCGTGCTGCGGGCGCACGCGTTCGCCACCGGCCGCGTCGTCGACGACCTCGCCGGGGACATCGTCGACGGGCGGATGGACCCGGGCGAGCTGCGCGACCCCGACCACCACCAGGACTCCGGGGCCTGAGCCGGCGCGACCGCGCGCCGGCTCAGCCAGCGGTCAGGTCGCGGCGGTCAGGTCGCGGCGGTCAGGTCGCGGCGGTCAGGTCGCGGCGGTCAGGTCGCGGCGGTCAGGTCGCGGCGGTCAGGTCGCGGCGGTCAGGTCGCGGCGGTCAGGTCGCGGCGTAGGCCGAGAGGAACAGCACGAAGGCCGACGTGCCCAGCAGCAGCCGGGCGGGCGTGAGCCCGTTGACCAGGCCCGCGGTGGCCTCCACCCACTGCGGGCGGACGCCGGCGTCGCTGGTGCCGCGGCGCACCACCCGCACCTCGTCGGCCAGCAGCACACCGGCGGCGCCGAGCAGGGTGAGCCCGACGACCAGCAGGGTGAGCGAGAGGCCCTCCGCGTAGCCGTCGGCCCGCCCGGCGAGCAGCAGGACGGCGACCACCCCGGCCACGAGGCCGAGCGCCCCGCCCGCCACCGGCGCCCACGGGCCCATGCGCACGCGCGGGACCGTGCGCCGGCGCGGGGTCACGGACGGGTCGGCCGGCGGCGCGGGCGGGCGCCCCGGCAGCGGCCCGGTGGCCTGGTGCCCGGGCGGCAGCTGCTCGGGCACGACCGCCGGGGCGGCGGACGCGGCGGATGCGCCGGGCGCCGGGCCCGCACCGGCGGCGGTGGCGCCGGGCGCGGTCAGCGGGGCGGTGACCGGCGCGCCGCCACCCGGCGGGGTGGCGGACGGGAGGGCCGGCTGCTGGCCGGGGGCCTGCGGGACGGGCTGCGGAGCGGCGGGATCGGTCATCGTCCGAGCACGCTAGGCGGGCCGTCCGACAGCACCGGGCAGGCTCCCGGGCGCGCCGGGACCGCCGCCGGGCGCCGGACCAGCGCCCGGCGCGCGGGCACCGCCCGTCGAGCGCCGGTGACCGGCGGTCACAGCAGCCGGCGGCTGCCCTCGGCGACCACCCGCAGCCAGCGGTACCCGTAGCCGTCGAGCGTCAGCTCCACCGCGCCGTCGGCCCCGATCGGCGTGGACTGGGTGACCAGCAGGTCCTCCAGCCGGTGCGAGGCATCGCAGCCGTCGAGGGTGAGCGGCACGGTGCGCGGCTCGGGACCGAGGTTGTGCACGGCCAGCAGCGTCCCGTCGTCCCACTCGCACACGTGCGCCAGCACCGACGCGTGCGGCTGCTCGAGCACCCGGAAGCTGCCCCAGCCGAGCTCCGGCGACTCCCGGTAGCGGCGGATGAGCAGCTTCATGAACGACAGCAGCGAGTCCTCGTCGCGGCGCTGGTCGCCGACGTTGACGAACTCCGGCGCGAAGCCGCCCTCGACCACCGGCCCGGGCAGCCGGTCGGCGTCGGCGGTGGAGAAGCCCCCGTTCGTGCCCGCCGTCCACTGCATCGGCGTGCGCACGGCGAGGCGACCCTCGGCGGAGAGGTCCTCCCCCATGCCGATCTCCTCGCCGTAGAAGAGCACCGGCGTGCCGGGCAGCGAGAACAGCAGGCTGTAGACCATGCGGACCCGCCGCGGGTCGCCGTCGAGCATCGGCGGGAGGCGGCGGCGCAGGCCGCGGCCGTAGACCTGCATCCGCTCCTCGGGCCCGAAGGCGGCGAAGACCTCCTTGCGCTCGTCCTCGGAGAGCTTGTCGAGGGTGAGCTCGTCGTGGTTGCGCACGAACGTGGCCCACTGGCTGTCGGGGTCGACGAACGGGCGCTCCACCAGCGCCTTCACGAGCGGGCCGGCGTCGGCCCGGGCCAGCGACAGGTACATCGCCTGCATGCCGACGAAGTCGAAGAGCATCGTCAGCTCGTCGCCGTCGTCACCGCCGAAGAAGTCCCGCTGCTGCTCGTGCGGCAGGTTCACCTCGCCGAGCAGCACGCCGCTGCCGGTGCGCCGGCCGAGGAAGGAGCGCAGCGACCGCAGGTACTCGTGCGGGTCGGGGAACCGGTCGGCGTCGGTGCCGCCCTCGGTCTCCAGGAAGAAGGGGACGGCGTCGACGCGGAAGCCCGACAGGCCCAGCTGCAGCCAGAAGCCCATGATCTTGGCGACCTCGTCGCGGACCCGCGGGTTGGTGACGTCGAGGTCGGGCTGCTCCTTATAGAAGCGGTGCAGGTACCACTCCCCCGTCGGCTCGTTGAACGTCCAGACGGAGTCCTCCTGGTCGGGGAAGACGACCTGGTCGGAGGTGTCCGGCGGCTCGTCGTCGCGCCAGACGTAGAAGTCGTGGAACGGGTCGTCCTTGCTGCGCCGGCCCTGCTGGAACCACGGGTGCTCGATCGAGGTGTGGTTGACGACGAGGTCGGCGATCACCCGGATGCCGCGGTCGTTGGCGGTGCGGATGACCTCGACCAGGTCGCCGTGGCTGCCCAGCCGGGGGTCGACGCCGTAGAAGTCGGTGATGTCGTAGCCGTCGTCGCGCTCGGCCGTCGGGTAGAAGGGCATGAGCCACAGGCAGGTGACGCCGAGGTCGGCGAGGTGGTCGATGCGCTGGGCGAGGCCCGCGAAGTCGCCGATGCCGTCGTCGTTCCAGTCCAGGTAGGTCTCGACGTCGAGGCAGTAGACGACGGCCGTCTTCCACCAGAGATCCGCGGTGTCGGTGATCTTCACGCGGCCGAGCCTGTCGACCCCGGGCGCGCGGGGCAACCGGACGACGCCGGTCCGCTCGGCCGGCGCCGATCCGCGTCGATCATCGGATGCGTGCACGCGACACGGGCGGACACGCCGGCGGACCGTGCACGCATCCGATGATCAACGGACAGCCGGGCGGCTACTTCAGGACGGCGGGCTGCGGCTCCTGCTGCGGCCGCAGCGGGCGCACCGACACCGCGGGCGCCGGGCGGGTGACGTCGAGCTGCGGCAGCACCTTCTCCCCGAACGCGTCGAGGAACGCCGTCTGCTCCTTGCCGACGTGGTGGATGTAGACCTGGTCGAAGCCGAGGTCGACGTACTCGTTGAGCCACGCGGCGTGCTGGCCGAGGTCGGAGGACACCCGGACCGCCGACGTCACGTCCTCCGGGCGGACGTACTCGCTGGCCTGGTCGAACGCCGTCGTCGTGTCGAGGTCCCAGCACAGCGGCGGCGGGAACACGTTGCTGCGCCACTGGTCGTGGGCGATCTCCAGCGCGCGGTCCTCGTCGGGGTCCCAGGAGACGTGCACCTGGATGGTCAGCGACCCCTGCCCGCCGGCGTCGCGGTAGGAGGCGATGACGTCGCGCAGGACGTCGTGCGGCTGGTTGATGGTGACCAGGCCGTCGGCCCAGTCGGCGTGCCGGCCGGCGGTGCGGGCGGTGACGGCGGGGGCGATGAGCGCCGGCTGCTGCTCGGGCAGCGTCCAGATCCGGGCGCGGTCGACGACGACGAGCCCGTCGTGGCTGACCTCCTCGCCGGCCAGCAGCGCGCGGATGACGTCGATGCACTCGCGCAGCCGGGCGTCGCGGAGCGACTTGTCCGGCCAGACGTGCCCGGTGACGTGCTCGTTCATGGCCTCGCCGGAGCCCAGTGCCACCCAGAACCGGCCGGGGAACATGGCGCCGAGGGTGGCGATCGCCTGGGCGACGATCACCGGGTGGTAGCGCTGGCCGGGCGCGTTCACCGCGCCGAAGGGCAGCCCGGTGGTGGCCAGGGCCGCGCCCAGCCACGACCACGCGAACCCCGACTCCCCCTGACGCGGGTTCCACGGGGTCAGGTGGTCGGAGCACATGGCGGCGGTGAAGCCGACCTGCTCGGCGTGCTGCGAGGCGGCGAGCAGGTCCGCGGGGTGGACCTGCTCGTGGGAGTTGTGGAAGCCGATCACGGTCACCGCTCGTGCCTACCGGAGTCGGCGGCCCCCGGCCACGGGACCGGTCCGTGCCGCAACCCGGTCAGCCGAGCAGGTCCGCGACGCGCGCCGGGGCGGTGGCGACGTCGAGGTGGGCGCCGCGGCCGTCGCCGGCGACCGGCCAGCCGCGGTCCCGGGCCGCCGTCGCGTCGCCGTCGTAGGACGCCGACAGGTGCACGTACCGGGCCGCGGCGGTCACCGGCGGGACCTCGACCGGCGTCGACCACAGGTCGGCCGGCAGCCGGTGTCCCTCGGCGAGGACGGCGGCCCGCACGCCGGCGTCGGGCAGCAGCTCGCCCATCGCATCGGGCCCCCACCAGGTCGTCCAGTCGGCCACCCGGCCGTCGTCGCCGGTGAGCGGGCCGACCAGCGCGCGGACGTCGGCCGGCCACCCCGCCGTCCCGGACGCGGGCGGGAGGACGGCGTCCAGCCACACCGCGCGGCCCGCCCCGGCCGCGGCGGCCACCGCGGGCAGCACGATGCCCGCCCCGGAGAAGGCGACGGCGACGTCGGCGCGCGGGACGGCGGCGGCCCAGCGCCGGTCCCAGCCCGCGGCCGAAGGCGCGGACGACGCCGGGTCCTGCACCAGCCCCCACAGGTCGGGCACGGCGACGGCCGCCCCGCGGGCGCGCAGCTCGTCGGCCAGCGGGCCGAGGACGGCGGGCCCGAGCAGGGGCGGGTGCACCAGCAGCCAGGTCGGCACGGCGCGAGTCTGCCCCCGCTCAGGGGAGAGAGCGGCACCACGCCGCGTCTGCGCTGCGATCAGCCGCGCGCGCCGTGAGGATCGGGGGGTGACACGCACCCCCAGCACCGACCGGTGGGGCATCGACGCCACCTGGCTCGACGCCCTCGACGAGGAACACGAGGTCGCCCAGGCCACCATCGACCGCCTGCGGGAGGTGATCGGCGAGCCGCCGGAGGACCTCGAGGAGCGCGCGCCCATCGTGGCCCGGCCCGGGGACGTCCTGGAGGTCGACGAGGCCGAGGTGACCCTGGAGGACGGCTCCTCCCGGCACGTGGACGGCGAACTGCCCGCCGACTTCCCGCTCGGCTACCACTGGCTGCAGGCGCCCGGCGGGCCGCGGCGGCGGCTGATCGTCTCCCCGGGCCGCTGCTGGCTGCCCGAGGACCGCGCCTGGGGGTGGGCGGTGCAGCTCTACGCCACCCGCAGCCGCGCGAGCTGGGGCATCGGCGACCTCGCCGACCTCCGCGCGGTCCGCGAGATGGCCGCGGACCAGGGCGCGGGCTTCGTGCTCATCAACCCGCTGCACGCCGTCGCCCCCACCCCGGAGCAGGAGGCCAGCCCCTACCTGCCGGCCACCCGCCGCTTCCGCAACCCGCTGTACCTGCGGGTCGCCGAGGTGCCCGGCGCCGACCGGGTCGACCTCGACGACGACGCCGGCCGCGCGCTCAACGACGGCGAGCTCGTCGACCGCGACGCGATCTGGGCACGCAAGCGCGAGGTGCTGCGCCGGGTGTTCGACGCCACCGGCCGCGACGAGCCCGCCTTCCCCGACTGGTGGTGGCACCAGGGCCAGAAGCTGCAGGACTGGGCCACCTGGTGCGCCCTCGCCGACGCCCACGGCCCCGACTGGCACGACTGGCCCGAGGAGTTGCAGGACCCGCGCAGCGACGCCGTCGGCCGGTTCGTCGCCGACCACGAGCGCGACGTCGCCTTCCACGCCTGGCTCCAGTGGTGCCTGTCGCGCCAGCTCGAGCAGGCCACCGAGGGCATGACCGTCATCCAGGACCTGCCGATCGGCGTGGCCGGCGGCGGCGCGGACGCGTGGACCTGGCAGGGCGTGCTCGCGCAGGGCGCCACGGTCGGCGCGCCCCCGGACGAGTTCAACTCGCAGGGCCAGGACTGGGGCTCCCCGCCGCTGGTGCCGTGGCGGCTGCGGGCGTGGGACTACGAGCCGTTCGTCGAGTCGATCCGCGCCACGATGGCCGGCGCCGGCGGCCTGCGCATCGACCACGTCATGGGCCTGTTCCGGCTCTGGTGGGTGCCCACCGGCGGCTCCGCGGCCGACGGTGCCTACGTCCGCTACCCCGCCGAGGACCTGCTCGACATCGTCGCGCTGGAGAGCCACCGGGCGCAGGCGGTCGTCGTCGGCGAGGACCTCGGCACGGTCGAGGACGGCGTCCGGGAGGCCCTGGCCGAGCACGGGATCCTCAGCTACCGGCTGCTGTGGTTCGAGGACGACGACCCGGCCGAGTGGCCCGAGGAGGCCATGGCCGCCATCTCCACGCACGACCTCCCGACGGTCGCCGGGCTGTGGAGCGGGGCCGACGTCGAGGAGCAGCGCCGGTACGGCACGGGCACCGACGAGGAGCTCGAGCGCGGCCGGGCGTCGCTGCTCGAGCGCCTGCCCGGGCTGCGGAGGAACGCGAGGCCGGAGACGGCGGTCAAGCGGGCGCACGAGCTGCTCGGCCGGGCGCCGTCGCTGCTGCTGTCGGCCACGCTCGACGACGCCCTCGCCGAGCGCCGCCGCCCGAACATGCCCGGCACCACCGACCGGCCCAACTGGTCGCTGCCGCTGCCGGTGACCGTGGAGGACCTCCCGGGGCACGCGCTGCTCAAGGAGGTGGCGCGCACCCTGGCCGACGGCGTCCGCGCGACCACCGACCCGGAGGAGGACGCCATCGGCGAGCAGCCCGGTGGGGAGGCCTCCCGGGACTGAGCGGCCCCGCAGACGCCTCCGGCGCGGCACCCGCTCGGGTGCCGCGCCGGACGCGTTCTCAGGTGCGGACTACGACTCGCGGCCGTCCTGCTCGCCGCTGCCGGCGCCGCGGCCCTGGGTCAGGACGTCGCTCGCGCCGGGGCCGCCGACGAGCGTGTCGTCGCCGTTCCCGCCCTCGAGGGTGTCGACGCCGAACCCGCCGAGCAGCACGTCGTTGCCGTTCTCCCCGGCCAGCCGGTCGGTGCCGGCGCCGCCGCAGATGACGTCGTCGCCGTTGCCGCCGGTGATCACGTCGTCGCCGCCGAGGCCCATGATCACGTCGACGCCGTTGGTGCCGCGCAGCGTGTCGTTCCCGGCCGTGCCGCGGATCGTCGGGACGAGTCCGTTGCAGCGCTCGGCCAGGTCGATGCCGAACACGATCGGGTCGTGGTCGCTGGAGCGGTAGGGGTCAGCCGCGTACAGGGCCCGGTCGCCCGTGTACTGGTAGGCGAACGACTCGACCGAGTTGATGTTCCAGTGCGCCAGGTCGGTGACCTTCGCGGTGAGCTCCGCCGTCGCCATCGCGTGGTCCAGCGAGCCGGACATGTCGTCGAAGACGTAGCTGTAGCGGCCCTCGTCGAAGCGCTCGCCGAGGTCGGTGAAGCCCGCCTGGCGCAGCCGCTCGATCGGGTCCTCCTGGGTGTAGGCGTTGAGGTCACCCATGAGGACGACGTCGCGGTCGCCCGTGCGGTCGGCGATGGCCTGCGCGAACGCCGCCACGGACGCCGCCTGGCGGACGCGGTCGCCGTTCCACTGGCCCTGGCCGTCACCGGCGTCCACGTTGTCGCCGGTCGCGTCGCCGGCGCTCTTGGACTTGAAGTGGTTGGCGATGACGGTGAACGCGTCGCCGTCCTTGACGAAGGTCTGCGCCTGCGGCTCGCGGGCGTTGGACCAGACCGACTCGTCGACGAGCCCGGCGGGGGCGCCGACCGGCTGGACGACGTCGTTGCGGTAGATGATCCCGTTGCGGATCACGTCCCGGTCGACGCCGTAGAGCTCCCGCGGCATCGGCACGTAGCTCCAGACCTCGGCGCCCGCGGCCGTGTTCAGCCGGCGCACCAGGTCGGCGAGCGCGGTGTCGGCGTTGCCGGGGGTCAGGCCGGTGGAGTCGGTGTCCTCGATCTCCAGCAGGCTGACGACGTCGGCGTCGAGCGCCGCGATGGCCGGGACGATCTTGCCGGCCTGCCGCTCGAACTCCTCGGCGTTGCGAGCGCCGCGGCCGACGCTCTGGTCGAAGGTCAGGAAGTAGTTCAGCACGTTGAACGCGCCGATCTGCACGTCGCCGCCGACCGCGTCGGGCGCCGCCGGGCGGGTGTTCTGCGGGGCGAAGACGCCGTCCGCGGTGCCGTCGGCCGGCTGCAGCCGCCACTGGTTGAAGCCGTAGCCGAGGACCACCGGCTCGGTGAAGGTGAGCTCGTCGCCCACCCGGACCGGGGTGGACGGCGACAGGTACGGCCGTGTCGTGGTGGTGACCCGGGCGCTGAGCCCGTCGTCGAGGACGATGCGCCGCAGGGTGTTGGCGGTCATGACCGCCGCGGCCTCCTGGGTGCCCGGGCGGGCGACCTCGGTGGGCTGCACGAGGACGCCGCCCTCGGAGAGGGTGAGCTCGCCGAAGCTGGTGAGGTCGAAGACCTCGCTCACGGTGAGCGTGTCCACGGGCGCGACGAGCATGCCCTCGAGGCGCTCGCGGGCGGCGTGGTCGGCCGGCAGGTCGAGCGGGGCCGCGTCGGGGAGGTCCTCGGCGGAGCCCTCGGCGCAGACCGCCACGTCCTGGCGGCTGGTGAGCTGCGTCTGGCCGCCGAACTCGGTCACCTCGCCGGTGACGGCGACCGTGTCGCCCAGGTCCACCGCGACGGGGCTGAACACGAAGACGCCGTCGGAGGTGGCCGCGTCGCCGTCGCCGTCGACGTCCTGCAGGTAGAAGCCGCTGAAGCCCGCGACGTCGCCGACGACGGTGCCCCGGACGGTGACCTGCCGCCCGACGAGCGGGCTGGTGGCGCCGGTGCCCTGGACGGCGCCGATCTCGTGCGTCGGTGCCACGTCGCAGACGGGCGTGGCCGGCTGCGGCGGCGTGGTGGTGCCCCCGGCGTTCAACGCCCCGGGGGTCGCCGTGGCGGGACCGGCCCAGACGAGCTTGTCGGTCGCCGCGTCGTAGGTGCGCGAGAGCGACTGCCCGACCGGCTCCGTGCCGGCCTCGCTCACGCCGATGTCGGTGCTCGTCCTGCCCGAGGCGGTGGAGCTGGTCGCGGCGAACACGCCCTCGTACGACAGGAACTCGACGACCTGACCGTCCCGGACGAGCGCCACGCCGTCCGGGGATCCGTTCTGCAGCGTGCCCGTGTAGTTCACGACCCCGACACCGACGCCGTTCGGGGCGACGGGGTCGCTGTCGTAGCGCTGCCCGTTCGAGCCGTTGTACAGCTCGACGGTCCAGCCCGTCGTGGGCGATCCGGCGGGGAAGGTGACCTCCACGAACTCGCCGGCGTCGGCGCCGTCGTTGTCGTAGTGGATCTCGGAGATGAACGGCTGGGACGGCGGGGCGGCCGAGGCGACCGTGGGGAGACCCACGACGGCGATGGACGCGGCGGCGGTGCCGAGTGCCATCCGGCGCGCGAGCACGCGCCGGTCGGGCGGGAGGAGGTGCACGGAGGTCCTCTCGGATGGTGACGGAACGGTCCCACCGTAGACACCCATCGTGACGGCTACGCTGACGGCCGGTGACACCCCGGCGACGATGAGCGAGCGGTTCGTCGGCGCCCGCTCACCTGCCGGTCACGGTCCCGTCACCTCCGTGAGGGACCGTTCCCCAGCCCGCACCCCCGACCTCCGGAGCGTCATGTCCCACCGCACCATCCGCCGCGGCGTCGTCCTGACCGCCGCTGCGGCGACCCTGGCGAGCGGCGTCCTCACCGGCACGGCCGCAGCCGCTCCCGGCGGGGGCCAGTCCACCCCCCGGCCGGACTTCACCCTGACGATCCTGCACGCGAACGACCTCGAGTCCGCGCTGCTGCCGACCACCACGAGCACCGGCTACACCTACGGCGGCGTCGACCGGTTCGTCGAGCTCGTGCAGCGAGAGCAGCACGCCGCCACCACCGGCCGCCCCGGTGCCGGCCAGGCCGGCAAGCGCGGCGTGCTGACCATCTCGGCGGGCGACAACTTCCTGCCCGGCCCGAACCTCGCGGCCAGCCAGCAGGAGGGCGCGCCGAACTACGACGCCCTCGCGTTCGACGAGGCCGGGTTCGACGTCTCGATCCTCGGCAACCACGACTTCGACCTCGGCCCCGAGTTCCTCGCCGACTGGCTCGGCGACGTCGACGACACGACGTTCGTGTCCAACAACCTCGGCTTCGGCGCGGAGCCCACGCTGGCCGCCCGCGTCGCCGACGGCACGATCGTCACGAGCTCCGTGCAGGACGTACGGGGTGAGCGGATCGGCATCATCGGCCTGACCACGCCCGACCTGCCCCAGCTGACCAGCTCGCGCGGCGTGACCGTCGACCCGGCGCTCGCCTCGATCGCCAACGCCCAGGCCGCCGCCTACACCCGGGCCGGCGTGGACAAGGTCGTGCTGGTCTCGCACCTGCAGGACATCGACAACGAGGTCGCGCTCGCCGGCCAGCTGCGCGGGGTCGACGTGATCGTCGGCGGCGGCGGCCACGAGCTGCTCGCCAGCCCCGGCGACCCACTGGTCGCCAACGGGGTCACCCCCGCCGGCGCCTACCCGCTGACGCCGACCGACGCCGACGGCCGGGTCGTCCCGGTCGTGACCACGAACGCGCTGTACACCTACGTCGGCCGCCTCGTCGTGAACTTCGACGCGGCCGGCCGGGTACTGAACGTGGACGACGCCGCCTCGCGCCCCCTGCCCGTCGTGGCCGCCGGGCCCGACGCCGTGCAGCCGGACGCGGTCGTCGCGCGTGACGTCGTCGCGCCGGTGCAGCGCTACGTCACGGGCCTGGCCCAGCAGGTCGTCGCCACCTCGGAGGTGCCGCTCAACGGCCTCCGCAACGACGTGCGGAGCCGGGAGACCAACCTGGGCGACCTGGTCGCCGACGCCCTCCTCACCGCCGGCCAGGACGAGGCGGCCGCAGCGGGCATCGCCCCGCCGGTCGTGGCCCTGCAGAACGGCGGCGGCATCCGCAACGCCTCGACGATCCCGGCCGGGCCGATCACCGAGCTCGACACCTACACGGTGCTGCCGTTCAGCAACTTCGTCGCCGTGGCCCCGGCCATGCCGGTCGACACGTTCATCGCCGGCGTGGAGCACGGCCTGTCGGGTGCGGTGACCGGCGGTGTGCTGCAGCCGGACGGGCGCTTCGCCCAGGCGGCGGGCTACCGGGTCAGCTACGACCCGACGCGGGCCGTCGGTGACCGCGTCGTCGACCTCGTCCTCGACGACGGCACCGTGCTGGTCCAGGGCGGCACCCCGACCGGCGCGCTCAGCACCATCTCGGTCGCCACGAACGACTTCACGCTCCGCGGTGGTGACGGTTACCCCTTCGCGGGTGTCGCCTTCACCGTCCTGCCGGTCACCTACCAGCAGGCCTTCCTGCAGCACCTGCGGGTCGAGCTCGGCGGCCGCGTCACCGCTGACGACTACCCGGTGGGTGGCGAGGGGCGGATCACCGCGATCCGCTGACCACTCGGCGCCCGACCGCACGGCACACCCGGACGCCCCCCGCGAGCACCGCTCGCGGGGGGCGTCCGTCGTCTCCGCCGGTCGAACGCGTGTTCGACGGGCGTGCCAGACTGCGCGGGTGGCAGGCGGGATGAACCGGGGGTCCTCACGTCCGTCGCTCGGCGAGCGGGCCGCCGACTCCGGCGTCTCCGCCGCACCCACCGCTCCCCCAGCCCGGGCGGTCCCGCCGCGCGCCCGCGAGGACGGCACGGGCCGGCACTGCTGGGTGCACACGCCGCCCGGCACGTCGGGCACGGTGCCCGGGCTGCTCGTGGAGTGGCGGCAGCAGCCGGAGGGCTGGCAGGGGCGGGTGGCCTACGCCGTCCCCGGCCCGCACGGGCCGGTGCTCGTCGAGGCCTGGTTGCCGGCCGCGTCACTCGAACAGCGCTGAGCGGTTACCGGGGCGGCGTCACGGCTATGGCCGTCGGGACCGATCGACGACGACGCAGCGGAGGTACCGCGATGACCGAGCCCGACCGCCCCACCCTCGACGACGTGATGGACACCGAGGAGTCGGCGCCGCGCGACCGCCAGGAGCACGCCGGGGCCGACCCGCGCCCCAACGACGACGCGCTGCAGCACCGCACCGAGCAGGAGCGGCAGGCCGTCGGCTCCGACGACGCCGACCCCGCCGGCGCGGAGTTCCACTCCGCGACCGACTGAGGCGACCGACCGGGGTCCCGCGGGTGGGCGCCGCACCGGCGCCCACCCGGCTCCTCAGCGGCCCTGCAGGCTGCGGCTGCGGCCGAGCAGCAGGGCCAGCAGCAGCGCCCCGCCGAAGCCGGTGCCGGCGACGGCGGCCGCGGCGGGCCACCCGCCGTCGGCCCAGGCCCGCCCGGCCAGCGTGCCGCCCACGGACGAGCCGACGTAGTACCAGAACGAGTACAGCGAGGCCGCCTGCCCGACGGGGCGCCCGCCCAGCGCGGCCCGCGCCGCCACCCAGCCGCTGGCCACCCCGTGCGCGGCGAAGAAGCCCACGTTGAGCACCGCGAGCCCGGCGACGACGAGCGCCAGCGGCCGCGCCAGCGTCAGCGCGAGGCCCGCCCCGGCGACCAGCAGCGCCACGGGCACGACCAGGCGCCGCCCGGCCCGCTCGGCCAGTCCCCCGGCCAGCGGCGAGCTCACCGAGCCCAGCAGGTACGTGAGGAAGACCAGCCCGGCCAGCGCCGGGGACAGCGCGTACGGCTCGCTCTCCAGCCGGAACGTCACGGCGTTGTACACGGCGACGTTCCCGCCCATCAGCAGCGCCGCCAGCGCGTACAGGCCGAGGAGCACCGGGTCGCCGAAGCCGCGGGCGAGCTGGCGGAGCACCGGCGTCTCCCGCAGCACCCGCGTGAACCGGCGCTGCGCCGGCAGCAGCACCCGGACGGCGACGGTGCAGCCCACCGCCAGCGCGGCGATCCCGCCGAGCGCGGTCCGCCAGCCGCCGAGGTCGGCCAGCGCACCGGACAGCACCCGGCCGCTCAGGCCCCCGATCGCCGTCCCGCCGACGAACAGCCCGATCGCCCGCGAGCTCACCGAGGGGTGCAGCTCCTCGCGCAGGTAGGCCACGCCCACGGCGGGCAGCCCGGCGAGGGCGAACCCCTGCAGGCCCCGCAGGACGAGCAGCACCGGCCAGGTGGGGGCCAGCGCGGCGAGGACGGCGAGGACGGTGGCCGCGGCGAGCGAGGCGTGCAGCACCGGCGTGCGCCCGACGCGGTCGGACAGCGGCCCGAGCACCAGCAGGCCCAGCGCCAGCCCGACGGTGGCCGCCGAGACCGTCAGCGTGGCCGCCGTCGGGGACACCCCGAACGCCCGGGTGAGCTCCGGCAGCAGGGCCTGGGGGGCGTAGAGGACGGCGAACACGGCGAGCCCGGCGAGGAACACCGCCGCCGAGGTGCGCCGCGGTGCCGGGTCCCCGGGGCGGGGACCCGGCGGCGGCACGCGCCCATCGTGCCCTCCTGCTGGGATGACCCCGTGACCCGCCTCGGCCCCGACGACGTCGGCTGCTGGCTGGTGAAGACCGCCCGGCCGCCGGAGGTGCTCGTCCCCGGCTGGCACCCCGGCGAGGAGCGCGAGTTCACCCGGTGCCTGCGCGCCTCGTACCGCGTCGCGCTCATGCGCCCGGGCGCGCCCGTGCTGCTCTGGCTCAGCGGCCGCGACCGCCCCGGGGTGCACGCCGTGGGATCACTGGCCGGCGACGTCGGCGCGGACGAGCGCGGGCCGGTCGCCGTCGTCCGGGTGACCCTGCTGCCCGCCCCGCTGCCGCGCGCCGACCTGCTCGCCGACCCCGTCGCGCGCGACGCGGAGGTGCTGCGCATGCCCGCCGGCAGCAACCCCTCGTACCTGACGCCCGCCCAGCACGCCGCCGTCCGGGCCCTCCTCCCCTGACGACCGCCCTGACGGCCCGGTCCCCGGGTGGGGGCTGGGACGATGGGTCGTGTGCCACGGAAACGGATCGCCGGGGGCGCCCTCGCCTGGGTGCTGACCCTGCAGTTCTTCGTCGTCGAGACGATCGTCCAGCTGCGCTCCCCCCTGCCCTACTCGCGCTCGGCCGACGTCATCAGCGCGCTCGGCGACGCCACCCGGCCCGGCGCGGCGCTGATGAACACCTCGTTCGTGGTGCAGGCCGCGCTCATCGGTGCGGGCGCCGTGGCGCTGCTGCCCGCGCTGCGCGGGCGGGCCGCCCGGCCCGCGGTCGGCCTGCTCGGCGCCGCGGCGCTCGGCGTCCTGCTCGTCGGCGTCTTCCCCCGGCTGACCAGCCCGGCCCTGCACACCACCGGCGCCGTCCTCTACCTCGTGGCCGGCGGCCTGGGGGTCATCGCGCTGGCCTACGCCGTGCGGCCGTGGTCGGAGGCGCTGGGCACCACGCTGGCCCTCGGCGGCCTGTTCGCCACCGCGATGACGGTCTTCTACGGCGCCGGGGTGGTCGAGCTGCTCGGCGAGGGCGGCACCGAGCGCGCCGCGGCCTACGTGCTGCCCCTCGCGCTGGCGCTGACCGGCCCGTCGCTGTGGTGGCTGACCCGGACCCGCAGCGAGCCGGTCACCGGCCCCACCCGCCGCCAGCGGCGGGCCGCCGAGCGCGAGGAGGAGCGCCTCGCCCGCGCCCGGCGCAGCGCCGAGCGCGACGACGCCCTCGAGGCCGCCGCCCGCCGCCGGGAGTCCCCCCGCACGGCCGCCGACGGGGACGACGACGCGCACGACGACGCCCACGACGACCTCGACCCCGACGACCCCTGGGCCGGCCCGCGCCGCCGCTGACCCCCGTCCGCCTACCGCTGCACGGGCACGGGCACCGGCGCCGCCGCGCGCACCGGGCCCCGCCGCCGCGACACCGCCACCCCGGCCAGGCAGACCACGCCGCCGACGACGGCCAGCGCCGCCGGCACCTCGTCGAGCAGCAGCCAGGACAGGAGCACCACCAGCGGCGGCACCAGGTAGGTGGTCACGCCCAGCCGGCCCGCGGGCATGCGGGCGAGCGCGTAGGCCCAGGTGCTGAACGCCAGCGCCGTCGGGACCACGCCGAGGTAGACCGTGCCGAGCACCGACGACGCCGGCGCCGCGGCCACCTCCGCAGCCAGCACGCCGGCCCACGGCAGGCAGCACGCCGCGCCGATCGCGCACGCCGTCGCCGTCACCTGCAGGCCCGGCAGCCGGCGCAGCAGCGGCTTCTGCGCCACCACGCCGGCGGCGTAGGTCACCGCCGCGACCAGGCACAGCAGCACGCCGAGCAGGTCGCCGCCGGACCCGCGCCCGGCGATGCCGATCAGCAGCACCCCGGCGAAGGCGACGGCGAGCCCGGCCACCAGCCAGCGCGGGAAGCCCTCGCCCAGCCAGACCCCGGCCAGCACGGCGATGAGGATCGGCCCGATGTTGACCAGCATCGCCGTCGTCCCGGCGTCGAGGTGCCGCTCGGCGGCGTTGAGCGCGACGTTGTAGACGCCGAACCAGCCCACCCCGCAGACGGCGAGCAGGCCCCACTCCCGCCGCGTCGGCGCCACCCAGCCGCGGCCGAGGGACAGCAGTCCGAGCACCGCCGTCCCGACCAGCAGCCGGCCCAGCGCCAGCGCCCCGGGCGAGAGGTCCTCACCGACCGCCCGGATGCCGATGAACGCCGACGCCCAGGCCAGGACGGTGACGGCGACGGCGGACAGGACGGGCAGCGAGGCGGCGCGGGCGGGGTGCACGGGCGGACCCTAGGCGGGCCCGGGGACGCCCCGCTGGCGGTTTCCCGACGCGGCACCGGGCCTGGCAGCCGCGCTGCGGAGAACGGCAGCGGAGGTGCGCCGCTCGGGCGCCGGGTTCAGACCCCGCGCAGGTGTTCGCCGTACGTCCGCCGCCCGCGCGCGGCCCGGGCGCCGGGCAGCACGCCGCCTTCCCGGAACGCCGCCGACAGCTTCCCCGGCAGCGGCGTCGACACCACCCGCACGTTGGGTTCGCGCGCCGCCGCCCAGGCCCGGGCGAGGTCGCCGGCCGAGAGGTCCTCGGGCCCGCCGAACTCGACGACGTCGCCGGTCGGCTGCCCGCCCGCGAGCTCGGTGAGGAACCCGGCCGCCTCGCCGACGTCGACCGGAGCGGCGGTCCAGCCCATCGGCACGATGAGCACCGGCCCGCGCCGGGCGGTGGTGAGCATCTCGTCGACGAACGGGTGGAACTGGGTGACGCGGGCGAGCGTCACCGGCAGCCCGGAGGCGAGCAGCACCTGCTCGGCGGCGTACTTGGCGCGGTAGTAGCCGAAGGGCACCCGGTCGACGCCGACGATCGACACGTACACGAGGTGCCGCAGCCGGCCGCGGTCGAGCGCCTGCACGAGGCGCCGGGTGCCCGCGACGTCCACCTCCCAGGGGTTGCCCCGCGGGTCGCTGGCGGCGTGCACGACCACCTCGGCGCCGCGGACCGCCTGCGCGAGGTCGCGGCCGGTGGCGAGGTCGCCGCGCACCCCGCCGGGGCCCGCCCCGCGCCGCGACATCTGCCGCACGTCGTGGCCCGCAGCCTGCAGTGCGGGCACCAGTGTCCGGCCGAGCTGGCCGCTGCCTCCCGTGACGAGGACCTCCATGGCGACAGTCTGCCGAACGGGACGGGCGGACCGGTCCCTCTCGGCGTGGCGCGCGGCCCCATCTCATGTACGAGATAGCGTGGCCCCCCGTGACCGCGACCGAGATCCCGGCCGAGACGACGGCCCCCTCGCCCGCCCCCTCCCCCCTCGGCACGGCCGCCAGCGCCGCCCGGATCGGCGCGCTGGTGCGCGACGCCCGCCGCCACCGGGGCCTCACCCAGCAGCAGCTGGCCGAGCGCCTGGCCACCAGCCAGAGCGCCGTCGCCCGCATCGAGCAGGGCGGCCAGAACCTGACACTGGAGCTGCTCGGGCGCCTGTCGGAGGCACTGGACAGCGAGCTCATCAGCGTCGGCCCGGCCGGCCCCACCCACCTGCGCGTCACCGGCGGCACGCCGCTGCGCGGCAGCGTCACGGTGAAGTCGTCGAAGAACGCCGCCGTCGCCCTGCTGTGCGCGGCGCTGCTCAACCGCGGCCGCACGACGCTGCGCAACGTCGCCCGCATCGTCGAGGTCGACCGGATCCTCGACGTGCTGCGTTCCATCGGCGTCTCCGCCACCTGGGACGGGGCCGGCCGCGACCTGACCCTCGTCGTCCCCGACGAGCTCGACCTCGCGGGCATCGACGCCGACGCCGCCCGCCGCACCCGCAGCATCATCATGTTCCTCGGCCCGCTGCTGCACCGGGCCCGCACGTTCCGGCTCCCCTACGCCGGCGGCTGCGACCTCGGCACCCGCACGGTCGAGCCGCACATGATCGCGCTGCGGCCGTTCGGCCTCGACGTCGAGGCGCACGCCGGCGAGTACCACGCCACCGTCGACCCGCGGGCCACCGAGCGGCGCACCATCGTGCTGACCGAGCGCGGGGACACCGTCACCGAGAACGCGCTGCTGGCCGCCGCCCGCACCGAGGGCACCACGGTCATCCGCAACGCCAGCTCCAACTACATGGTCCAGGACCTGTGCCTGTACCTGCAGCTGCTCGGCGTGGGCGTCGAGGGCCTCGGGACGACGACGCTCACCGTGACCGGCCGCGCCGTCCTCGACGCCGACGTCGACTACACGATCAGCGAGGACCCGGTCGAGGCGATGAGCCTGCTGACGGCGGGCATCGTGACCAACTCGGAGCTCACCGTGCGCCGCGCGCCGGTGGAGTTCCTGGAGATCGAGCTCGCGGTGCTGGCCGAGATGGGGCTGCGGTTCGAGCGCTCGCCGGAGTACCTGGCCGACAACGGGCACACCCGGCTGGCCGACGTCACCATCCACCCGTCGCAGCTCAAGGCCCCGATCGACAAGATCCACCCGATGCCGTTCCCGGGCCTCAACATCGACAACCTGCCGTTCTTCGCCGTCATCGCGGCGTCGGCGACCGGGTCGACGCTGATCCACGACTGGGTCTACGACAACCGGGCGATCCACCTGTCGGACCTGACCCGCCTGGGCGCCGACGTCCGGCTCATGGACCCGCACCGGGTGCTGGTGACCGGCCCGACCCGCTGGCGCAGCGCGGAGGTCGTGTGCCCGCCGGCGCTGCGCCCCGCGGTGTGCATCCTGCTGGCGATGCTGGCCTCGCGCGGCACGTCGGTGCTGCGCAACGTCGACATCATCGCCCGCGGCTACGAGCACCTCTACGAGCGCCTGGTCGAGATGGGCGCGTCGATCGAGGTCTTCTCCGACTGACGCGGCATAGGAAGCCATCCGCACGTCCTGGCGCCCCGGACGTGCGGACAGCTTCCCATGCCCGTCGCGTCACCTCTCCTGGGCGGTGGGACGGACCAGCACCTCGTTGACCGCCACGTGCGGCGGCTGGCTCACCACGTAGGCGATCGCGCGGGCGACGTCCTCGGCCTGCAGCGGCGTCATCTCCGCGGCCATCCGCTGGGACGCCGCCTTCGCCTCGGGCTGGGTGATGTGGTCGGTGAGCTCGGTGGCCACCGCGCCGGGCTCCACCAGCGAGATCCGCACGCCGCGGGTCGTCACCTCCTGGCGCAGCGACTCGCTGAACGCGTTCACCGCCCACTTGCTGGCGTTGTAGACGCCCGCACCCTTGCGGGCGGTGCGCCCGGCGACGCTCGAGATGTTCACGACGTCGCCCGAGCCCTGGTCGACCATGCCGTCGATCGCCGCGTGGGTCATGTACATGAGGCCGAGGACGTTGGTGGACAGCATCCGCCGCCAGTCCTCGACGTCGGCGCCGACGATCGTGCCGAGCAGCATGACGCCGGCGTTGTTGACCAGGACGTCGAGCCCGCCGAGCTCCTCGCGGGTCCGGGCGACGGCCGCCCGGCAGGACGCCTCGTCGGTGACGTCGAGGTCGAGGGTCAGCACGCGGGCGCCGCCGTCGCGCAGCCGGCCCGCCAGCGCCTCGAGCCGGTCGGCGCGGCGGGCGCCGACCGCCACGGCCGCGCCCGCACCGGCCAGCGCGACGGCGGTGGCCTCCCCGATCCCCGACGACGCCCCGGTCACCAGGGCCACCTTCCCGGTCAGCGGCCGGCCGGTCTCGCTCATGCGGTGCTCCTCCCGCGCCGCCCGGTGCGGCACCCCGGACAGCCTGCGCCCGGAGCGCCGATCCGGCAGCGCGGGCGGGACTTCAGGGGCGGTCAGGCCGGGGGCAGGACGACGCCGAAGCCGCGCACGGCCAGCCGCAGTAGCACCGGCCCGCCGCGCCGCAGGTCGGCCACGCGCGCCGCGGCCGCGGACTCCAGTTGCGCCACCCGCCGGGCGTAGGCGTCCGGGCCCGCCGTCCGCGCGGCGTGCAGCGCCGCGGTGTTGGCCCACACCTTCCGCCGCGACTCGCGCAGCAGCACCCGCGCGGCCCGCCGGTTGGCCCCGGCCATCACCCGGTCGACGAGGGTCCGCCGCGACCCCGCCGCCTGCAGCGCCCGGTCCTCGCTGGCCACGCGGGCGGCGAGCACCTCGTCGATCCGCTCGTGGTCGCGGGCGCGGGCGGCCAGCACGGCGGGGTCGGCGAAGTCGGCCGGGCCGATGACCCGCACCAGGGACTGCGGCAGGTCGAAGTTGATGTGCGCGTTCATCCCGAGCAGCACGTGCCCCTCGGGCCGAGTGGCCGGGTCGGCGCCGAACGCCTCCCGCCAGGGCGCGGGCGGCGACGCCGGGTCGCGACGGTGCGCCTCGAGGGCGTCGAGGTAGCACCCGGCGAAGTCGACGTCCCAGTCGGTCACCCAGCCGGCGTCCTCGAACAGCCCGTCGTCGATCGCGGCGCCCACCGCCTGCGTGGTGCGCAGGTAGGTGCCGAGGAAGAAGCGCGCCGGGTCGCCGGCCGCCTCAAGCCCGTCGAGCAGGCGCTGCATGCGGGCGACGAGCTCGTCCACCGGCGCGGTCACCCCCGCGATGCTGCCGGGCGGGCGCCGCCGGCGCAGCCCGGTCGCGGCGGCACGCCGGCGCGGCTCAGCTCTCCAGCGCCGCCGGAAGCCGGTCGAGCGCGGCGGTCACCAGGGCGGGCAGGTCCCCGGCGTCGCCGCCCAGCCAGCCGGCCTGGGCCACCTCGAAGCAGGCGACGACGAGCTTGGCGAGCAGCAGCGCGTCCTCGCCGGGCACGCCGCGGTCGCGCAGCCCCTCGGCCAGCGACGCCTCCCAGCGGCGCAGCTTCCCCGCGGCGCGCAGGTGCAGCGCCGGGACGGCGGCCACGACCTCCTCGCGCTGCACCATGAGGTCGCGCAGCGGCGCGAGCTCCCCGGCCATCCGGACGGCGGCCCAGCTCACCGCCGGCCACGGCCGGAGGTCCGCGGGGGCCTCCGCGACGGCCGCCCGGGCGGTGGCCAGCAGCTCGTCCTCCAGGGCGAACAGCAGGTCCTCCTTGTCGGAGAACAGCCGGAACAGCGTGCTGCGCGAGACGTCGGCGGCCGCGGCGACCTCCTCGGTGCTCGTGGCGGCGTACCCCCGCGCGGCGAACAGCTCGACGGCGCGGCGGGTCACCTCGACGCGGGTCCTCCGGCGGCGGCGCTGCGCGGCGGTCTCGGTCACGGGGACATCTTGACACGACGTCGCCGTCTGACACACAGTCTCACTCCGGGACGACGTCCCAGCCACTCGACCGAGGGAGCTCCCCCCATGGGCACGACCCGCACCGCACTCGTCACCGGCGCCACCTCCGGCCTGGGCCTGGCCACCGTCCGGCGCCTGGCCGCCACCCCCGGCTGGCGGGTCGTCCTCGCCGTCCGTGACCTGCGGCGCGGCCGGGCGCTCGCCGGCGAGCTCGGCCCGGACACCGGCCTGGTCGCCCTCGACCTCGCCTCGCTGACGTCGGTCCGGGAGGCCGCGGCCACGGTCGCCGGGCAGGAGCCGCCGGTCGACGTCCTGGTGCTCAACGCCGGCCTGCAGGTCACCCGCTCCGACGTCGCCTCCGCCGACGGCCACGAGCTCACCTTCGCCGTCAACCACCTCGGCAGCTACCTGCTGACCCGGCTGCTGCTGCCGCACCTGGCGCCCGGCGGCCGCGTCGTCACGGTGGGCAGCGGCACGCACTTCGGCACGCTGCGCAAGTCCGGCCCGTACCCGCGCCCGCGCTGGGAGGACCCGCGGGTGCTCGCCACACCCCGCGAGGGATCGGGCCAGCGGGCCTACGCGACGTCGAAGCTCGCCACCGTCTACTTCTCCCGCGAGCTGGCCCGGCGCACCCCGGGGACCGACGTCGTCACGTTCGACCCGGGCCTGCTGCCGGCCACCGGCCTGGCCCGCGACTACTCCCCCCGCGCGCAGGCCCTCTACCGCCGGCTCACCCCGCTGCTCGAGCGGCTGCCGGGCGCGCAGACCGTCGCCCGGGCCGCGGGCCAGCTCGCCGACGTGGTGACCGGCCCCGACGGCACCCCCGGCCGCTACGTCGAGCGCGGCGTGGAGGCGCCGTCGTCGCCGGAGAGCCTCGACCCGCGGCGGGCGCGGGAGCTGTGGGACGTCAGCGCCGACCTCGTGGGCCTGCAGGCTCAGATCAGCGCGTCGTAGCCGTCGTCGGGCGGGAGCAGCCCGGAGTCGACCGGCGGCCGGTGCGGCTGGTCCAGGCCCCGCATCCGCGCGGCGTGCAGCGCGAGCAGCAGGTTCAGCCGCAGCGTCGGGTCGGTCGTGAAGGGCCCGAGCAGCCGCTCCAGCTTGCCGATCCGGTAGCGCATCGTGTTGTAGTGGAAGTGCAGGCGGCGGGCGGACTCGGCGACGTTGAGGTTGGTCTCCAGCAGCACCCGCAGCGTCTCGCGCAGGTCGGCGGAGTCGGGGTCGGAGGCGTCGGCCAGGGTGCCGAGCACCTCGTCGACGTAGGACCGCAGCTCGGTCGAGTCGGGGATCAGCGACAGCAGCCGGAAGACGCCGAGCTGGTCGAAGTGGGTGACCGTCGCCGGGCCGTGGATCTCCTGCCCGACGCCGAGCGCCCGCTGCGCCTGCTGGTGCGCCTCGCCGAGCGCCGAGATCGACTCCGCGGGCCGGCCGATGCCGGTGGCCAGCACCCGCCCGACCCGGCGCACGCGGGCGTTCACCCTGCTGGTGACGGCGGTGACCAGCGCGGTGATCTCCTCCGGCGTCCGCCCGTCCAGGGGCAGCACGGTGACGATCTCCGACGACAGGCCGGCGACCGCGGCGCCGGTCACCTCGGTCTCCAGCGCGGCGCGCCAGCCGTCGGCGAGCCGGTCGAGGACGTCGAGGGCGCGGGTGGGGTCGGCCTGCGGGTCGGCGGCGGTCTCGGTGGCCGTCACCAGGACGACGACCGGCCCGTCGAGCCGCCAGCCGAACGAGCGGGTCTGCGCCAGCGCCCGCTCCGTGTGCCGCAGGGACCCGGCGACCAGCCGGCGCACCAGGTCGCCCTGGAAGCGCAGCTCCACCGAGTGCACGGCCTGCTGCCGGATGACCGACAGCGCCGAGACGACGGCGGCCCGCTCCAGCACACCGCCGGCGCCGACCACCATCTGCCCGCTGCGGTGCACGGCGACCAGCCAGCCGTGGCGCTGCTCGCCGGCCATGATCGGCGCGACGGCGTACTCCCCCACCCCGCCGGGCAGCTCGTGGTGGCCCGGGACGAGCAGGATGCCGTCGGCCGGCGACAGGTCGGCGTCGGCCAGCACGTCGGCCGGGGTGACGACGGTCTGGTCGGCCCGGACGTTCGAGAGGCGGTTGGCCGGCGCCATCATGGCCAGCTCGTCCTCGGCCTCGGCGTCGAGCAGCCACAGCCAGTCGCTGATCTCGGCGACGTCCTCCGGCGGGCCGGCGGAGGTGACGATCTCGCGGTCGGGCCCCAGCCCGAGCACCGCGGCGCCCTCGAGGTAGGTGGCCAGCCGGTCGGTGACCTCGGCGAGGCCGCCGCCGCTCAGGGCGACGTCGATGAACTGGTCGTGCATGCGCGCCGAGAGGGTGAGCGCCTCCCCCTGCTTGCGGACGACGGCGCCGAGCACCTCCGACACCGCCTCGTCCATGCGCACGGTGGGCGGCAGCGCGAGCACGGGCAGGCCGCGCCGCTCGGCCTCGGTGAGCACCTCGGCGGGCACGGCGGCCGCCCCCTCGGTGCGGCGGTAGGCGAGCGCGGCCGTGCCGAGCTGGTCGAGCCTGTCCACCAGGACCCGGGCGTCCGCGGCGTCGGCCGGGGGCAGCCGGGCACCCAGGACGACGACGACGTCGGGGCCGGCGGCGGCCAGCGGCCGGGCGGGGTCGTCGACGACCATGTGCCGGACGACGCGGTCCAGGCCGGAGCGCCCGGCCACCACCTCGACGCCGGACAGCCGCGGCAGCCGCAGCGCCTCGTCCACGCGCAGGCCGACCCGGTCCCGCCACTCGTCGCGCGCCGGGGCGCCCCGCCCGGCACCCGCCGACTGCCACCCGCGGTGGAACGGCAGGGGTGCCGTGGGATACGACCCCGAGGTCATCGAGACCTCACTGTGCGTCACGACTCGCCCTCCTCGTGGGCCTATCCCGATCTCGAGTTGCAGGAACCTGGCAGGTGTGCCTGGACGGCCACCCCCATTCTTGGCCACATTCGCCATACGAGGACGTGCGACGCGCCGCTTAGCTTCGAGACGCGGTCGGTTCCCGTCCGCTGGATGGTAGGCGGTCACCGCACCCGGTGCCCTCCTCCCCTCCCAGCGGGAGGGCCGGCCGGACGGGGGCTCGAGCGGAGGGTCACCCGGATGTCCCGATGGGGAGAGGGCCAGCAGATGCGCACCATCGACCACACGACCACCACCGAGCGGGGGCGTGCGGCCCGCGCCGGCGTCCCCACCATCCCCCTGCCGCGCAGCTCGGCGCAGGAGACCGTACGCACCGCCGCGCCCGCCCGGACGTCGGGTGCCGTCCCGTCGTCGGCGAGCACCGGCATCGCCGACCTGCTCCGCGGCCCGGTGCGCCCGGCGCGGGTCCTCATGAGCGCCCCGGCGGCGGTGTACCTGCAGGTGCCCACCGACCGCGGCACCGACGTCGTCGGCGTGCTCACCAGCGACGCCGCCCGGCTCCCCCTGGGCTGCATCCTCTTCCGGCCGAGCAACGGCCGCCCGCTGGTCGCGCTGCCGAGCGGCGCTCCGGCCGAGGTCGGGGGCGGCCGGATCGTGGTCGGGGACCTCGTCGTGCGCGCCGCGGCCTGGTGGGACCCGCGGCCGCGGCTGCCCAGCCCGCGCCCGGCGCTGCTGCCCGAGGGCGTGCGCCAGCTGCGCACCACGCTCTACGGCGAGGGCGTGCCGCACAGCGCGTTCACGCTCCCCGGCCTGCCGGCCGGCCCGGGCGGGCCGCTCGCGGCGCTGCGCGGCGCGGTGCGCCGGGCCGACCTCGACGCGGCGCTGCGCACCGCCGTCCGGCTGATCGGCCTGGGCCCCGGCCTCACCCCGGCCGGCGACGACGTCATGGCCGGCACGATGGCCGGGCTGGTCCTGCTCGGGCACCCGGCTGCCGAGCGGTTCGCCGCGGGCGTCTACTCGCTGGCCGCCGGCCGCACCACCGAGCTGTCGCGGGCGCTGCTGCGGCACGCCGCAGCCGGCCACGTCAGCGGCGAGTACGCCGCGGTGCTGCAGGGCCTGGTCGGCGAGCGCCCGCTGGGCCCGGCGGTCGAGGGCCTGCTGGCCACCGGCTCCACCAGCGGCCGCGCGATGGCGCTCGGGCTGTGCACCGCGATCGACCTGGTCGACCGCACCACCCGGCGCTGACCGCACCACCACCGCACGGCAGCGGCCCCCTCCCCACCCGGGGAGGGGGCCGCTGCCGTGTACCGATGAGTCCGCCCGCCGCGGCCGGTCCATCCCCCGACCCCCAGCAGAGGAGCACCGCGATGTCCTTCCAGGCCTACCTCGACGCGATCGAGGACAGGACCGGGCTCACCCCGCGCCAGCTGATCGCGCAGGCGCACGAGCGCGGCCTCGACGCCCCCGGCACGAAGGCCGGCGACGTCCTCTCCTGGCTCGCCCAGGAGCACGGCCTGGGCCGCGGGCACGGGATGGCGCTCGTCCACGTGCTCAAGAACGGGCCGGTGATCGACTCCAAGCACGTCGGCGGCACCGGCACGCACCGGGACGAGTCCGACACCCTCTGGCTGGACGGGAAGGCGACCCGGCCGACGGGGTGAGCGGCCCCGCCGTCAGATGCGGCTGGCGTGGATGCTCGTGACGATGATCGCCCGGGCGCCGAGCTCCCACAGCTCGTCCATGACCCGGTTGGTCTCGTGCTGTCGCACCATCGCGCGCACCGCGGACCAGCCCTCGGTCTGCAGCGGGCTCACCGTCGGGCCCTCCAGGCCGGGGGTGAGGGCGGTGGCCTTCGCCAGCAGCTCGTTCGGGCAGTCGTAGTCGAGCATCACGTACTGCCGGGCGACGAGGACACCGCGCAGCCGGCGGCGCAGCTGGGCGACCGCCGGGATCTCCTCGGCGCCCTCCCGACGGACGAGCACGGCCTCGCTGGTGAGCACCGGCTCGCCGATGATCCGCAGCCCCGCCGCGCGCAGCGTCGTCCCGGTCTCGACGACGTCGCACACCGCGTCGGCCACGCCGAGCCGGCAGGCGGTCTCCACCGCGCCGTCGAGCTTGACCACGCTGGCCTTGACGCCGGACTCGGCGAGGAAGCGCTGCAGCAGCGTCGGGTAGGCGGTGGCGATCCGCTTGCCGCCGAGCTGCTCGACGGTGTCGATGCCGGACTCCACGGGGCTCGCGAACCGGAACGAGGACCGGCCGAAGCCCAGCGGCATGAGCTCGACGGCGGTCGGGCCCTCCCCCTCGGCGGGCGCGGTCTCCAGCAGCATGTCGCGGCCGGTGATGCCGACGTCGAGGGTGCCGGCGGCGACGTAGACGGCGATGTCGCGCGGGCGCAGGTAGAAGAACTCGGTGTCGCTGTCGGGGTCGTAGACCGCGAGGTCCTTCGTGCTGCGCCGCTGCCGGTAGCCGCTCTCGGCGAGCATCGCGGCCGCGGGCTCGCTGAGGACGCCCTTGTTGGGCACGGCGATGCGCAGCACTTCTGTGTCTCCTTCGGGAGCGGATGGAACGGCCCCCGCGCAGGGTCCCGCGGCGTGCGGAGCGCGTCGTGGGGGGCGCGAGGGTCCTTCGTCTAGAGGTGGGTGTAGACGTCGTCGAGGCTGAGCCCGCGGGCCAGCATGAGCACCTGCACGCGGTAGAGGAGCTGGCTGATCTCCTCCGCGGTCCGCTCCGGCCCCTCGTGCTCGGCGGCCATCCAGGACTCCGCCGCCTCCTCGACCACCTTCTTGCCGGCGGCGTGCACGCCGTCGCGGACGGCGGTCACGGTGCCCGAGGCGGGGTCCCCGGCGGCCACCTTCGCCGACAGCTCGGCGAACAGCGCGTCGAAGGTCTTCACGCGAGGCCCTGCCCGACCGGGGTGGCCTGGAAGCCGGTGGACCGCGGCGGGGTGCGCAGCTCGCGCAGGGTGAGCGCGGTCGCCAGCGCGGCGACGCAGGCCTCCCAGCCCTTGTCCTCGGCGGAGCCGGGCAGGCCCGAGCGGTCGCGCGCCTGCTCCTCGGTGTCGCAGGTGAGCACGCCGTTGCCGACCGGGCGGCCGGCGTCGAGCGCCACCCGGGTCAGGCCCGCGGTGACGGCGTCGCAGACGTACTCGAAGTGCGGGGTGCCGCCACGGATGACCACGCCGAGCGCGACGACGGCGTCGTGCCGCTCGGCCAGCGCCTGGGCGACGACGGGCAGCTCGACGGCGCCCGGCGCGCGGACGACGGTCGGCTCGCCGATGCCGCTGGCGCGGGCCGCGGCGAGCGCGCGGTCGAGCAGCGCGTCGGTGATCTCGGCGTGCCAGGTGGTGGCGACGATGCCGAGCGTGAGCCCGGCGGCGTCGACCGCGCCCGCCTCGGGGCGACCCTGTCCGCTCACAGTCGCTGCTCCTGCTGGTGGAGGGGCACGTCGGTGCCGGGCACGGTGGCCGGCTCGCCGCCCACGGGGAGGGGCACGTCGGCGGGGCCGGACTCGGTCTCGGGCTCGATGATGTCGAGCAGGTGGCCCATCCGGTCGCGCTTGGTGCGCAGGTAGGCCAGGTTCTCCGCGGTGACGTGGCTGGGCAGCGGGACGCGGCCGGTCACCTTGAGGCCGTAGCCCTCGAGCCCGGCGCGCTTGGCCGGGTTGTTGGTGAGCAGCCGCATGGTGTGCACGCCGAGGTCGACGAGGATCTGCGCGCCGGTGCCGTAGTCGCGGGCGTCGGCGGGCAGGCCGAGGTCGAGGTTGGCGTCGACGGTGTCCACGCCGGAGTCCTGCAGCTGGTAGGCCTGCAGCTTGTGCAGCAGGCCGATGCCCCGGCCCTCGTGCCCGCGGATGTAGAGCACGATGCCGCGGCCCTCCTGGGCGACGGCGGCCAGCGCCGCCTGCAGCTGCGGGCCGCAGTCGCAGCGCAGGGAGCCGAAGACGTCGCCGGTGAGGCACTCGGAGTGCACGCGGACCAGCACGTCCTCGCCGTCGGCGATGTCGCCGTAGACGAAGGCGACGTGCTCGCGCTCGTCGTAGGAGCTGCGGTAGCCGACGGCGGTGAAGGTGCCCGGCGCCAGCGGCACGGTGGCCTCCGCGACCCGCTCGACCAGCTTGTCGAAGCGCTTGCGGTAGGCGATGAGGTCGGCGATCGAGATGAGGCACAGGTCGTGCTCGTCGGCGAAGACGCGCAGCTCCTCGGCCCGGGCCATGCCGGTCGGGTCCTTCTCGCTGACCAGCTCGCACAGCGTGCCCGAGGGGCGCAGCCCGGCGAGGACGGCGAGGTCGACGGCGGCCTCGGTGTGGCCCGGCCGGCGCAGCACGCCGCCGTCCTTGGCGCGCAGCGGCACGATGTGGCCGGGGCGGGCGAGGTCGGCCGAGGAGGTCGCGGCGTCGGCGAGCAGCCGGATGGTGTGCGCGCGGTCGGCGGCGGAGATGCCGGTGCTCACGCCCTCGCGGGCGTCGACGGTGACGGTGTACGCGGTGCCGCGGCGGTCCTGGTTGACCCGGAACATCGGCGGCAGGTCGAGCCGGTCGGCGTCGGCCTCGGTGACCGACACGCAGATGTAGCCGGACGTGTAGCGGACCATGAAGGCCACGAGCTCGGGCGTCGCGAGCTCGGAGGCGAAGATCAGGTCGCCCTCGTTCTCGCGGTCCTCGTCGTCGACGACGACGACGGCCCGGCCGTCCTTGACCGCCGCGATGGCGTCCTCGACGGAGTCCAGCCGGACGGCGCTCATCGGCGTGCTCCCAGCAGTCGTTCCACGTACTTGGCGATCACGTCGACCTCCAGGTTGACCGGGTCCCCCGGGGCGCGGCCGCCCAGCGTGGTCTCGCGGAGGGTGGCGGGGATGAGGCTGACCTCGAACCAGGGCTCGGGGTCGTCGGCGGCGCTGAGCGCGCTGACGGTGAGCGAGACGCCGTCGACGGTGATCGAGCCCTTCTCGACGACGTAGCGCGCCAGCTGCGGGGGCAGGGCGACGCGGACGACGTCCCAGTGCTCGCTCGGCGTGCGGGACACGACCGTGCCGACGCCGTCGACGTGGCCCTGCACGATGTGCCCGCCGAGGCGGGTGTGCGGGGCGACGGCGCGCTCGAGGTTGACCGGGTCGCCGTCGGTCAGGCGCCCGAGGCTGCTGCGGCGCAGCGTCTCGGCCATGACGTCGGTGGACCACACGGAGCTGCCGTCGGCGTCGGGCTCGACGCCGGTGACGGTGAGGCACACGCCGTTGACGGAGATCGAGTCGCCGAGGTGCACGTCCTCGAGCACGCGCCGGGCGCGGATGCGCAGCACGGCGGCGTCGGCGGACTCCTCGCGGGCGGCGAGCGAGCCGACCTCCTCGACGATGCCTGTGAACACCTCAGTCCCTCCCGTCGGCGCGCGGTCCGACCCCAGTGTGACCTGTGGGCCGGAGGCGGATCTGCACGTCCCCGCCCAGCGGGGTGACCTCCCGCAGCTCCAGGCTCAGCGCGGCGCCGATCGTGCTGATTCCCAGGTCCCCCACCAGGGAGGGACCCGCGCCGAGCAGCTTCGGCGCGAGGTGCACCAGCACCTCGTCGACCAGCCCCTCCCGCAGGAACGCGGCGGCGAGCGTCGGGCCGCCCTCGAGCAGCACCCGGCGGACGTCGCGGTCGAAGAGCTCGGCGAGCAGCCCGGCCGGCCCGTCGGCCCGGCTGACGAGCGTCGGGGCGGCGTCGTCGAGGACGCGGGCGCCCGCCGGGACCCGGCCGCGGCGGTCGTGCACGACGCGCAGCGGCTGGCGGGGCGCGTCGCGGCCGTCGGCGTCGCGGACGGTGAGCTGCGGGTCGTCGGCGAGGACGGTGCCCGACCCGACGAGGACGGCGTCGCACCCGGCCCGTAGCCGGTGGACGGCGGCGCGCGCGACCGGGCCGGTGATCCAGCGGCTGGTGCCGTCGGAAGCGGCGACCCTCCCGTCGAGGGTGGCGCCGGCCTTCCAGACGACGAACGGCCGGCCCGCGCGGGCGCCGGTCAGCCAGGCGGCGAGCGCGCCCTCCTCGGCGGCCTCCCGCTCCACACCGACCTCGACGTCGACCCCGGCGGCGCGCAGGCGGTCGGCGCCGCCGCCGGCCAGGCCGGTGGGCTCGGGGACGGCGACGAGGACGCGGGCGACGCCGGCGGCGAGCAGCGCGTCGGCGCAGGGGCCGGTGCGGCCGGTGTGCGCGCACGGCTCGAGGGTGACGACGGCGGTGCCGCCGCGGGCGCGCTCGCCGGCCCGGGCCAGCGCGTGCACCTCGGCGTGCGGGCCGCCGGGCGGGGAGGTGGCGCCCTCCCCCACGACTATGCCGTCGGCGTCGAGGACGACCGCGCCGACGGGCGGGTTCGGGCTGGTGGTGCCGAGGACGCTCGCGCCGAGCTCGCGCGCCCGGGCCATCGCGGCCGACTCGGCCGGGCCGGCCGTCACCCGGCGGCCGGGGTGGCCAGCTCGCGCAGGGCGGCGATGGCGCGCGACGGGTCGTCGGCGCCGTAGACGGCCGAGCCCGCGACGAAGACGTCGGCGCCGGCCTCCGCGGCCTGCGCGATCGTGTCGGCGTTGATGCCGCCGTCGACCTCGACGAGCACCTGCAGGTGGCCGGTGTCGACGAGCTCGCGGGCGCGGCGCACCTTCGGCAGCACCTCGGCCATGAACGCCTGGCCGCCGAAGCCGGGCTCGACGGTCATGACCAGCAGGGTGTCGAAGTCGCGCAGCACCTCCTCGTAGCGCTCGAGCGGGGTGCCGGGCTTGATCGCGAGGCCCGCCAGGGCACCGGCGGCGCGGATGTCGCGGGCGACGTCGCGGGGGTCGCCGGTGCAGGCCTCGGCGTGCACGGTGACGTTGCGGGAGCCGAGCTCGGCGTAGCCCGGCGCCCAGCGCTCGGGGGCCTCGATCATCAGGTGGCAGTCCAGCGGCACGGGACTGACGGCGTGGATCGCCTCGACCACCGGCCGGCCCAGCGTCAGGTTGGGCACGAAGTGGGCGTCCATGACGTCGACGTGCAGCCAGTCGGCGTCGGCCACGCGGGCCACCTCGTCGGCCAGCCGGGCGAAGTCCGCCGAGAGCAGGCTGGGGGCGATCATCGGGGTGCGGGCCACGTCGTCCGAGTCTAGGTGCGCCGTGATCACCGCCGGTCCGGCCGGGTAGGGGGCGGGCATGGCACAGGTCGAGGCGAGCGCCGACGTCCCCGTGGAGCCGGCGCTGGCGTTCGCCGTCTCGCAGACCACCGGGGCCACCCGCTACCGGTGGGACCGCTTCGTCCGCGAGCAGCACCTGCTGGGCGCGGACCGGCCCGGGAAGGGCGTGCGGACGGCGACCCGGTCGCGGCACGGGCTCGCGATGGTCAGCGAGTACGTCTCCTACGTGCCGCCGTCGCACGTGGGCATGCGGATGGTGCGCGGGCCGTGGTTCTTCGCGGTGTTCGCCGGCAGCTGGCGGTTCACGCCACTGCCCGGCGGCGGCACCCGGGCGGCGTGGCGCTACGTGTTCCGCTGCCGGCCGTCGTGGCTCGCGCCGGTGGCCGAGCGGATCGGCACCGCGCTGCTCGGCCGCGACATCCGGCGGCGCATCGCCGGGTTCGCCCGGGGCTGCGCCGACCCGGAGGTGCTCGCGGTGGCCCGGCGGGAGCTGGAGAGCGACGCCCGCTGACGGGGGCGCGTGTCCGGAGGACCCCACCGGGTAGCCCACGACCCATGGCTCTCCCCCGCTACGACGGCTTCGACCGCATGCCCATCGCCGGTACCTGGCGTGAGGGGCGCAGCGAGAAGACGGCGGCCGACACCGACCCCTACACCGGCGAGACGCTCACCGAGATCCGCCTGGCCACCTCCGACGACCTCGACGAGGCCTACGCCGCCGCCCGCGAGGCGCAGCGCGAGTGGGCCGCGCGGCTGCCCAGCGACCGGGCCGACGTGCTGCGCCGGGCCGCCCGGATCATGGAGGACCGCGAGGACGAGATCGTCGACTGGCACGTCCGCGAGAGCGGTGCCGCCGCCCCGGCCGCGCAGTTCGAGTACGCGATCACGCTGCGGGACTTCCACGAGGCGTCGTCCTACCCGTACCGCGTCGAGGGCCGGATCCTGCCGGCCGACGTCGAGGGCAAGGAGAGCCGCGTCTACCGGCGGCCGGTGGGCGTGGTCGCCGTCATCAGCCCGTGGAACGTGCCGATGCACCTGTCCAACCGGTCGGTGGCCCCGGCGCTGGCGCTGGGCAACGCCGTCGTCCTCAAGCCCGCCGGCGACACCCCGGTGACCGGCGGCCTGCTGCTGGCGAAGGTGTACGAGGAGGCCGGGCTGCCGCCGGGCCTGCTGTCGGTGGTCATCGGCTCGGGCTCGGAGATCGGCGACGCGATCGTGTCCCACCCGACGCCGCGGGTGGTGTCGTTCACCGGGTCGACGCCGGTGGGCAAGGGCATCGCCGAGAAGGCGGGCCTCAAGAAGCTGTCGCTCGAGCTGGGCGGCAACGGCCCGCTGGTGGTGCTCGACGACGCCGACCTCGACCTCGCCGTCGACGCCGCCGTGTTCGGGAAGTTCTTCCACCAGGGCCAGGTCTGCATGATCACCAACCGGATCGTCGTGGACGACTCGGTGCACGACGCGTTCGTCGAGCGCTACGTGGAGCGGGTGCGCGGGCTCAAGGTGGGCGACCCGCGGGAGCCCGACACGGTCATCGGCCCGATCATCAACGGCAAGCAGCTCGAGGGGATCCAGGAGAAGGTCGCGCAGGCCCGCGAGGACGGCGCCGAGCAGGTCCTCGGCGGCGACCCGACCGGCCCGATCGGGTCGGTGCTCCCGCCGCACGTGCTGCTGGGCACCAACGACGTCGCCACCGCGCGGCAGGAGGTCTTCGGGCCGGTCGCGACGGTCATCCGGGCCTCCGGCGAGGACGAGGCGCTGGCCATCGCCAACGACACCGAGTACGGCCTGTCCAGCGCGGTGTTCACCCGCGACACCGAGCGCGGCGTCCGGTTCGCGCTGCGGGTCGAGGCGGGGATGACCCACGTCAACGACTCGCCGCTCAACGACGAGAACAACACCGCGTTCGGCGGGGAGAAGGAGTCCGGCCTCGGCCGGTTCGGCGGCGAGTGGGCGATCGACGAGTTCACCACCGACCACTGGGTCAGCGTCCAGCACACCCGGCGGCAGTACCCGTTCTGACCGTCGAGGCCCGAGCGGCGCGCGGCCGGCTCCCCCGGGGGCCGGCCGCGCGCCGGGGTCGGGCCCGGTCAGTCGCGGTCGGGCAGGGCGGTCCACTCGGCCCACGACAGGTCGCGGCCGACGTAGCGCGGCGCCCGGAGCGGCCACTCCGCCGCCAGCCAGCGCGGCACGAACGCGTCGAGGGCCGCCTCGACGTCGGTGCCGACCAGCCGGTCGACCACCCACCAGGACACCTCGGCGTCGGCGTCGCCGGCCTTCTCCGGCGGGTCGACGTAGACGCAGCCGAGCAGCTCGGTCTCGTCCTCGTCGAGCAGCGCGTAGTTGAAGCTCTCGTGCGCCTCGATCTCCCGCTCGTGGCGGGCGAGGTCCTCGCGGTCCTGGTCCTCGGTCATGGTCGCGGGCGGCCAGCCCCAGGCGGCGCCGTAGATGTCCCACAACCGCTCGCGGGAGCCCATGACGGCGGGGTGGTCGATGGCGGTGTCGGCCGCGCGGATCGGCCGCAGGTGCTGACCGGTGGGCAGGTCGGCGCGGACCGGGTGGACGAAGTCGTCGGGGAGCCAGGGCACGGCGGGGCAGGGTAGGCGCGCGGCGGCGGATCCGGAACGGATGTGCACGCGGCGCGACCGGGTGGGTAGGGGCGCCGCGATGCGTGCACACGGTGAGCTGTCCCCGGTCCGGGTGGACCTGCCCTGGGCGGGGGTCGCCGGGCCGGGTGACCGGGAGGCGGACCGGCCCGCCGGCGGCTACGGTCCGTGATCGTGCGCACCGCCCCGTCCCCCGTCCTCCGCCGGCCGATCTGGCCGTCGGGCGATCCGGTGACGGTGCGTCACGGGTCGGTGACGGTCCGGCCGGCGGCCTCCCGGGCCCCGGCCACCTGGACGGCGGGCCTGCTGCTGCCCGCCGTCGTCCTCGGGCTCGGCGTGCCGCGGATGCTGCTCACCGGCGACTACGCGGGCCTGCACGGTTCCGCCGCCTGGGCGCTGCTCGCCGCGGTGGCCGGCGTGGGGGCCGCCCTGGCGCTGCTGACGCCGGTCGTGCCGGCGCTGTCGCGCCGGGCCGCCGAGGTCGCGCGGATGCGGCACGCGCTGCGCACCCACACCGACCCGGGCCCCGACCTGCGCGCCCGCCTGGACCTCTCCGCCCGCCGCGTGCTGCGGCTGCACTGGATGGGCCGGGCGATGCCCGTGCTGCCCGCGGTGCTGCTCCTGCAGGCCGAGTGGGACTCCCCGGCGACGTCGCTGCCGGCCGCCGTCGTGCTCGTCGCGGGCTACACGGCGCTGGCGCTGTGGCACCGGCGCCAGACGCTCGCCGCGGCCTGGTGGGTGGCCGACCGCCCGGGGCCCGCGCGCCCGGCGCCCCCGGTGCCGTGGTGGGAGCCGTGGCTGGGCGGCCGGCGCCTGCTCGCCCTCTCCGGCGGCTACGTGCTGCTCGTCGTCCTGGTCACGCTGCTCGCCCGCTGACGGACCGCTGAGGAGCCGCCGACTCCTGCCGCGCCGCGGTCAGCGGGTGCGGCGCAGCAGGGCCAGGAACATCGCGTCGGTGCCGTGCCGGTGCGGCCACAGCTGCCCGTAGGGCCCGCGCTCGACCCCGGGCACCTCCCCGAACAGCGGCGCCACCGGCAACACCTCGACGTCGTCCCGGGCGGCCGCCGCGTCGGCCACCGCGACCGTCTCCGCCGCGTGCGGCGAGCAGGTCACGTAGGCGACCACCCCGCCGGGGCGCACGGAGGCCAGCGCGCGGTCGAGCAGCGCCGTCTGCAGCTCCACCAGCGGCGCGACGTCGTCGGCCGTGCGCCGCCAGCGCACCTCCGGCCGCCGGCGCAGCGCGCCCAGGCCGGTGCACGGCGCGTCGAGCAGCACCCGGTCGAAGGAGCCCGCGGCCCACGGCGGCTCCCGCCCGTCGGCCACCAGCACCTCGACGTCGTCCTCGCCGGTCAGCGCCCCGCGCACCAGCTCGGCGCGGTGCGGCGCGCGGTCGGCGGCGGTCAGGTGCACCCCGGCCGGGCGGACGGCGGCCAGCAGCCCGGCCTTGCCGCCGGGGCCGGCGCACACGTCGAGCCAGCGGGCGTCGGGCCCCTCCAGCGGCGCGCGGGTGAGCAGCAGCGCGGCGAGCTGGCTGCCCTCGTCCTGCACCGCGGCCCGGCCGGCGCGCACCGACGGCAGCCGGCCCGGGTCCCCCCCGCCCAGGCGCACCGCGTACGGCGACCACGGCCCCGGCGTCCCGCCGGACTCCTCGGCGAGCGCGGCGCGGTCGACGTGCCGGGCGACCAGGTGCACCTCGGGGGCGGCGTCGTCGGCGAGCAGCGCCTCCTCGAGTTCCGCCTCCCCGGCCGCGTCTCCCCCGAGCGCCTCGCGCCAGGCCGCCACGATCCACTCGGGGTGGTCGGTGGCCAGCGCCAGGCGCCGGTCGCCGTCGGCCCCGAGCTGCGCCAGCCAGGCGGCGCGGTCCCCGCCGGCGGCGACCTTGCGCAGCACCGCGTTGGCCAGGCCGGAGGCACCGGGCCCGACGATCGCGCGGACCAGGTCGACGGTGGTGGCCACGGCGGCGTGCGCGGGGACGCGCAGGTCGACCAGCTGGTAGGCGCCGAGGCGCAGCAGGTCGAGCAGCCGGCGGTCGAGGTCGGCGAGCGGGCGGTCGACCAGCCGGGCGAGGACCGCGTCGAGGGTGCCCTGCGCGCGCAGCGCCCCGTAGGCGAGCTGGGTGGCGAAGGCGGCGTCGCGCGGCTCGAGCTGCCGCTCCCGCAGCAGCTGGGGCAACAGCAGGTTGGCGTAGGCCTCGCGCGCGGAGACGCCGTCGAGGACGTCGTAGGCGGTCAGGCGGGCGCCGTCGAGCGGGGCGCGGCGGGGCGGGCGGCGGGGCCCGCCGCGCTGCCCGCCGCGCGCGCCGGCCGGACGCCGGGGCGGGCCGCTCACGAGCCGAACCGCTCGCCGGGCGCCGGGCGGGCGCCGCGGGCCCAGTCGGCGGCCGGGTGCATCCGCTTGCCGGCCGGCTGGACGTCGCCGAGGCGCACCGCGCCGCGGCCGGTGCCGACGACGACACCGGTCGGGCCGGGCGACACCTCCCCGGCCTCCAGCGCGAGCGACGTCGGGAGCGGCTCGACCGGGCCCAGGCGGAACCGCTCGCCGCGCCAGGTGGTCCAGGCCCCCGGCGCCGGGGTCACGCCCCGGACGCGGCGGTCGACGACGTGCGCGGGCAGCTCCCAGTCGACGCGGGCGTCGGCGGTCTCGATGCGCGGCGCGAGGCTCACCCCGTCGGCCGGCTGCGGCTGCGGCTCGAGCTCCCCGGAGGCGATGCCGTCGAGGGTGGCGACGAGCAGCCGGGCGCCGCTGACGGCGAGCCGGCCGAGCAGGTCGCCCGCGGTGTCGCGGGGGCCGATCGGCTCGGTGACCAGGCCGAACACCGGCCCGGTGTCCAGGCCCTGCTCCAGCCGGAAGGTGCACGCGCCGGTGACCTCGTCGCCGGCCATGACCGCGTGCTGCACCGGCGCGGCGCCGCGCCAGGCGGGCAGCAGCGAGAAGTGCAGGTTGACCCAGCCGTGGGCGGGCAGGTCGAGCGCCGCGGGCGGCACGAGCGCGCCGTAGGCCACCACCGGCGCGCAGTCGACGGCGAGGTCGGCGAGCTGCGCGAGGAACTCGGGCTCCCGCGGCGAGCGGGGCTGCAGCACGGGCAGGCCGGCGGCGTCGGCGCGCTCGGCCACCGGCGAGCGGCTGACCTTGCGGCCGCGGCCGGAGCGGGCGTCGGGGCGGGTGAGGACGGCGGCCACCTCGTGGCCGGAGGCCAGCAGCGCCTCCAGCGAGGGGACGGCGGCCTCGGGGGTCCCCGCGAACAGGAGCCTCAGTGGGGGCTCACCTCCACGCGCGGGACCCAGGCCTGCATGCCCTGCCACTCGGCCTCGGCGAGCGCGGCGAGGGCGGCGGTGCGCGCCTCGGGGTCGAGCCGGTCGACGAACACGACGCCGTCGAGGTGGTCGACCTCGTGCTGCACCGCGCGGGCCAGCAGGTGCGAGCCCTCCACCCGGACCGGGTCGCCGTGCTGGTTCCAGCCGGTGGCCACCACGTGCAGGTGGCGGCGGCAGTCGAAGCGGTAGCCGGGGATGGACAGGCAGCCCTCGGGCGCCTCCTCGGTCTCGTCGCCGACCAGGTCGACCGAGGGGTTGACCAGGTGACCGACCTCGCCGTCGACGTACCAGGTGAACACCCGCAGGCCGACGCCGATCTGCGGCGCGGCGAGGCCCGCTCCCCCGGCGGCGTGCATGGTCTCGGTCAGGTCGGCGACCAGCCCGCGCAGTTCGGCGTCGAAGTCGACGACCGGTGCCGCGGGCCGGTGCAGGACGGGGTCGCCCAGCAGCCGGATGGGGGTGACGCTCACCGGTCGATCGTAGGTGGCGCCCTCCCGCGCACTCGCCGGCCCGGACCAGGGCCGCCCCCGCACGATCAGGCGGGCTCACCGTGGCGCGTCCTGGCTCACCGCCGGAGGTGAGCCAGGACGCAGCACGACCAGGCCGCCTGATCGTGCGGGGACCTCCGACGGGGCCGGGATCGTGCCCGGGGGGCTCAGACCAGCTCGAGGGGGTCGAGCTGCACGCGCACGTGCTCGCTCGCCTTCCGCGCGCTGCGGACGCCCTGCACCTCGGCGAGCGCGGTGGCCAGCGCCGTCCCCTCACCGCGCGGTACCCGCACCAGGTAGCGCTCCCGCTCGCCCTCCTGGCCCGGCCGCGGGGGCTCGGGCACCGGCCCGAGCAGGTCGGCGTCGCCGGGCAGCCGGGCGGCGCCGAGGAACTCCGCGAGCGCCGCCGGCGACCCCGACAGCGCGGCCATCCGGGTGGCCGGCGGGAAGCCCAGCGCCCGCCGGTCGGCGAGCTCCCGCTCGGCCAGCCAGCCCGGGTCCCAGCGCACCAGGGCCTGGACGACGGGGTGCGCGGCGTCGGCCGCCACGACGACGGTGCCCCGCGGCCGCACGAGCGTGGCCGCGTTCATCCAGCGGCGCAGCGTCTCCTCGCCCGCCCGCAGGTCGGCGCGGCCGAGCAGCGCCCACGAGTCGAGCAGCAGCGCCGCGCCGTACCCGCCCTCGGCCACCGGCTCCGCGCCGGGCGTCGCGACCACCAGCGCCGGGCCGCCGGACACCGTCGGCAGCACCCCCGAGGACCGCCCGGACACCCGCACCGGGGCGCCGGGGAACGCCCGCCCGAGCTCCTCGGCGGTGCGCGCGGCCCCCACGACGGAGGCGCGCAGCTTGGTGCCGTGGCAGTGCGGGCAGTCGAAGACCGTGGCCGGGCGGGCGCACCACCGGCACGCGGGGATGCGCGAGCCGCCGGGCCCGGGGGTGGGAGAGATGCCGAGGGGGCCGGAGCACACCGCGCAGCGGGCCGGCGCCCGGCAGCGGTCGCAGGACAGGCCCGGCGCGTAGCCGGAGCGCGGCACCTGCACCAGCACGGGTGTGCCCTCGGCGAGCGCGGCGCGGGCCACCCGGTGGGCGAGGCTGGGCAGCCGCGCGGTGCGGGCGGCCGGGTCGCGGGCGAGCTCGGAGTCCTCTCCCAGCGCCTGCACCCGCGGCATGGCGGCGCGCAGGATGGCCCGCTCGGCGGCGAGCTCGTGCGCCCAGCCGCTCTCCACCAGCAGCGCGGCCTCGGCGGTGCGCGCGGTGGCCGCGACGACGGCCGCGCACCCGGTCAGGTGGGCGCGGTGCACCAGCACGTCGCGGGCGTGCGCGTAGGGCGCCCGTGGCTCGGCGTGCAGGTCGTCGCCGTCGTCCCAGACGGCCACCAGGCCGAGGTCGGCGACGGGCGCGAACGCCGCGCCCCGCGTGCCGAGGACGACCTTCGCGCTGCCGCGGGCGGCGTCGAGGAAGCGCCGGTAGCGGGCGTCGGGGGCGGCGTCGGCGCGCAGCACGACGAACGAGCCCGTCGGCAGGACGGCGCCGGCGGCGGCCTCCAGCCGGTCGAGGTCGCGCCCGTCGGGGACGACGACGAGCGCGCCGCGCCCGCCCGACAGCGCCGCCCGGCACAGCTCGGCGAGCCGCGCCGGCCAGTCCTCGCCGGGCAGCGCCGTCCACACCGCGCGCGCCGGGCGGCCCTCCGCGACGGCGGCCAGCAGCGCGGGCCCCGTCGGGTAGCGGGCGAACCCGGCCGGGTCGGGCGGCTCCGGTGGCGGCGGGGGCTCGGCGGGCGGGCGCTTCTCCGCGGCGGCGCGGCGCGGCGGGATGGCCAGCCGCAGCACGTCGACGAGCGTGCCGCCCCAGCGCTGCGCCACCGAGCGGGCGAGCGCCGCGACCTCCGGGGTGAGCACCGGTTCGGAGGACACCAGCTTGGCCAGCGGCGCGAGCTTGCGGCCGGTCTCGCTGGAGGTGGCGAGCTCCAGCACGAACCCGTCGACCAGTTGCCCGGCGAAGCGCACCCGCACCCGGCAGCCGGCGCGGACCTCCCCGGCCATGTCGTCGGGGATCGCGTAGTCGAAGGCGCGGTCCAGGTGCGCCAGCGGCACGTCGACGACGACCCGGGCCACCGTGGGGCGGCCCGGGTCGCCGGGAGGTGGTGCGGCCGTGCTCAGGGCGCTCTCCGTCCGGTCGTCGTCCCCGCGAGTCTCCCCGCGGGGTACGACGCGTCCTGCTCCGGGGAGGTCAGGCCCCGACGGCCGACCGGAGCGCGTCGGCCCGGTCGGTGCGCTCCCACGGCAGCTCGACGTCGGTGCGGCCGAAGTGGCCGTAGGCGGCGGTCGGGCCGTAGATGGGCCGCAGCAGGTCCAGGTCGCGCACGATGGCGCCCGGGCGCAGGTCGAACACCGTGGTGACGGCCTTCTCCAGGACGTCGTCGGCCACCGTGCCGGTGCCGTGCGTGTCGACGAACAGGCCGACGGGGTGCGCGGCGCCGATGGCGTAGGCGACCTGCACCTCGCAGCGGCGGGCCAGGCCCGCGGCGACGACGTTCTTGGCCACCCAGCGCATCGCGTAGGCGCCGGAGCGGTCGACCTTCGACGGGTCCTTGCCGGAGAACGCGCCGCCGCCGTGACGGGCCATGCCGCCGTAGGTGTCGACGATGATCTTGCGGCCGGTCAGGCCGGCGTCGCCCATGGGGCCGCCGATGACGAACTTGCCCGTGGGGTTGACCAGCAGCCGGTAGCCGTCGGTGGGCAGCCCGAGCGCCTGGAGCTCCGGCTCCACGACGAGCTCCTGCACGTCGGGGGTGAGCAGCTGCTCGATGGAGATGTCCTCGGCGTGCTGCGAGGAGACGACGACGGTGTCGACGCCGACCGGCCGGTCGTCCTCGTAGACGACGGTGACCTGGGTCTTGCCGTCGGGGCGCAGGTAGGGCACCGAGCCGTCCTTGCGGACCGCCGACAGCCGGCGGGAGAGCCGGTGCGCCAGCGCGATCGGCAGCGGCATGAGCTCGGGGGTCTCGTCGGTGGCGTAGCCGAACATGAGCCCCTGGTCGCCGGCGCCCTGGCGCTCGATCTCGTCGTCGGTCGCGCCCGACGTGCGCGCCTCGTAGGCGGTGTCCACGCCCTGGGCGATGTCGGGCGACTGCGCGCCGATGGACACGCTCACGCCGCAGGAGGCGCCGTCGAAGCCCTTGCGCGAGGAGTCGTAGCCGATCCGCAGGACCGTCCTGCGGACGATGTCGGCGATGTCGACGTAGCCGGCGGTGGTGACCTCGCCGGCGATGTGCACCTGGCCGGTGGTGATCAGGGTCTCGACGGCGACGCGGCTGCGCGGGTCCTGCGCGAGCATCTCGTCGAGGATCGCGTCGGAGATCTGGTCGGCGATCTTGTCGGGGTGGCCCTCGGTCACCGACTCGGACGTGAAGAGGCGGCGTGGCACTCGGTTCTCCCTGCTGCAGTGACGAGGTACGGCCACGGTCTGCCCGCGCCGCGTGAGCACGTTACCGGCGCGATCCCGGGGCGGCAGCCGACGGTCAGCCCAGCCGGGGCGTGATCGCCCGCCAGACGGCCGCGGCGACGGCGTCCTTGCTGCCGTGCGGCACGTCGGTGGCGGTGCCGTCGGCGGCCAGCACGACGGCGGCGTTGTCGGGCCGGCCGAACACCCCGCCGCCGGACACGTCGTTGACCACCAGCAGGTCACAGCCCTTGCGGGCGAGCTTGGCGCGGGCGTGGGCGAGCACGTCGGCGTCGGCGTCGCCGGTCTCGGCGGCGAAGCCGACGACGAGCTGGCCGGCCGTGCGCTTGGTGACCAGCTCGGCCAGCACGTCGGGGTTGCGCACCAGCGGGACGGCGTCGGGCTCGCTGGCGCTGTCCTTCTTCAGCTTGGTGGCCGCGACCGTCGCCGGCCGGAAGTCGGCGACGGCGGCGGCCATGACGACGACGTCGGCTGCCGCTCCCCCACCCGACCCGGCCTCCTCGAGCATCGCGGCGCGCAGCTCCTCCGCCGTCCCCACCGGGACGACGCGGACGCCGAACGGCGCGGGCAGGTCGACGTTGGCCGCCACCAGGGTGACGTCGGCGCCGCGGGCGGCGGCGACGCGGGCCAGGGCCCAGCCCTGCTTGCCCGACGACCGGTTGCCCAGGTAGCGGACGGGGTCCAGCGGCTCGCGGGTGCCGCCGGCGCTGATCACCACGCGGCGGCCGGCGAGGTCGGCGCGGAGCGCGTCGGCGCCCGCGGCGAGCACGACCTGGGCGAGCGCGGCGACGTCGGCGGGCTCGGGCAGCCGGCCGGGCCCGGAGTCCGGCCCGGTGAGCCGGCCGACGGCGGGCGGCAGCACGATCGACCCGCGCCGGCGCAGCGTGGCCACGTTGTCCTGGGTGGCCGGGTGCAGCCACATCTCGGTGTGCATCGCCGGCACGAACACGACCGGGCAGTGCGCGGTGAGCAGGGTGGCGGTGAGCAGGTCGTCGGCGCGGCCGGCGGCGGCGCGGGCGAGCAGGTCGGCGGTGGCTGGGTTGACGACCACCAGCTCGGCGGTCTGCCCGATCCGGACGTGCGCGACCTCGGGCACGTCGTGCCAGACGTCGGTGGTGACGGGGTTGCCCGACAGCGCCTCGAAGGTCGCGGCGCCCACGAACCTCAGCGCCGACTCGGTGGGGACGACGCGCACGTCGTGGCCCGCCTCGGTCAGCGCCCGCAGCAGCAGGGCCGACTTGTACGCGGCCACGCCGCCGCCCACGCCCAGCACGATCCGGCTCATGCCGCCCATCCTCCCCCGGACACGGCGACGCCCCCGGTACCGCGTACCGGGGGCGTCACTCGTCAGGGCTGGTGCCGGCCTAGTTCTCGCCGGCGGTGTGGGTCAGCAGACCCTCGTTGATCTCGCGCAGCGCGATGGAGAGGGGCTTCTCCTGCGGGGCGGTGTCCACCAGCGGACCGACGTACTCCAGCAGGCCCTCGGAGAGCTGGCTGTAGTAGGCGTTGATCTGCCGCGCGCGCTTGGCGGCGAAGATCACCAGGCCGTACTTGCTGCTGGTGCGCTCGAGCAGCTCGTCGATCGGCGGGTTGGTGATGCCCTCGGGGGCGGGTGCGACTCCGGACACGGGCGGGCGTGCTCCTCGTTCGATCGGCGGGAGTGCGGGGCCTCGGGTGCGGGCCCGGTCACTCGGAGGCGCCGACCGTCCTCTCGGACGACGGCGCAGCTAGCAAGGATACCAACTCGTCCGCGGCCCGTGCGACGTCGTCGTTGACGACCACGACGTCGAACTCCCCGGCGGCGTCGAGCTCGGCCTGCGCGATCGCCAGCCGGCGCTCCTGCACGTCGCGCGTCTCCGAGCCGCGGCCGGCCAGCCGGCGCTCCAGCTCGCCCCACGACGGCGGGGCGAGGAACACCAGCTGCGCCTCGGGCGCGCGGGCGCGGACCTGGCGGGCGCCCTGCAGCTCGATCTCGAGCAGCGCCGGCGCCCCGGTCGCGAGACGCTCGCGGACCGGGGCGGCCGGTGTGCCGTAGCGGTTGCCGGCGTACTCGGCCCACTCGAGCAGGCCGTCCTCGGCGATGAGCCGGTCGAACTCGGCGCCGTCGACGAAGTGGTAGTGCACCCCGTCGACCTCACCGGGACGGCGTGCCCGGGTGGTGACCGAGACCGAGAGCCACACCTCGGGGTAGCGCCGGCGGACCTCCGCGACCACGGTGCCCTTGCCGACCCCCGAGGGGCCGGAGAGCACCGTCAGGCGCGCCGGGACCGGGGACCGGTGGTCTGTGGGCAAGGCGTCCTCGTCCTGGTGCGGTGGTCCTGTGCGGTGGTGCCGTGTGGTGCGGCGGTGCGGCCGGTCAGCTCGCCGAGTCGGCCGGGACCTGCTCGGCGACGACCTGCTCGCCGCCGAACTCCGCCTCCAGGGCCCGGCGCTGGTTGGCGCCCAGGCCGCGGACGCGGCGGGTCGGCGAGATCTCGAGCCGCTCCATGATCTTCGCAGCACGGGCCTTGCCGACGCCGGGCAGGGACTCCAGCACCGCGGAGACGCGCATCTTGCCGATCACCTCGTCGGACTCGCCCTGCTTGAGGACGTCGCCGACCGTGGCGCCCTTGCTCTTGAGCCGCTCACGCAGCTCGGCGCGCGCCTTGCGGGCGGCCGCGGCCTTCTCCAGGGCGGCGGCGCGCTGTTCGGGTGACAGGTCAGGAAGGGGCATGGTGCGTGTCCGATCGTGTCGTCGCCGGGGCCTGTTCGCCCCGGCGTCTCTGTGCTGTCTCTCGTGCCGCGTCTGCGGGTCCGGCCCCGGCTCCTCAGGCCCGGCGGTCAACCTAGTAACCGGGAATCCGCAGGTCACGCGCCGTACGCCCGACGTTCTCGATCTCCGAACGTCCGCCGGTGACGCTGTGTGTGCCGTGTGTGTGACCGACCGTGAGACGCGCAGTTCACACCGTATACGGAACGGAACAGGTCCGCCGGACGGGGGATCCGACACGTCCGTCGCGACACGCCGGGGTCAGCGCCCGGCGCGCCGCCCCGACCTGCGGCCGAGCGCCCAGCCGCCGACTCCCGCCAGCACCAGCGCGCCCGCCACCGCCAGCCCCGCACCCAGCAGGGAGCCGTACGTCCAGAGGACGTCGACGCGGTCGAAGGAGAGCTCCAGCGAGCTCTCGTACGCCCGGGTCGGCGTCAGCGGCGCGTAGCTCCCGCCGTACACGACGGCGCTCGGCCGGCTCTCCCGCCGGAACACGACGACACCAGCGACGAGGAGCACCAGCCCCAGCGCCGCGACCGCGCACGGCAGGCCCCGCCTCACCGCGCGAGCTCCTCCGCCCACCGGGCCGCGGCCGCCCGCAGCGCCGCCGCGTCGGGGCCGGCGGCGAGGACGTCGCGGGAGACGGTCGGGACGACGGCGCGTCCGGCGCCGAACAGCCGCCGCAGGTCGGCCGGGGTGCCGCCCTGGGCGCCGAGGCCCGGGGCCAGCACCGGCCCGCCGAGGCCGTCGAGGTCGACGTCGAGCGTGCGCAGCGTGGCCCCGACGACGACGCCGAAGGACCCCGTGGTGGCGCCCCAGCGCGACGCCTGGTCCTGCGCCGCGCCGAGGTCGGGCAGCGGGTCACCCACCACCCAGCCGGGGGTGTTCCAGCCGCGGACGGTGTCGACGACGACCTGCGCGGCGCTCCGCTCCCCCACCGCCGCGGACTGCAGCGTCCCGGCGTCGGGGTTGGACGTGCGGGCCAGCACGAACAGCCCGCCGCCGGTGAGCCGGGCGGTGTCGACGGCCGGCTGCAGCGAGCCGGGGCCGAGGTAGGGGCTGACGGTCAGGGCGTCGACCGCGCACGGGTGCTCCGGCCGCAGCACGTCGGCGTAGGCGTCCATGGTGGAGCCGATGTCGCCGCGCTTGGCGTCGAGCAGCACCAGCGCCCCGGCGGCGCGGGCCCGGGCGACGCCCTCCTCCAGCACGGCCAGGCCGCGCGAGCCGTGCCGCTCGTAGAAGGCGGACTGCGGCTTGAGCACCGCCACCTGCCCGGCGAGCGCGTCGACGACGGCGTCGGTGAAGCGGGCCAGGCCGTCCGGGGAGTCGGGCAGGCCCCACCGCTCGAGCAGCGGCGCGTGCGGGTCGATGCCCACGCACAGCGGTCCCCGGGCGGCGACGGCGTCGGCGAGGCGCTGCCCGAACGGTGCCGTCACCGGGGCACCGACCGGGAGAGCGTCTGCCCGTGCGCGGCGATGCAGTCGCGGGCGAGGAACGGGTCGGCGAAGGCGCCGGCGGCCGACTGGACGGCGTCGGCCCCGGCCTCCCACAGCGCGGCGAAGGAGGCCGGGTCGGTGACCCCGCCCATCGCCAGGACGTCGAAGCGGTGCCCGCCGGCGTCGCGCAGCGCGACCAGCCGGCGGGTGGCGTCCAGCGCCCGCCCGCGGACGGCCGCGCCCGAGAGCCCGGCCACCGCGCGGCCGGGGAACGTCGGCTCGCCGTCGCCGCGCACCACCCGGGTCGCCACGGTGTTGATGCCGGCGACGCCGTCGACCAGCGGGCCGATCCGCGGCACCAGGGCGGCCAGCCGCGGCTCGTCGAGCCAGGAGATCTTGGCGACCAGGCCGGTGCGGTCGTCGAGGCCGCGGCGCACGGCCTCGACCACCGCCACGGTGGCGTCGGCGTCGAGGCACAGCGGCGGCTTCACGCCGTCCGGGGAGGCCGACAGGGTGTTGGGGCAGGACAGGTTCAGCTCCACCACCCCGGCGCCGGCCTCCTGCGCGAGCCGCGCCACGGCGACGAAGTCGTCGACCAGGCCGGTCCCGCTGCCCGCGCCCATGACGCTGACCAGCAGCAGCTGGTCGTCGTCGACGGCGGCCAGCGACCGCTCCAGGTCGGCCATCCACTCCGCCGGCGCCGGGGAGGGGACGCCGAAGGAGTTCACGGTGCTGACGCAGGGGTCGCCGGGCGCCGTCCAGTCCCACGGGTCGGAGACGACCTCGTCGAGAGGCCCGTCGCCGGGCGGGCGCGGCGCGAACGTCCAGTTCGGCTGCTCGTTCGGGTCGTGGGCGCGGCTGCGCACGGTCTTGTACGTGAGCACGCTGAACCCGTTGCGGGCGTGGAAGCGCACCCACTCCTCGCCGCCGTTGAGGACGCACGCGGGCACCCCGACCGGGAAGGCGACGTCGCGGCCGAGCACCCGCCAGCGCCGGTCGCCGGCCCGCGGGCGCTCCGGCAGCCGCGGGCCCACCGGCGTCGCCAGGTTCTCCCGGTAGGAGCCGAGCACGTCGTAGGACGGCGTCCGCACCCCGTGCGCGGCGAGCACCCCGCCGAGCCGGGCGGTGAACAGCACCCGGGTGAGCAGCGGCAGGTCGCCGGCACCGGCCTCCCCCGCCGCCAGCCGCGCGGCCAGCGCCCCGGCATCGTCGCGCAGGGCGGCGAGCTCGGGCGCCGGCGGCGTCGCGAACCGGGTGACCCCGGCGAGGAACGCCGCCGGCAGCCCGTCGAGCAGCCCGCGGGCGACCAGCTCGTCCCGCACGGCGCCGACGACGTCCCCGCCCTCCGCGCGCGAGGGGCGGCTCACGGTGCCGCGGTGAGCGCCGCGTGGACCTCCTGCAGGCTGCGCACCCCGAGGTCGCCGCGGCGCAGCGCCTCGACGCCCTGCACGGCCGCGGCCATCCCCTGCACCGTCGTGATGCACGGGATGCCGGCGGCCACCGCCGCGGTGCGGATCTCGTAGCCGTCCAGCCGCGGCCCGCTGTTGCCGGGCGACCCGAACGGCGTGTTGACGACGATGTCGACGTCGCCGGCCAGGATCCGCTCGACGCAGTTGCCCGGGCCCTCGCTGTACTTGCCGACCACCTCGCAGTCGACGCCGTTGCGCCGCAGCACCCGCGCGGTGCCGGCGGTGGCGAGCACGCGGAAGCCGAGGTCGGCGAGCCGCTTGATCGGGAAGACGGCGGCGCGCTTGTCGCGGTTGGCCAGGGACACGAACACCGTGCCCTCGGTGGGCAGCGGCCCGTAGGCGGCGGCCTGCGACTTGGCGAACGCGGTGCCGAAGCCGTCGTCGAGGCCCATGACCTCGCCGGTGGACTTCATCTCCGGCGACAGCACGGTGTCCACGCCGTGGCCCTCGACGGTGCGGAACCGGTGGAAGGGCAGCACCGCCTCCTTGACCGCGATCGGCGCCCGCTCGGAGAGGTCGACGCCGTCGCCGGCGGCCGGCAGCACGCCCGCGGCGCGCAGGTCGGCGATCGTCTCGCCCACCGCGATCCGCGCGGCGGCCTTGGCCAGCTGCACCGCCGTCGCCTTGGACACGAACGGCACCGTGCGCGAGGCGCGCGGGTTGGCCTCCAGCACGTAGAGGACGTCGTCCTTGAGCGCGTACTGCACGTTCATCAGGCCGCGGACGCCGATCCGGGCGGCCAGCGCCTCGGTGGCGGCGCGGATCTGCTCGAGGTCGCCGGAGCCCAGGGTGATCGGCGGCAGCGCGCACGCGGAGTCGCCGGAGTGGATCCCGGCCTCCTCGATGTGCTCCATGACGCCGCCGAGGTAGAGCTCGGAGCCGTCGTAGAGCGCGTCGACGTCGATCTCGACGGCGTCCTCGAGGAACCGGTCGACCAGCACCGGGTGCTCGGGGCTGACGTCGGTGGCCTTGGCGATGTAGGCCTCGAGCGTGGCGTCGTCGTAGACGATCTCCATGCCGCGCCCGCCCAGCACGTAGGAGGGCCGCACGAGCACCGGGTAGCCGATGCCGGCCGCGATCTCCCGCGCCTCGGCGAACGTCGTCGCGGTCCCGTGCAGGGGGGCGAGCAGGCCGGCGTCGGCGAGCACCCGGGAGAACGCGCCGCGGTCCTCGGCGTCGTCGATGGCCTCCGGCGAGGTGCCGAGCACCGGCACGCCGGCGTCCTTGAGCCGCTGCGCGAGGCCCAGCGGCGTCTGCCCGCCGAGGGTGCAGACGACCCCGGCGACGGGACCGGCGGCGCGCTCGGCCTCGACCACCTCGAGGACGTCCTCGAAGGTGAGCGGCTCGAAGTACAGCCGGTCGGCGGTGTCGTAGTCGGTGGAGACGGTCTCGGGGTTGCAGTTGACCATCACGGCCTCGTAGCCGGCGTCCTGCAACGCCATGACCGCGTGCACGCACGAGTAGTCGAACTCGATGCCCTGCCCGATCCGGTTGGGGCCGGAGCCGAGGATGAGCACCGCCGGCTTCTCCCGCGGCTCGACCTCGGTCTCCTCGTCGTAGGACGAGTAGTGGTAGGGCGTGCGGGCGGCGAACTCGGCCGCGCAGGTGTCGACGGTCTTGTAGACCGGCCGGATGCCCAGGCGCCAGCGCAGCACCCGGACGCCGTCCTCGCCGGCGAGCTCCGGCCGCAGCGCGGCCACCTGCCGGTCGGACAGACCGTGCCGCTTGGCGCGGCGCAGCAGCGCCGGGGTGAGCGCGGGGGCGTCGCGGACCTCGGCGGCGACCTCCTGCACCAGCGCGACCTGGTCGACGAACCACGGGTCGAAGCCGCTGGCCTCGGCCACCTGCTCGACGGTCGCGCCGGCCGCCAGGGCCGCCTCGGCGGTGTAGAGCCGCCCGTCGACCGGGGTGCGCAGCGCCTCGAGCAGCTCGGCGGCCGAGCGCGGGTCGGGCGCGCCGGTCCAGAAGCCCGCCACCTTCGTCTCCGTCGAGCGCATGGCCTTGCCCAGCGCCTCGGGGAAGTTGCGGCCCATGGCCATGACCTCGCCGACGCTCTTCATCGTCGTGGTCAGCCGCGGGTCGGCGCCGGGGAACTTCTCGAACGCGAAGCGCGGGATCTTCACGACGACGTAGTCCAGCGTCGGCTCGAACGCCGCCGGGGTGACGCCGGTGATGTCGTTGGTGATCTCGTCGAGGGTGTAGCCGATGGCGAGCTTCGCGGCGATCTTCGCGATCGGGAAGCCGGTGGCCTTCGACGCCAGCGCCGACGACCGGGACACCCGCGGGTTCATCTCGATGACGACCAGGCGCCCGTCGGCGGGGTTGACCGCGAACTGGATGTTGCAGCCGCCGGTGTCGACGCCGACCTCGCGCAGCACCGCGATGCCGACGTCGCGCATCCGCTGGTACTCGACGTCGGTGAGCGTCATCGCCGGGGCGACGGTGACCGAGTCGCCGGTGTGCACGCCCATCGCGTCGACGTTCTCGATCGAGCAGATGACGACCACGTTGTCGCTGCGGTCGCGCATCAGCTCGAGCTCGTACTCCTTCCACCCGAGCACCGACTCCTCGATGAGCACGGTGTGCACGGGCGAGTCCGCGAGGCCGTGGGAGGCCATGCGGCGCAGCATCGCCTCGTCGGTGGCGAAGCCGGAGCCGAGGCCGCCCATGGTGAAGCTCGGCCGGATGACGACGGGGTAGCCGACCTCCTCCGCCGTCTCCAGCGCCTCCTCGACGGTGCCGCACACCCGCGAGCGCGGGGCGTCGGCGCCGATGGACCGGACGATGTCCTTGAACTTCTGCCGGTCCTCGCCGCGGTTGATCGCGTCGACGTCGGCGCCGATGAGCCGCACGCCGTAGCGCTCCAGCGTGCCGTTCTCGTACAGGCCGATGGCGATGTTGAGCGCGGTCTGCCCGCCGAGGGTGGCCAACAGCGCGTCGGGGCGCTCCTTGGCGATGACCCGCTCGACGAACTCCGGCGTCAGCGGCTCGACGTAGGTGGCGTCGGCGACGTCGGGGTCGGTCATGATCGTCGCCGGGTTGCTGTTGACCAGGCTGACCCGCAGGCCCTCGCTGCGCAGCACGCGGCAGGCCTGGGTGCCGGAGTAGTCGAACTCCGCGGCCTGGCCGATGAGGATCGGCCCGGAGCCGATGACCAGGACGTGCTCGATGTCGGTCCGCTTGGGCATCAGGCGTTCTCCCCCGTGCTGTGCTGGACGACCGGCGCAGGGCTGACGGCCGTGCCGCCGTCGCGCGCGGCCTCCATGAGGTCGACGAAGCGCTGGAACAGCGGCGCGGCGTCGTGCGGGCCGGCCGCCGACTCCGGGTGGAACTGGACGCTGAACGCCGGCGCGTCGAGCAGCCGCAGCCCCTCGACGACGTCGTCGTTGAGGCCCACGTGGCTGACCTCGGCCCGCCCGTACGGGGTGTCGGTGGGCCGGTCGAGCGGGGCGTCGACGGCGAACCCGTGGTTGTGGCTGGTCACCCGGACCGTGCCGCTGACCCGGTCGAGCACCGGCTGGTTCAGGCCGCGGTGGCCGAAGCGCAGCTTGTAGGTGCCCAGGCCCAGCGCGCGGCCGAGGATCTGGTTGCCGAAGCAGATGCCGAACAGCGGCCGGCCGGCGTCGAGGACACCCCGCACCGCGGCCACCGCGTAGTCGGCCGCGGCCGGGTCGCCGGGGCCGTTGGAGAGGAAGACGCCGTCGGGGCCGTGCGCCAGCAGGTCCGCGGCGGTCGCCGTCGAGGGCAGCACGTGCGTCTCGACGCCGAGGGCGGCCAGGTGCCGCGGGGTCGCCGTCTTGATGCCGAGGTCGAGCGCGGCGATGGTGAACCGCCTCTCCCCCTCCGCCGGGACGACGTAGGGCTCGCGGGTGCTCACCTGCGGCGCGAGGTCGGCGCCGGTCATGCCCTCGGCGGCGCGGACCCGGGCGAGCAGGGCGTCGGCGTCGCCGGACTCGCTGCTGATCCCCGCGCGCATGGCGCCGCGCTCCCGCAGGTGGCGCGTGAGCGCGCGGGTGTCGATGCCGCTGATGCCGACGACGCCCTGCGCGGCGAGCTCGTCGTCGAGGCTGCCGGTGGCCCGCCAGTTGGCCGGGCGGCGGGCCGGGTCGCGCACGACGAACCCGGCCACCCACATGCGGCGGCTCTCGTCGTCCTCGCCGTTCACGCCGGTGTTGCCGATGTGCGGCGCGGTCATGGTGACGATCTGGCCGGCGTAGCTGGGGTCGGTCAGCGTCTCCTGGTAGCCGGTCATCCCGGTGGCGAACACCGCCTCGCCGACCGTCGTGCCGACCTTGCCGTAGGCCTCGCCGCGGAACGTCCGCCCGTCCTCGAGCACGAGGATCGCCTCGGTCACTTCACTGCCTTCCCGTCCAGAACGGTCGCCTCGCCCCGCAGGAACGTGGCGACCACGCGGCCGGGGAGCTCCCGGCCGGCGTAGGGGCTGTTGCGGCTGCGGCTGGCCAGCGCGGCCGGGTCGACGGTGGCCCGGGCGGCGGGGTCCAGCAGCAGGAGGTTGGCCGGCTCGCCGGGGGCGAGCGGGCGGCCGTGGCCGTCGAGGCGGCCGATCGCGGCGGGCCGCACCGACATGCGGTCGGCGACGCCGGCCCAGTCGAGCAGGCCCGGCTCCACCAGCGCCTCGAGGACCACCGAGAGCGCCTGCTCCAGCCCGAGCATCCCGGGCCGGGCCTGCGCCCACTCGCTCTCCTTGTCCTCCACCGCGTGCGGCGCGTGGTCGGTGGCGACGGCGTCGATCGTGCCGTCGGCCAGGCCCGCGCGGAGGGCGTGCACGTCCTCGTCGGTGCGCAGCGGCGGGTTGACCTTGAACACCGGGTCGTAGGACTCGGCGCAGGCCTCGGTGAGCAGCAGGTGGTGCGGGGTGACCTCGGCGGTCACCTGGACGCCGCGCGACTTCGCCCAGCGCAGGAGCTCCACCGACCCGGCGGTCGAGACGTGGCAGACGTGCAGCCGCGCGCCCACGTGCTGGGCGAGCAGCACGTCGCGGGCGATGACCGCCTCCTCGGCGGCGGCCGGCCAGCCGGTGAGCCCCAGCCGCGCGGAGCGGTCGCCCTCGTTCATCTGCGCGCCGACGGTGAGCCGCGGCTCCTCGGCGTGCTGGGCGACGACGCCGTCGAAGGCCTTCACGTACTCCAGCGCCCGGCGCATGAGCGCGGGGTCGGCGACGCAGTGCCCGTCGTCGGAGAAGACCCGCACCCGGGCGGCCGAGTCGGCCATCGCGCCGAGCTCGGCCAGCCGCTCGCCCCGGAGGCCCACCGTCACCGCGCCGACCGGGACGACGTCGACCAGCCCGGCCTCCTGGCCCAGGCGCCACACCTGCTCGACGACGCCGGCGGTGTCGGCGACCGGGTCGGTGTTGGCCATGGCGTGCACCGCGGTGAACCCGCCGAGCGCCGCGGCCCGGCTGCCGGTCTCCACCGTCTCGGCGTCCTCGCGGCCGGGCTCGCGCAGGTGGGTGTGCAGGTCGACCAGGCCGGGCAGCGCCACGAGCCCGTCGGCGTCGACGACGGTCGCGCCGGGGACGGACAGCCGGCCACCGACCGCCGCGACCCGGCCGTCCTTCAGCAGCAGGTCGGCGGGCTCGCCGCCGAGCACGCGCGCCCCCTTGATCAGCGTGGTCACGAGGCGCCTCCGAGCAGCAGGTACAGCACGGCCATGCGGACGCTGACGCCGTTGCCGACCTGTTCGACGATCGTCGAGCGGACCGAGTCGGCGACGTCGGCGGCGATCTCCATGCCGCGGTTCATCGGGCCGGGGTGCATGACGATCGCGTCGTCGGACAGCGCGGCCATCCGGACGGCGTCCAGGCCGTAGCGGCGGCTGTACTCCCGCGCGCTGGGGAAGAACGAGGCGTTCATCCGCTCGGCCTGGACCCGCAGCATCATCACCGCGTCGGCCTTGGGCAGGACGGCGTCGAGGTCGTAGGAGACCTCCACCGGCCACGAGCCCACGCCCACCGGCAGCAGCGTCGGCGGCGCGACGAGGGTGACCTGCGCGCCGAGGGTCGTCAGCAGCCACACGTTGGACCGCGCCACCCGGCTGTGCAGGACGTCGCCGACGACGACCACCCGGACGCCGTCGAGGCGGCCCAGCCGGCGGCGGATCGTGTAGGCGTCGAGCAGCGCCTGGGTGGGGTGCTCGTGAGTGCCGTCGCCGGCGTTCACCACGCTGCCCTGCACCCAGTTCGCCAGCCGGTGCGGGGCGCCGGAGGCGGAGTGGCGGACGACGATCGCGTCGCTGCCCATCGCCTCCAGGGTCAGCGCGGTGTCCTTGAGGCTCTCGCCCTTGGAGACGCTGCTGCCCTTGGCCGAGAAGTTGATGACGTCGGCCGACAGCCGCTTGGCCGCCAGCTCGAAGGAGATCCGGGTGCGGGTGGAGTCCTCGTAGAACAGGTTGACCACCGTGCGCCCGCGCAGCGTGGGCAGCTTCTTGACCTCGCGGCCGGCCAGCGCGGCGTCGATCTGCGCGGCCGTGTCGAGGACGAGCGTGGCGTCGTCGCGGTCGAGGTCGGCCGCCTCCAGCAGGTGCCGCTTCACTGCTCCACCACCACGACCTCGTCGGTGCCGTCGGTCTCGGCCAGGTGCACGCGCACCTTCTGCGCGCGCGAGGTGGGCACGTTCTTGCCCACGTAGTCGGCGCGGATCGGCAGCTCGCGGTGGCCGCGGTCGACGAGCACCGCCAGCTGCACCGCGCGCGGGCGGCCGAGGTCGCGCAGCGCGTCGAGCGCCGCCCGGACCGAGCGGCCGGAGAACAGCACGTCGTCGACGAGGACGACGAGCCGGCCGTCGATGCCCGCGTCGGGCAGGACGGTGTCCTCCAGCGCCCGGACGCCGCGCAGCCGCAGGTCGTCGCGGTAGAGGGTGATGTCGACGGTGCCGGTGTCGACCGCCGTGCCGCTGAAGGCGGCCACCCGGGCGGCGAGCCGGCGGGCGAGCGGGGCGCCGCGGGTGGGGATGCCGACCAGCACCAGGTCGGCGAGGGAGTCCCCCGCCTTCTCGATGAGCTGGTGGGCCATCCGGTCGACCACGCGGGCGACGTCGGCGGGGGCGAGCAGGACGCCGGGCGTGGACGCGCGACCGGCAGGGGGCTCCGGGGAGCCGGCCATCAGGCCTCCTTCCCCGCCTCACGGGACGGGTCGTTAAAGGAGTGGGGTGGACCGGCGACGACCGTACTGCACCCTCCCGTGTGACCGTCGTCGCGCGTCGCGCCACCGCAGGTGGGCACGGGGGGGACGAGGATTCCCCAGGAGGAGGGAGCCGCTGTCGCACCTCCCGACGACCCAGTACGCTCAGTCACCAACGAGCCTCCTCCACGACGACGGACAGTGAGCAGACACGCATGAGCACGGACTACTCGCGGGCCCTGGGCGCCCGGCTGCGGGCCATCCGCAACCAGCAGGGCCTGTCCCTGCAGGGCGTGGAGGACAAGTCGCACGGCCGCTGGAAGGCCGTCGTCGTGGGCTCCTACGAGCGCGGCGACCGCGCGGTGACCGTGCAGCGCCTCTCGGAGCTGGCCGTCTTCTACGGCGTGCCGGTCTCCGAGCTGCTGCCCGACCCGCGCCCGAGCTCGGCGGTCACCTCGACCACGAAGATCGTGCTCAACCTCGAGTCCCTGGGTTCGCTGCCCGCCGACGAGGCCGGCCCGCTGGCCCGCTACGCGTCGACCATCCAGGCGCAGCGGCACGACTACAACGGCAAGGTCCTCTCCATCCGCGCGGAGGACCTCAAGTCGCTGGCGATCATCTACGACATGAGCCCCGACGAGCTCACCACCCGGCTGATCGAGTGGGGCGTGCTCAACCCGGGCGGCATGGACGGCATGGGTGCCGGCGCCGATGACGACGACGAGACCTGGGACCGCCGCCGCGCCCCGCGCTGACCCCCGACACACCTCACGAGGCCCGCTCCGGCACCCGCCGGGGCGGGCCTCGTCGCGTCCGGACTCCGCTCCTCCGCCCCGCGCGCGCTGTGTGCACGCAGCGCGCTCCCGGGCCTCCCCCGGCCGCGCCGTGTGCACACAGCGCGGTCTCCCGACGTCCGGCTCCGAGGGAGGCGCGCCCCCGCTCCAGCCGCACCTGCCGTCACGGTGCGCGAGGGGGTGACCGCGCTCGGTCCCGGAACTGTCGGTGGGTGCTCCTAGCGTCCGTCCCGTCGCCGAGAACCCGGCGCACGACGCGAGGAGTCCCCGTGCACACCAGCCCACCGGTCGCCCTGCCCGACCCCGAGCTGCTGCTCGCCGCCCGCCGCCGCGAGGCGCTGCGCCGGGCGCACCGGCGTCAGTCGAGCGTGCGGATGGCCGCGATGCTCACCGCCGCCGCGGGCACCGGCCGCCGTCCCTGACGCCGGCCCGGCCCTCAGGCGCCCGGCTCGAGCGCGGCCACGCACTCCTGCAGGTCGGCCAGCAGGCGCTCGCGCCGGTCGGGCGTCAGCCCGGCGAGCATCCGCTCCTGCACCCCGGCGACGGCGACGCTGGCCTCGCGCAGCCGCCGTCGCCCCTCGTCGGTGACCGTCGCCGGCAGCGCCCGGCCCTGCGGCGCCACGGCCGGCCGCGACACCCAGCCGGCGTCCTGCAGGCCGGCCAGGACGCCGGTCATGGCCTGCCGCGTCACGAACGCCGCGCGGGCGAGCTCGGCCACCGAGGAGCCGGGCCGCTGGTCGAGCAGCTCCAGCGTCGCGTACTGGGACACCGTCAGGCCCAGCGGCCGCAGCGCGGTGTCCATGGCGCCGCGCAGCACGGTCGCGGCCTGCTTGAGCACGTAGCCCACCGCCCGGTCGACGTCGCCGACCCCGCCCTCTTGACTCATGTCAGGATCCTGACACACTCGACCATGTCAACATCCTGACATCACTCCCGAGGAGCAGCCATGACCGTCACCGGACCCGACTTCGTCGCCCTGCAGGTCACCGATCTCGAGCGCTCGGCGGCCTTCTACGCCGGCACCCTCGGGCTGCGCCGCGCACCGGCCGGCCCGCCCGGCGCGGTCGTGTTCGCCACCACGCCGGTGGCCTTCGCCGTCCGCGAGCCGCTGCCGGGCGTCGACCCGGCCGCGGCGCGGCCCCGCCCGGGCCTGGGAGTGGCGCTGTGGCTGGCCGCCGACGACAGCCAGGCGCTGCACGACCGGATGGCCGCCGACGGCGTGACCATCCTGGCGCCGCCGGCCGACACGCCCTTCGGGCGGGCGTTCACCTTCGCCGACCCCGACGGCTACGCCGTCACCGTGCACGACGCCCGCTGAGCGGGCGCCGGCCGGCTCAGGAGGAGGTGGGGACCTCGGCGTCGAGGATGGCGCCGAGGACGCCGTTGACGTACGCCGGCGACTCGTCCGTGGACAGCGCCCGGGCGAGCTCGACGGCCTCGTCGATGACGACGGCGTCGGGCACGTCGTCGGCCCACAGCAGCTCGAAGACCGCCATGCGCAGGATCGCGCGGTCGACGTCGGGCAGCCGCTCCAGCGACCAGCCGCGGGCGTGCTGCTCGATCAGCTCGTCGATGCGGCCGGCGTGGGCGGCGACGCCCTCCACCAGCCGGACGGCGTGCTCGGGCACCGGCGGGTTGGCGTGCGCGACGCGCTCGCGCAGCATCTCCACCGGGTCCGCGCTGCGCAGGTCGGCCGCGTAGAGGACGTCGACGGCGCGCTTGCGCGCCTTGGTGCGTGCGGCCATGTGCAGGGGCGCGATCAGTTCGCGCGGCCGAGGTACCGGCCGTCGCGGGTGTCGACCTTGAGCTTGTCGCCGGTGTTGACGAACAGCGGCACCTGGATCTGCGCGCCGGTCTCCAGGGTGGCGGGCTTGGTGCCACCCGTGGAGCGGTCGCCCTGCAGGCCCGGGTCGGTGTGCTCGACGACGAGCTCCAGCGTCACGGGCAGCTCGACGTACAGCGGCACGCCCTCGTGCACGGCGACGACGGCCTCGGTGTTCTCCAGCAGGTAGTCGGCGCCGCCGCCCACGGTCTCGGCCGGGACCGGGATCTGGTCGAACGTGTCGCCGTCCATGAAGACGAAGTCGGTGCCGTCCTTGTACAGGTACGTCATGTTCCGCTTGTCGACCGTGGCGGTCTCGACCTTGGTGCCGGCGTTGAAGGTCTTGTCGACGACCTTGCCCGAGAGCACGTTCTTGAGCGTCGTCCGGACGAACGCGCCGCCCTTGCCGGGCTTGACGTGCTGGAACTCGGTGACGGACCACAGCTGGCCGTCGAGGTTGAGGACCATGCCGTTCTTGAGGTCGTTGGTGGTAGCCATCTAGAGGACCAGCAGTTCCTTGCTCGTGAGGGTCAACAACTCGGGCGCGTCCGCCGTGACGACCAGCGTGTCCTCGATCCGGACACCGCCGTGGCCGGGCAGGTACACCCCGGGCTCCACGGTGACGGCCATGCCGGCGGCCAGCCTACCCGCGCCGAGCGGGCCGATGCCCGGCGCCTCGTGGATCTCCAGGCCCACCCCGTGCCCGAGACCGTGGGTGAAGTGGTCGGCGTGGCCGGCCGTGGCGATGACGTCGCGGGAGGCGGCGTCGACGGCGACGACGTCGGCCCCGACCGCCAGCGCCGCCCGCCCGGCGGCCTGCGCCTCGGCGACCAGCGCGTAGACCTCGCGCTGCCAGTCGGCGGCGTGCCCGAGCACCACGGTGCGGGTCATGTCGGAGTGGTAGCCGTCGACGGTGGCGCCGAAGTCGAGCTTCAGGAAGTCGCCCCCGGCGAGCACCGTGCGGTCGGGCCGGTGGTGCGGGATGGCGGAGTTCGCGCCGGTGGCCACGATCGTCTCGAACGACGGCGCCTCGGCACCCAGGGCGAGCATCCGGGCGTCGAGCTCGCGGCCGACCTCCAGCTCGGTGCGGCCCGGGCGCAGCGCGCCGTCGGCGGCCAGCTCGGCCAGCGCCTGGTCGGCCACCGCGCAGGCCCGGCGCAGCGCGTCGACCTCGTCGTCGTCCTTGACCGCGCGCAGCTCCTCGACGGCGCGCGCGACGCTGACCAGCTCGGGCACCGTGCCGCCGGCGGCGGCGTCGGTGAGCACCCGCTCCAGCTGCCGGTGGCCGTCGACGGTCACCTCGTGGCTCTCGTAGCCGAGCCGCCCGGCGCCGCGCGTGACCGCCTCGCGGGCCAGCGCCGGCACGGTGGCGCGGTCGACCAGCAGCTCGAGGTCGGGCACCTGGGTGCCGGCCTGGGTGGTGTAGCGGCCGTCGGTGCCGAACACGTCGCCGCCGTCGGTGCGCAGCAGCAGCCCCCCGTTGGAGCCGGTGAACCCGGTCAGGTAGCGCACGTTGAGCAGGTTGGTGACCAGGACGGCGTCGAGGCCGCGCTCGGCGGCCGTGGCCCGCAGCCGCTCCCGGCGCTCGGCGGCGCGCCCGGTCACCGGTGGCCCCGCAGCGACATCCACTGCAGCGCGAGCACGTAGCCCTCGACGCCGAGGCCGGCGATCACGCCGTCGGCCACGGCGGAGACGTAGGAGTGGTGCCGGAACGGCTCCCGCTTGTGCACGTTGCTGATGTGCACCTCCACCAGCGGCGACTGCAGCGCGGCCAGGGCGTCGTGCAGGGCGATCGACGTGTGCGACCAGGCGGCCGGGTTCAGGATCACCGGGTCGCGGGCGTCGGTGGCCTCGTGCACCCAGCGGAGCATCTCGGCCTCGTCGTCGGTCTGCCGGACCCGGACCTCCATGCCGAGCTCGCGGCCCGCCGTCTCGAGGAGGTCGACGAGCTGGGCGTACGTCGTCGGGCCGTAGACCTCCGGCTCGCGGGTGCCGAGCCGCCCGAGGTTGGGCCCGTTGAGCACCTGGATCGTCACTGTTCCTCCGCAACCGCGGCCCACGCCGCGTCCAGCCATGCCTGCTCGGGGTCGGTCAGGATCGTCGGGTTGCCGATCCCGTCGAGGACGACGAAGCGCAGCGTCGCGCCGCGGGCCTTCTTGTCCACCCGCATCACCGCCTGCAGCGCCGCCCAGTCGCCGCGGTAGGTGGTGGGCAGGCCCATCGCCGCCACCAGCTCGCGGTGCCGGTCGGCCTCGGCGCGGGTCAGCGTGCCGGCCTGGGCGCCGAGCTCGGCGGCGAAGACCAGGCCGACGGCGACCGCCTCGCCGTGCCGCCAGCCGAAGTCCTCGACCCGCTCGATGGCGTGGCCGAGGGTGTGCCCGTAGTTGAGGTACTCGCGGACGCCGGTGTCGAAGAGGTCCTGGCCCACCGCGTCGGCCTTCACCCGCACCGCGCGCTCGACGAGCTCCTCGGTGTCACGGCGGCCGGTCGGGTCGGCGGCGAGCAGGTCGAGGATCGCGCCGTCGGCGATGAGGCCGCACTTGACCACCTCGGCCATGCCGGAGCGGAACTCCGCCTCGGGCAGCCCGGCGAGCACGTCGGTGTCGGCGAGCACGCCGGCCGGCGGGTGGAACGCGCCGACGAGGTTCTTGCCCGCCCCGGTGTTGATGCCGGTCTTGCCGCCGACCGCGGCGTCGACCATGCCGAGCACGCTGGTGGGCAGGTGGACGACGCGGATGCCGCGGGTCCAGGTGGCGGCGAGGAAGCCGGCGAGGTCGGTGACCGCTCCCCCGCCCACGCCGACGACGGCGTCGGCGCGGGTGAGCCCGAGCCGGCCGAACTCCTCCCACGCGGCCGCGGCGACCTGCGCGGTCTTGGCGGCCTCGCCGTCGGGGACGACGACGGCCTCGGCGGCCACGCCGGCGGTCTGCAGCGTCTCGACGGCGGCCCCGGCCAGCGCGGCCAGCGGCGGGGCGTGCACGACGGCGGCCTTCGGCGTCCCGGCGAGCACGAGGCCGAGCTCGGCCTGCGCGCCGGCGCCGATGACGACGTCGTAGGGCCGCTCCCCCGCGACGGTCACGCGCCTCATCGGCCGGCTCCCGTGGGGAGGGCGGCGAGGACGTCGGCGACCACGTCGTCGGGGGTGCGGCCCCCGGTGGGCACGACCACGGTGGCGACCTCCGCGTAGAGGGGGGCGCGCTGCTCGAGCAGGGTGCGCAGCATCGCCCGGGGGTTGACGGCCAGCAGCGGGCGGTCGCGGGACAGCCCGGCGCGCTTGGCGGCCGCGGGCAGGTCGACGTCGAGGTGGACGACGGTGCCGCCCGCCCGGCCGTGCGCGACGAGCAGCGCGCGGCTGGCGGCGCTGAGCACGGCGCCGCCGCCGAGGGCGAGGACGCCGTCGTGCTCGGCGAGCGCGCGGGCGACCGCCTGCTCCTCGAGGTCGCGGAAGTGCTGCTCGCCGTGGGTGACGAACAGGTCGGCGACGCTCGTGCCGGTGCGCGCCTCGACGTCGGCGTCGGTGTCGCGGAACGGCAGGCCGAGCGCGGTGGCCACCGCCGTGCCGACGGTGGTCTTGCCCGACGCGGGCGGCCCGACCAGGACGAGGAGCGGCCCCGTCACCGGAACGGGAGCGCGTCGAGGTAGGTCTGCACGTTGCGGCGGGTCTCGGTCACCGAGTCGCCGCCGAACTTCTCCAGGACGGCGTCGGCGAGCACCAGCGCCACCATCGCCTCCATCACGACCGCCCCGCGCGGGACGGCGATCGCGTCGCTGCGCTGGTTGATCGCGACCGCGGCGTCGCCGGTGGCGACGTCGACGGTGGCCAGCGCCCGCGGCACGGTGGAGATCGGCTTCATGGCGGCGCGCACCCGCAGCACCTCGCCGTTGGTCATGCCGCCCTCGATGCCGCCGGCGCGGTCGGTGACCCGCCGCATCCGGCCGTCCTCGGGAACGATCTCGTCGTGGGCGACCGAGCCGCGGCGGCGCGCGGTCTCCAGGCCGTCGCCGACCTCGACCGCCTTCACCGACTGCACGCCCATGAGCGCACCGGCCAGGCGGGAGTCCAGGCGGCGGTCCCAGTGCACGTGGCTGCCCAGGCCCGGCGGCAGGCCGTGCACGACGACCTCGATGACGCCGCCGAGGGTGTCGCCGTTCTTCCGGGCGTCGTCGACCTCGGCGACCATCACCGCGCTGGTGGCCGGGTCGGCGCAGCGCACCGGGTCGTCGTCGATGCGCGGGTTGTCCTGCGGACCCGGGACGACGCCGTCGGGGACGGTCACCGGCCCGATCGCGACGACGTGGCTGACCACCTCGACGTCGAGCACCTGGCGCAGGAACGCCCGTGCGACGGCGCCGAGCGCGACGCGGGCGGCGGTCTCGCGGGCGCTGGCCCGCTCGAGCACCGGGCGGGCGTCGTCGAAGCCGTACTTCTGCATGCCGGCGAGGTCGGCGTGGCCGGGGCGCGGCCGGGTGAGCGGGGCGTTGCGGGCCTGCCCGGCGAGCACCTCGGGGTCGACCGGGTCGGGCGACATGACCGTCGTCCACTTGGGCCACTCGGTGTTGCCCACCTGGACGGCGATCGGGCCGCCCATGGTCACGCCGTGCCGGACGCCGCCGGTCAGGGTGACGGCGTCCTGCTCGAAGGACATCCGGGCGCCGCGGCCGTGGCCGAGGCGGCGGCGGGCGAGGTCGACGTCGAGGTCGGCGGTGGTGACCCGCACGCCGGCGGGCAGGCCCTCGAGGATGGCGGTGAGCTGCTGGCCGTGCGACTCACCGGCGGTCAGCCAGCGCAACATGCCGGCGATTCTGCCAGCCGGGCCGCGGCCCCCTGCCCGCGGCGGGGCACCGGACCCGGCTCAGGCCAGCGGTCCCTCCACCAGGAGGGCGAGGACGGCGCCGAGCAGCAGCGGCGGGCCGAACGCCACGGGGGTGCGCCAGCCCGCCCGGCCGGTGGCCACCAGCACCAGCGACAGGCCCGCGCCGGCCAGCAGGCCGAGGAACACCCCGGCGAGCAGGACGCCCCAGCCGGCCCAGCCCAGCAGCAGGCCGAGCAGCGCGAGCAGCTTGACGTCGCCGAGGCCGAGGCCGGAGGGGCCGGCCAGCGCGGCGAGCAGCGCGACCCCGCCGGCGACGGCCGCGGCGAGCAGCGCCCGCAGGAACGCCGGCCAGGTGCCGAGCAGCGCCGCGTCGGCGAGCAGCGCGGCCCCGCAGACGGCGGCCGCCGGGTAGGTGACCCGGTCGGGCAGCCGGTGGACGGCGAGGTCGACCTGGGCGAGGACGACGGCGGCGCCGGCGGCCCAGGCGTAGGCCAGGGTGGCGGGGCGGTCACCCCCGAGCAGGACCGCGCCGCACAGCAGGACGGCGAGCACCGCGGCGGTGGTCAGCGCGCGGGCGGGGGTCGGGCGGGCGGACGGCAGCCGGGTGGCCAGCCGGACCGCGGTGCGGGCCAGCAGCGGGCCGGTGGCGGCGGCGGCCAGCACGGCGAGGGCGAGCAGCGGGGACAGCGGGCTCAGCGGGCGTCCAGGGCGGCGCGCATGGGGCCGATCGGCGCCGGCTGCCCGGTCATGAGCTCCACCTGGACGGTGGCCTGCCAGAACAGCACCTCGAGGCCGCTGACCACGGTGGCGCCTGCGGACTGCGCCGCCGCGGCGACCGGGGTGGGCCACGGCGCGTAGAGCACGTCGAGCAGGGTCTGGCCGGACCGCCAGGAGAGCCCGCCGAGGTCGGGGTGCGCGCCGATCGGCACGGTGCTGACCACCACGGGCGCCTCGACCGGCCCGGGTGCGAGCGGCCGGACGGCGGCCTCGACGCCGAGGGTGCCGAGCACCCGGGCGACGTCGGCGGCGCGGGACGGCTCGCGCACGAGGACGTCGACGGTCTCCGCGCCGAGCTCGGCCAGCGCCACGGCCGCCGCGGCCGCCGTCCCGCCGGCGCCGACGATCGCCGCGTGCGCGACCCGCTCGACGCCGCCGACCTGCAGCGCCATCCCGACGCCGTGGACGTCGGTGTTCTCCGCCCGCCACCCGCCGCCGGTGTGCACCAGGGTGTTGGCCGCCCCGAGCAGGCGCGGCAGCGGCTCGACCTCGTCGGCCACGGCGACGGCGGCCTGCTTGCACGGCATGGTCACCGAGAAGCCGCGCCACTCCGGGCCGAGGCCGGCGAGCAGGTCGGGCAGGTCCTCGGCGCCGACGTCGAGGGCGTCGTAGGTCCAGCCGTCGAGACCGAGCGCGGCGTAGGCGGCCCGGTGCAGCAGCGGCGAGAGGGAGTGCCCGACCGGGCGGCCGAGGACGGCCGCCCGGCCGGCGGGACGATCTCCGGGCACCGGCCGGTCAGCCACCGCACCCGAGGCCGGCGTCGGCGCAGCGCTGCCGGGCGGCCATGAACTCCTCGTAGCTGGCGGTGAAGAAGTGCCGCCCGTCCTGCGACTCGAGGACGTAGTAGAGGAGGTCCCCGGTGCTCGGCGCGAGCGCCGCCTCGAGGCTCGCCTCGCCGGGCGAGCTGATCGGCGTGGGCACCAGCCCCGGCCGGGTGCGGGTGTTGTACGGGCCGTCGGTGCGCAGGTCGGTGACGGTGAGGTCGTTGCCGTTCTTGCCGAGCCCGTAGGCGAGCGTCGCGTCGATGCCGAGCGCGATGCCCTGGTTCAGCCGGTTGTAGACCACCTGCGCGACGTTCGGCCGCTCCTCGTCGAGCCGGGTCTCCGACTGGACCATCGAGGCGACGATCACCACGTCGTACACCGAGCGCCCGGCGGCGGCCGCCCGCTGCTCGAGCTGCATGTCGGCGGCGGTCTCGGTGAACCGGGAGACCATCGCGCGCAGCACGTCGGCCGCGGTGGTGTCGGGCTCGACGTCGTAGGTGGCCGGGAAGAGGAAGCCCTCGAGCTGGCCGTTGGCGTAGGCCGGCAGGCCGAGCGCCGCGGGTCCGGCGGCGGCCGCCTGCAGCTCCTCGATCGGCAGGCCGGTGGTCTCGGCGATGCGCTGCAGGGTGGCCGCGACGGTGAAGCCCTCGGGCACGGTGACCCGGGAGACCTGGCGGGCGGCCGGGTCGAGCAGCAGGTCGAGGGCGGCGGCGCCGCTCATCTCGGAGCGCAGGCTGTAGACGCCGGGCTGGATGCCCATGGCGGCGGGCTCGGTCTCGGCCGCCTCGACGAAGGGCGCGGCGGAGGCGATCACGCCGGCCTCGACGAGGGCCCGGGCGATGTCGCTGAGGGTGTCGCCCTCGCCGACGCGCACGTCGACCGTGCCGGTGCCCGAGCCGGCGAAGTCCTCGGCCTCGGGGTTGACCAGGCCGATCAGCGCGCGGCCGCCGAAGACGATGCCGGCGACGAGGGCGGCGAGCACGAGCAGCGCGACCAGGTTGGCCAGCGGGCTGCGCCGGCGCCGGCCGGTGCGGGTGCCGCGGCCGCCGCCGAGCACCGGGTGCTCGTCGGTCGCGGGGTGGTCGTGCTCGTCGTGGTGGTCGTCGTGGTGCGGGTCGTGGTGCGGGTCGTCGTGGTGCTGCTCGTCGCGGCGGCCGCGCCGTCCGCGGCGGCGCTCCTCGCGGCCGCCCGCACCGAGGACGTCCAGGCCGCCGGTGGCGTCGTCGTCCTCGTGGTGGTCGTGGTGGTGGTCGACGTGGTGGGGGTCGTCGTGGGAGCCCCCGTGCGCGTCGGCGAGCGGGTGGGCCTCGGTGGGCGCGTCGGCCTCGTGCGGGACCACGGCCGCGACGGTGGCGTCGGGGTCGGCGTCGGGGCGCTTCGACAGCCGCGACCACGCGCCCTGCGGGCGGGGCGGCAGGCCCTCGGTGCCCGGGCCGGGGCGGGCGCCGCCGGACAGGGGGCCGGTGCGGTCGTCGCCGGAGGAGGCCGCGGGGATCTCGCCGCGGGACGGGTCACCGTCGGGGGCGGCGTGCCGGCCAGCGGTCACCGGGTAGGGGTCGCGGTCGAGCAGGGAGGCGCCGCGGGCGGTGCCGCCGGGCCGCTGGGCGGACGGACCCACGGGCAGCCAGGTGGTGGCGGGCCCGACGCCGGCGTGCGGCGCGGGCCAGCCGGCGGCGGCGGTCCCGCCGACACCGTCGGACACCGGCCGGCCCCGCCCGTAGGGCGGGACCGGCGGGGTCATGAGCGCCCCCGCTGGGAGTCGAGATAGGCCTGGAGGATGACCACGGCGGCGGCCTGGTCGATCACGGGGCGCTGGGCGCGGCTGTCGAGCCCGTTCGCCCGCAGGGAACTGGCTGCGGTCACGGTGGAGAGCCTCTCGTCGACGAGGTGCACGGGCACGCTGCCGATGCGCCCGGCGAGTGACCGAGAGTAGGCACGCGCTTCCCGCGCGGAGGCGCCCGACGCACCCGACAGGTGCCTCGGCTCCCCCACGATCACCTCTGTCACCTCGTGCTCCTCCACGAGGGCGACGATGCGGTCCAGGTCACCGCCGTCCCGCCGCCGCTCGACGGTCTCCAGCGGGCTCGCGAGCGTGCCCGTCGGGTCCGAGAGCGCGACGCCGATCCGCACCGTGCCGACGTCGAGGCCGAGCCGGCGGCCCTGCCGGGTGCGGCGCGGCGGCAGGGGCAGCCCGGCGGGCAGGCCCTGCGAGAGGTCGATCTCGGTGGTCTCGTTGCGCACCGGCGGGAAGCCGGCGCGCAGGTCGATCTGCTCGGTGCGGTGGTGCACCGGCGGCTGCGGAGGGGCCTGCCGGGGGCGCGACGGCGGCACCGCCGGGCGGCCCTGCTGGCGCCGCTCGCTCACGTCACCGGTCTCGTCGGGGCGCTGCTCGGGCACTCCGGTCACCTCCCTGCGGCGGTCACGACCGCCTGTTCGCCCGCCTGGAGAGCGGCGGGGATGCCGCTGGGGTCCGTGCCGCCGCCCTGCGCGACGTCGGCCTTGCCGCCGCCACGGCCCCCGACCAGCGGGGTGGCCGCCTTCACCAGGTCCCCCGCCGAGAGACCGCGCGCCTGCGCGGCCGGGGTCAGCGCGGCGACCACAGCCACCTTGCCCCCGGCCTCGGAGGCGAGCAAGACGACACCCGGGCGCTCGCCGAGCCGCCCGCGGACGTCGAGGGCGAGGGTGCGCAGGTCGCCGCCGGCCAGCCCCGCGGGCGCCGCGGTGACGACGGCGACCCCGCCGACGTCGCGGGCGTCGGCGGCCAGCTGGCCGGCCGCCGCCTTGGTCTGCGCGGCGCGCAGCTCGGCGATCTCCCGCTCGGCGTCGCGCAGCCGGGACAGGACGCCGCCGACGCGGTCGACCAGCCCGTCGGTGGGCGACTTGAGCAGCTCGCCGAGCTGGCGGACCAGGTCGCGCTCGCGCGCGAGGTAGCGGAAGCCCTCGAGGCCGACGACGGCCTCGACGCGGCGGGCGCCCGACCCGACCGAGGACTCGCCCGTCAACGCCAGCGTGCCGATCTGCGCGCTGCCGGACACGTGGGTGCCACCGCAGAGCTCGCGCGACCACGGGCCGCCGATCTCCACGACGCGCACCGACTCGCCGTAGGTCTCACCGAACAGCGCCAGCGCCCCGATCGCCTGGGCTTCCGGCAACGTCATGTAGTCGGCGCGCACCCGGTGGTCGGCGCGGACCGCGGCGTTGGCGACGTCCTCGATGTCGGACCGCTGCTGCTGGCTGAGCGCGCCCTGCCAGGCGAAGTCCAGCCGCAGGTAGCCGGGCCGGTTGTAGGAGCCCGACTGCAGCGCCTGCGGGCCGAGCACCTGGCGCAGCGCCGCGTGCACGACGTGCGTGCCCGAGTGCGCCTGACAGGCCGACAGCCGCCACTCGCGGTCGACCTCGGCGGTGAGCTCGGCGCCGTCGCGCAGCGCGCCCTCGAGCACCCGGACCTGGTGCACGACGAGGCCCTTGACCGGGCGCTGCACGTCGAGCACCTCGGCGCGGCCGCCGTCCCAGGTCAGCGTGCCGGCGTCGGCCACCTGGCCGCCGGACTCGGCGTAGAAGGGCGTGCGGTCGAGGACCACGCGCACGACCTCGCCCTCGCCGGCCTCGGCCGGGCCGCCGTCCTCGCCGTCGAGCTCGGCCACGACGCCGAGCACCCGGGAGTCGGTGCGCAGGGTGTCGTAGGCCCGCCAGTCGGTGGGCCCGTGCTCGGCGAGCAGGCGGCGGTAGGCCAGGACGTCGACCGAGCCGGTGCGCTTGGCGCGGGCGTCGGCGCGGGCGCGGTCGCGCTGCTGCTGCATGAGCGCGCGGAAGCCGGCCTCGTCGACGGTCACGCCCTGCTCGGCGGCCATCTCGAGGGTGACGTCGATCGGGAAGCCGTAGGTGTCGTGCAGCGAGAACGCCTGCTCGCCCGACAGCGCCGGGGTGCCGGCGGCCTTGGCCTGCGCCACGGCGGTGTCGAACAGCGCCGTGCCGGAGGTGAGGGTGCGCCGGAAGGCCTCCTCCTCGGCGTAGGCGACCGCGCTGATCCGGTCGAAGTCGGTGACCAGCTCGGGGTAGCTCGCGCCCATCGCGTCGCGGGAGACCGGCAGCAGCTCGGGCAGGGTGGCGGTGTCGACGCCGAGCAGCCGCATCGAGCGGACGGCGCGGCGCAGCAGCCGGCGCAGGATGTACCCGCGGCCCTCGTTGCCGGGCGTGATGCCGTCGCCGATGAGCATCAGGCCGCTGCGGACGTGGTCGGCGACGACGCGCAGCCGGACGTCGGTGTCGTGGTCCTTGCCGTAGGTGACGCCGGCGAGCTCGGCGCCGCGGCGCAGCACCGGCGACACCTCGTCGATCTCGTACAGGTTGTCGACGCCCTGCAGCAGGAAGGCCACCCGCTCCAGGCCCATGCCGGTGTCGATGTTCTTCTTCGGCAGCTCGCCGACGATCCGGAAGTCCTCCTTGCTCCGGACGTCGGTGAGCTCGTACTGCATGAAGACGAGGTTCCAGATCTCCAGGAACCGGTCACCGGCCGTGTCGACCAGCGGGCCGCCGTCGGGGCCGTACGCCGGGCCGCGGTCGAAGTAGATCTCCGAACACGGGCCGCCGGGGCCGTCGGCGCCGGTGTGCCAGTAGTTGTCCTTCTTGCCCAGGCGCTGGATGCGGTCCTTCGGCAGCCCGGCGATGCGGTGCCAGGCCTCGGCGGCCTCGTCGTCGTCGAGGTAGACGGTCACCCAGATGCGGTCGGGGTCGAAGCCCAGCCCGCCGTCGGCGACGGGGCCGGTCACCAGCTCCCACGCGTGCTGGATCGCCCCCTCCTTGAAGTAGTCGCCGAAGGAGAAGTTGCCGTTCATCTGGAAGAACGTGCCGTGGCGGGTGGTCTTGCCCACCTCCTCGATGTCGAGGGTGCGCACGCACTTCTGCACGCTGGTGGCCCGCGGGAACGGCGCGGGCTCGCGGCCGGTCAGGTACGGGATGAACGGCACCATCCCGGCGACGGTGAACAGCAGGGACGGGTCCGGGGACACCAGCGAGGCGCTCGGGACGACGGTGTGGCCGCGCTGCTCGAAGTGCTGCAGGAAGCGGCGGCGGATCTCGGCGGTCTGCATGGCCTACTCGGTGCTCGGGGCGGGGCGGTCCCCGCGGGGGTGGGTGCGGCTCAGCGGTCGGCCGCGTGGGCGCCACGCCGGCCGGATGGGCGGCCGGAGGGCCGGCCGGGCAGCTGCAGCTGGGTGGTGTCGCGCTCGGGCAGCGGCGCGTCGAGGCCGGTGCCGGAGCGCAGCTCCTCCTCGCGGGCCGCGGCCGCGGCGCGCACGTCGGCGCCGAAGTCGCCGATCGCGTCGGCGAGGTCGCGCAGGCCCTCGGCGATCGAGGCGCCGATGCCCGCGGGGGTCATCTTCTCGGCGGCGCGGGACAGCTTGCGGACGACGAGGGCGCCGATGGTGATGCCCATCGCCAGCCAGAACAGCCGGCGCATCAGGCGGCCCGCCGGGCGGCACGGCGCGCACGCCGGTCGGCCTTGTCCCGGGCGGCGGCCTCGGCGATCGCCTGGCCCTCGCGGCGCTTCTTCGTGGCGCTGCGCACGCCGTAGCTGAACGCGGCGACCTTGATCAGCGGGCTGCCCACGGTGGCGGCGACGACGCTGGTCAGCGCGGCCACGTTGCTCGACACGTTGGCCGCGTTGCCGGTGATGTCGTCGACCCGCTCGAGGTTGCTGTTGACCTGGGCGATCGTCGTCTGGGCCTGGCCGAGGATCGGCTGGCTCTGCTCGCGGACCTGCCGGATGGTCAGCGTCGCCTCGTCGAGGGTGCGGCCGAGCTTCAGCAGCGGGACGGCCAGCAGCACCACCAGCAGCACCAGCGCCAGGGCGGCGATCAGTCCGGCCCACTCTCCTGCGGACACGCGGCGTCTCCTCTTCTCCGTCGGCGGCCGGGAGGGTCGCCTCCCGGCGGGGCAACAGTAGTCGCGGCCCCCGGCGGTCAGCGGGCGCGGCGGACGATCGCGCGCAGCTTGGCCAGCCGGGCGCCGATGCCGGCCTCGACCCCGCGGCCGGTGGGCCGGTAGTAGTCGCGCCCGACCAGCGCGTCGGGCGGGTACTGCTGCGGCACGATCCCGTCGGGCGCGTCGTGCGGGTAGACGTAGGTCTTCCCGTGGCCGAGCTTCTTGGCCCCGCCGTAGTGGGCGTCGCGCAGACCGGGCGGCACCGGCCCGCCGAGGCCGGCCCGGACGTCGGCCACCGACTCGGAGATCGCCACCGTGACGGCGTTGGACTTGGGCGCCGTGGCCAGGTGGACGACGGCGTGCGCGAGCGGGAAGTGCCCCTCGGGCATGCCGATGAAGGCGACGGCGTCGGCCGCGGCGACGGCGGTCTGCAGCGCCGTCGGGTCGGCCATGCCGATGTCCTCGCTGGCGGAGATGACCAGCCGGCGGGCGATGAAGCGCGGGTCCTCCCCCGCCACCACCATCCGCGCCAGGTAGTGCAGCGCGGCGTCGACGTCGCTGCCGCGGATCGACTTGATCAGCGCGCTGGCGACGTCGTAGTGCATGTCGCCCTGCCGGTCGTACCGGACGGCGGCCTGGGCGACGGCGGTCTCCAGCGTGGCGAGGTCGATCTCGCTCGCACCCGCGGCCCGCGCCGCGCCCGCGCCGGACTCCAGCGCGGTGAGCGCCTTGCGCCCGTCGCCGCCGGCGACGCGGACCAGGTGCTCCTCGGCCTCCGCGGACAGCGTCACCGCGCCGTCGAGCCCGCGATCGCTGGTAAGCGCGCGGCGCAGCAGCGTGCGCACGTCGTCGTCGGACAGCGGCTGCAGCGCGAGCACCAGGCTGCGGGACAGCAGCGGGCTGACGACGGAGAAGAACGGGTTCTCCGTGGTGGCCGCGATCAGGCTGACGATCCGGTCCTCGACCGCGGACAGCAGGCTGTCCTGCTGGGTCTTGGAGAACCGGTGCACCTCGTCGATGAACAGCACGGTGCGCCGGCCGCCGTAGGTGAGCTCGCGCTTGGCGCTGGTGATGACCGCGCGGACCTCCTTCACCCCGGCGTCCAGCGCGGACAGCTGCACGAACTGGCGCTTGGTGGCCAGCGAGATGACGTGCGCGAGCGTGGTCTTGCCGGTGCCGGGCGGGCCGTAGAGGACCAGCGACATCGGCTCGTCGGCCTCGACCAGGCGGCGCAGCGGCGCCCGCGGGCCGAGCAGGTGGGACTGGCCGACGACCTCGTCGAGCGAGCGCGGACGCATCCGCACCGCCAGCGGGGCGCCCGGGTCGACGACGTCGTCCCCCGCCTCCGCGGGCTCGTCGAACAGGCTCGTCACGCTTGTCGACGCTACCCGCGGGGCACGACAGCCCCGTGCAGCAGCGACGCATCGGAGACCAGACCGTCAGTGCCATCGGACTCGGGGCCATGCCCCTGTCCACGAAGACCGACCGGCCCTCGCGCGAGGACGCCGTCGCGGTGGTCCACGCCGCGCTCGACGCCGGCGTGACCCTGATCGACACCGCCGACGCCTACGCCCGCGACGAGTCGGAGTTCGGCCACAACGAGTCCCTCGTCGCCGAGGCGCTGTCCTCGTACGGGGGCGACACGTCCGGCGTGCTCGTGGCGACCAAGGGCGGGCACACCCGCGAGGGCAGCGACTGGCTGCTCGACGGGTCGCCCGCCTACCTGCGGCGGGCCTGCGAGGCGTCGCTGCGGCGCCTCGGCGTCGACACGATCGACCTGTACCAGTACCACCGGCCCGACCCGGAGACGCCGTGGGAGGACTCGATGGGCGCGCTGCGGCAGCTCGCCGACGACGGCCTCGTGCGGATGGTGGGCATCTCCAACGCCGACGTCGCGCAGATCGACGTCGCCCGCTCGATCGTGGGCCCGGCGCTGGTGAGCGTGCAGAACCAGTTCTCGCCGGGGTGGCGGCACTCCGCCGACGAGCTCGCGCACTGCGCCGGGCACGGGCTGGCGTTCATCCCGTGGAGCCCGTTCGGCGGGGTGACGGCGGCCGGCTCGCTCGACGCGACGGCGCCGGCGTTCGCGGAGGTGGCGTCCGAGCTCGGCGTCTCGGTGTACCAAGTGACGCTCGCCTGGCACCTCGCGCAGGCCGACGTCGTGCTGCCCATCCCGGGGGCGTCGCGGCCGGCGTCGATCCAGGACTCCGCCGCCGCGACCCACGTGCAGCTGACCCCGGAGCACCTGGCCCGCCTGGACGCCTGAGGGGCGCTCCCCGCGTTGATCATCGGGTGCGTGCACGACACCGCACGGGACACGCCGCGGGAGCGTGCACGCGTCCGATGATCACGGCCGGACGCGGTCCCGTGCACAGGTGAGCCGCCCGTCCACAGCCGCGGCCGCGACCGGCCCGCCTCCGCGGCACCGCCCGACGGTGGCCGGATGGAACCCCTGGACCTCGGGTCGAGCTGGACGTGGCGGGACGCGCGGGCCCGCGGAGCCACCCGCCGGCAGATCGCGGCGGGCGGGGAGGAACTCACCCGCGGCCTCTACCTCTCCCGGGCGGCCCTGGACTCACTCGTGGCGCGCTGCCGCGCGTGGACCCGGCTGCTCCCGCCCGACGCCGCCTTCGGCCTGGAGACGGCGGCCGCCCTGTACGGCGCACACACTGACCCTCCACCTGAGGTCCAGGTCGTGCTGCGACCACGGCCCGTCCTGCCGCAGCGCAGAGGCCTCGTGGTCGCGGTGCGCGACCTCCGGGCACCGGACGTCGTCGAGGCCGGGGGCCTGCGGATCACGTCCGGTGCGCAGACCTTCCTCGACCTGGCGACGGGGCTGCGCGCGCCCGAGCTCGTGGCGGTGGGTGACGCGCTGCTGCGCTCCGGCCGGCTTACCCCCGCCGCCCTCGCCGAGCGCCTCGAGCGGGCCGACCGCGTGCGCGGCGTCCGGCAGGCGCGGCGGTGCGCGGTCCTCCTCGACGGCCGCGCGATGTCCCGTCCCGAGAGCCTGGTGCGCTACTGGCTGGCGACGAGCGACCTGCCCGCGCCGGAGGTGCAGCTGCCGATCTGCGACCGGCGGGGCCGGGTGGTGGCGCACGCCGACCTGGGTTGGACGAGGTACCGCGTGGCGGTCGAGTACGAGGGCCGGCAGCACGCCGACGCCGACCGGTTCGGCAGGGACGTCGACCGCTACTCGCTCATGGCCGCCGACGGCTGGCTGGTGCTGCGGTTCGCGGCCCGCCACCTCGCCGGCCCGGCCGTGGTGGTCGAGCGGTCGAGGGGCGCGCTGCTCAGCCGCGGCTGGCGTCCGGGCGCCCCGGCGCGTTGATCATCGGATGCGTGCACGCGACACGCGCCGACACGCCGCCGGGGCGTGCACGCAGCCGATGATCAACTTCCGGCGCCACCCCTCAGCGGCCGAGGACCTCGCGCAGGGCCGCCAGCACCAGGGCCACCTTGTCCGGCGCCGCGTTCGGGCCCATCAGGCCGATCCGCCACACCGTCGCCGCGTACGCGCCGACGCCGCCGCCGATCTCCAGGTCGTAGCGCTCGAGCAGCTCCTTGCGCACCGCCGCGGAGTCGACACCCTCGGGCACCCGCACGGTGGTCAGCTCCGGCAGCCGGTGCCCGTCGGCGGCGAACAGCTCCAGGCCCATCTCCTGCAGGCCCTCGTGCAGCAGCCGGCCGGCCTCGGCGTGCCGGGCGTGCACCGCCTCCAGCCCCTCGTCGAGCAGCCGGCCGAGCCCCGCGTGCAGCGACACGACCATCCCGGTCGGCGCCGTGTGGTGGTAGGTGCGGCCACCGGAGCCGGCCGCCTCCCCCGCGTAGCCGCCGAGCATGCCGAGGTCGAGGTACCAGCTGCGCGGCTTCTCGATCCGCCGCTCCCACGCCCGGTCGGAGATGGTGAACGGCGCGAGGCCGGGCGCGACACCCAGGCACTTCTGCGAGCCGGAGTAGGCGAGGTCGACGCCCCACTCGTCCAGCCGCACCGGGATGCCGCCGAGCGAGGTCACGCAGTCGGCCAGCAGCAGCGCGTCGCCCTTGCCGGCGGCCAGCGGCTCGAGGTCCGAGCGCACCCCGGTCGAGGTCTCCGCGTGCACCGCGGCGATCAGCTTCGGCGAGGGGTGCGCCTCCAGCACGCGCGCGGCGTCGACCGGCTGCCCCCACTCGTGGTCGACCCGCACCACCTCGGCGCCGCAGCGGGAGGCGACGTCGACCATCCGCTCGCCGAACAGCCCGTTGACCGCCACGACGACGACGTCGCCCGGGCCCACCGTGTTGACGAAGGACGCCTCCATGCCCGCCGACCCGGTGGCCGACAGCGGCAGCGTGCGGCGGTTCGCGGTGCCGAACACCGTCCGCAGCCGCTCGGAGGTCTCGTCGAGGATCCCGAGGAACACCGGGTCCAGGTGCCCGAGCAGCGGCTGCGCCAGCGCGACCGCCGCCTCCGGGTAGGGGTTCGAGGGGCCGGGTCCGAGCAGGGTGCGGGCGCGCAGCGGCATGCCCGGCACGCTACCGAGCAGCGAGGATCACCACATGACCGACGAGCCCGGCGCGCTGCGCCGCGAGGAGGCCGCCGCGATGTGGGCGGCGTACACCGCGCAGCGGCCGGGCGGAGGCCCGCCCGAGGACGAACCGCCCGTCGAGCGCTTCGGCGACGGCCGCGCGCTCGCCGACGAGCTGATCGGGCTGGTCCTCACCGGGACCAAGCGAGCCACCGCCGGCCTGGTCGCCGACTTCGCGCACGACGGCGAGCCGCTGCCCCGCATCGGCGGGCACTGGGTCGCCTGCGACGGCGACGGGCGCCCGCGAGCTGTCCTGCGCAGCACCGAGCTGCGGGTCGGCCGCCTCGACAGCGTCGACGACGCCTTCGCCTGGGACGAGGGCGAGGGCGACCGCACGCGGGAGGGCTGGCTCGCCGGCCACCTCCGCTACTTCACCCGCACCCTGGCCGCACGGGGCGAGCGCTGGGACGACGGCCTCGAGGTCGTCTTCGAGCGGTTCCGGGTGGTCTGGCCACCCGAGGTGGCCGACCGGGCCGACCGGGCCGACCGGGCCGGCTGAGTCAGCCGGCCCGGCCGGGGGTCACGTCGAGGGGTCGCTCGGCCCCGGGGCGCCGGGCTCGCCGGGCAGCGCCGGCTCCTCCGCCACCGCGTCGATACCGGCCTCCTTGCGCTGCGCGTCCGTGATCGGCGTCGGCGCGCCGGTCAGCGGGTCGTAGCCGGCGCCGGTCTTCGGGAACGCGATGACCTCGCGGATCGAGTCGACGCCGGCCAGCAGCGCGGTGAGCCGGTCCCACCCGAGCGCGGCACCGGCGTGCGGCGGCGGGCCGTAGGCGAACGCCTCGAGGAAGAACCCGAACCGGTCACGGGCCTCCTCGCGGGACATGCCGAGGGTCTCGAACACCCGCTCCTGCAGCTCGGGGTCGGCGATCCGGACCGACCCGCTGGCCAGCTCGTTGCCGTTGACCACCAGGTCGTAGGCGTCCGACAGCGCGTTCGCCTTGTCGTCGGCGAAGCGGTCCCGCCACTCGGGGGTGGGCGAGGTGAACGGGTGGTGCATGAACGTCCAGTCGCCGTCCTCGGTCTCCTCGAACATCGGGAAGTCGACGACGAACAGGAACGACCAGGAACCCGGCTCGATGAGCTCCAGCCGCTTGGCGATCTCGTTGCGCGCGGCGCCGAGCAGCTCCTGCGAGGACCGGCGCGGGCCCGCGGCGAAGAACACGCAGTCGCCGGGCGAGGCGCCGACGGCCTCGACCAGGCCCGCGCGCTCGGCGTCGGAGATGTTCTTCGCCACCGGCCCGCCGAGGGTGCCGTCCTCGCCGACGGTCACGTAGGCCAGGCCCCGGTAGCCGCGCGAGCGGGCCCAGTCCTGCCAGGCGTCGAACGCGCGCCGCGGCTGCGACCCGCCGCCGGGCATGACCACCGCGCCCACGTAGGGCGCCTGGAACACCCGGAACGGGGTGTCGGCGAAGTACGACGTCAGCTCGGTGAGCTCGACGCCGAAGCGCAGGTCGGGCTTGTCCGACCCGAACCGGTCCATCGCCTCGCGGTAGGTCATCCGCGGGATCCCGGGCACGTCGTAGGAGGCGAGCTCGCGCCACAGCGCCCGCACGACGTCCTCGACGATCGCGAGCACGTCGTCGCGCTCGACGAAGCTCATCTCGAAGTCGAGCTGGGTGAACTCCGGCTGCCGGTCGGCGCGGAAGTCCTCGTCCCGGAAGCAGCGGGCGATCTGGTAGTAGCGCTCCAGCCCGCCGATCATCAGCAGCTGCTTGAACAGCTGCGGGGACTGCGGCAGCGCGTACCACTTGCCCGGCTGCAGCCGCACCGGCACGAGGAAGTCGCGCGCGCCCTCGGGCGTGGAGCGGGTCAGGTCCGGCGTCTCCACCTCGGTGAACCCGTGCCCGGCCATCACGCCGCGGGCGACCCGGTTGATCTCGCTGCGCAGCCGCAGGATCCGCGCCGGGCCCTGCCGCCGCAGGTCGAGGTAGCGGTACTTGTAGCGGACGTCGTCGCCGGCGGCGACGTCGGTCTCGATCGGGAACGGCAGCGGCGCCGACGGCGACAGCACCCGCAGCTCGGCCGCGGCCACCTCGATCTCGCCGGTGGGCAGCTCGGGGTTCTCGTTGCCCGCCGGCCGCTGCCGGACCTCGCCGGTGACGAGCACGCAGAACTCGTTGCGGAGGGCGTGCGCCTCCTCCTCGCGGACGACGACCTGGACGTAGCCCGAGGCGTCGCGCAGGTCGACGAAGACGACGCCGCCGTGGTCGCGCCGGCGGGCCACCCAGCCGGCGAGGGTGACGGTGGAGCCGGCGTCGGCCGCGCGCAGCGTGCCGGCGTCGTGGGTGCGGAGCACTAGAGGGCCTCTCTCAGGGGGTGGGTCACCAGCGGTCGTGCACGTGCTGACGGATGCGCTCGTCGTAGAGGCGCTCGAGGTCGGCGAGCTCGGCGTCGGTCAGCGCCGGGAGGTCGGCGGCCGCGGCGTTCGAGCGGGCCTGCTCCACCGAGCGGGCCCCGGGGATGACGCAGGTGACGCCGGGCTGCTGGACCACCCAGCGCAGCGCGACCTGGGCCGGCGAGCGGTCGCCGCAGATCGCGGTGAACTCGCGCGCGGCGGCCACGCCGACCTCGTAGGGCACGCCGGCGAAGGTCTCGCCGACGTCGAAGGCCTCGCCCTGGCGGTTGTAGTTGCGGTGGTCGTCGGCGCCGAACGTCGTCGACTCGTCGTACTTGCCCGACAGCAGGCCGCTGGCCAGCGGCACGCGGGCCAGGATCCCGACGCCGGCCGCGGCGGCCGCGGGCAGCAGCTCCTCCAGCGGCTTGCGGCGGAACACGTTGAGGATCACCTGGATGGTCTGCACGCCGGGGTGCTCGAGCGCCGTCAGGCCCTCCGCGACGGTCTCCACCGAGACGCCGTAGGCGGCGATCGCGCCGTCGGCGACCATCGCGTCGAGCGCGTCGTAGACCCGCTGGTCGGAGTAGACCGCGGTGGGCGGGCAGTGCAGCTGGACGAGGTCGAGGGTCTCGACGCCGAGGTTGCGCCGCGACCGGTCGACCCACGCCCGCAGGTTCTCCGGGGTGTACTGCGCGGCCTCGAACGGGTCGGCGCGGCGGCCGGCCTTGGTGGCCACGAACGGCCGGTCGGACCGGGCGGCCAGCGCCTTGCGGATGCGCTCCTCGCTGCGGCCGTCGCCGTAGACGTCGGCCGTGTCGAGCAGGGTCACGCCGGCGTCGAGGGCGGCGTCGAGCACGTCGCCCGCAGTCACCTCGTCGACGTCGCCCCAGTCGCCGCCCAGCTGCCAGGTGCCCAGGCCGACGACGCCGACGTCGGCGCCGGTCCGTCCGAGGGGTCGGGTCTCCATCAGTTGTCTCCCACTTCCTGGGTCACGGCGGTCCGCAGCGCCTCGAACAGGTTCCCCACGGGGACGGCGCGTTGCTCCCCCGTGCGCAGGTCCTTCAGCTGGCCGACGCCCTCGGCCAGGTCGCGCTCGCCGATCACGACCGCGTGCGTGGCACCCGACCGGTCGGCGGCCTTCATGGCGCCCTTGAGCCCGCGGTCGCCGTAGACGGTGTCCGCGGACACCCCGGCCTGCCGCAGCTGCCCGACCAGCCGGACCGCCAGCCGCTTGGCCTCCGCGCCCAGCGGGACGACGAACGCCTGCACCCCGGCGGTCGCGCCGACATCGAGGCCCTCGGCCTGCACGGCGAGCAGGGTCCGGTCGACGCCGACGGCGTAGCCGATGCCGCTCACGTCGGGCCCGCCGAGCGCCGCCGAGAGCCCGTCGTAGCGCCCGCCGCCGCCGATCGCCGACTGCGCGCCGAGGCCGTGGTGGACGAACTCGAACGTCGTCTTCGTGTAGTAGTCCAGCCCGCGCACCAGCCTGGGCGCCTCGGTCCAGGACACGCCGAGGTCGGTGAGGTGCTGGCGCACGGCGTCGTAGTGCGCCCTGGTGGAGTCCGACAGGTGGTCGACCATCAGCGGGGCGTCGTCGAGCTGGGCCTGCACCTCGGGCCGCTTGTCGTCGAGCACGCGCAGCGGGTTGATCTCCGCCCGGCGGCGCGTCTCCTCGTCGAGGTCGAGCTTCTCCAGGTAGGCGACGAGCAGCTCGCGGTACTGCGGGCGGCAGGTGGCGTCGCCGAGCGAGGTGAGCAGCAGCTCGAAGTCGCGCAGGCCGAGGTCGCGGAAGCCCTGCACCGCGAGCGCCACCACCTCGGCGTCCAGCGCGGGGTCGTCGACGCCGAGGGCCTCCATGTCGACCTGCGTGAAGTGCCGGTAGCGGCCGGCCTGCGGGCGCTCGTAGCGGAAGGCCGACCCCACGGTCCACAGCTTCACCGGCAGCGCGCCGGTGTGCAGCCGGTGCTCGATGAACGCGCGCATGAGCCCGGCGGTGAGCTCGGGGCGCAGCGTGAGCGAGCGGCCGCCGCGGTCGGCGAAGGTGTACATCTCCTTCGTCACGACGTCGGTGGACTCCCCCACCCCGCGGCTGAAGACGGCGGTCTCCTCGAACACCGGCGTCTCGACGTAGCCGTAGCCGGCCCGCCGCAGCGGCGCGGTGAGGGTGTCGCGGACGGCGAGGAAACGCGCGGAGTCCGGCGGCAGGACGTCGAACGTGCCCTTCGGGGCGGTCAGGCCGCTCACAGTCCACGGCCCTTCGGCGCGGTCCCGGCTCCGGCGGCGGCCTCGGCCAGGTAGGGGTTGGTGGCCCGCTCGCGGCCGATCGTCGTCGCCGGGCCGTGGCCGGGCAGCACGACGGTCTCGTCGTCGAGCGGCAGCACCACCTCGCGCAGCGAGGTGAGCATCGCGTCCCAGGAGCCGCCGGGCAGGTCCACCCGGCCGACCGACCCGGCGAACAGCACGTCGCCGGCGAGCAGACCGGGGGCCTCCCCGAGGTCGAGGGAGAAGACGACGGAGCCCTGCGTGTGCCCGGGCGCGTGGCGGACGGTCAGCTCGACGCCGGCCAGCGAGAGGACCGCGCCGTCGTCAAGCGGGCGGACGTCGGCCGGGTCGGGCAGCCGCACGCCGGTGAGCAGCGGGGCCAGCGCCGGGCCGTGCCAGCGGGCCGGGTCGGCGAGCATCCCGCTGTCGTCGGGGTGCAGGTAGGCGGGGATGTCATAGCCGTCGCACACGGGCAGGACGGAGAACGTGTGGTCGAGGTGGCCGTGCGTGAGCACGACGGCGACCGGCTTGAGCCCGTCCTCGGCCAGCATGCGGGCCAGCGGCTCGACCGCGTCCATGCCGGGGTCGACGACGACGCACTCCGACCGCGGCCCCGTGGCGACGGCGTAGCAGTTGGTGCCGAAGGCGCCGGCCGGGAACGAGCGGATGAGCACCCGTGCAGGTTACGCGGGTGATCGTGGCCGCTCCGGTCCGGCAACCGGGCGCCCACAGGCGCGCCACCTACACTCGCGGACCGACCAGCGGGGAGACCGCGGACCGCGGCCGAGGCCGGATCTGCGCCCCCGCCGCGCAGCCGTCCGTCCGAGGAGTGTCCGACCCGTGCCCACCAACAAGCAGCGGCGGGTTGCCGCGCAGCGGCGCCTGCAGAAGCAGCTCGAGCGCCGCGCCGAGCTGGCCCGCAAGCGCCGCCGCAACCTGCTCGTCGTCGTCACCGTCGTCGCCGTCGCGGTGGTGGCCGGCGCGGTGGCGCTGTTCGCCGGCATCGGCGGCGGCGACGACCCGGACACCGCGGCGGCCACCGGCACCAGCACCAGCGCCGCCCCGGAGGCCACCGCCGCCCCGGCGACGACGAACGCCGACGGCACGGTCACGTGCACCTACGCGCCCGACACCTCGGGCAACCCGAACCTCACCGAGGCCGGCACCCCGCCCGACCCGGCCGCGACGCCGGCCAGCGGCACCGTGGCGCTGCTCATGAGCACCGACCAGGGCGAGATCCCGCTGACCCTCGACCGGGCCAAGGCGCCGTGCGCGGCGGCGAGCTTCGCGTACCTCGCCTCGCAGCAGTTCTTCGACGGCAGCCCCTGCCACCGCGAGGTCAACCAGCCGACCTTCGGCGTGCTGCAGTGCGGCGACCCGACCGGCACCGGCTCCGGCGGCCCGACCTACAAGTTCGCCGAGGAGGTCACGCCGGAGACGACCTACCCACGCGGCACGATCGCCATGGCCAACAGCGGCACCCCGGGCTCCACCGGCAGCCAGTTCTTCCTCTGCTTCGTCGACACCCAGCTCTCGCCGGACTACACCGCCGTCGGCACCGTCGACGAGGCGGGCCTGGCCGTGCTCGACACCATCGCCGCGGCCGGCAACGACGGCTCGTTCGAGCCCAGCCCGGGCGGCGGCGCGCCCAACCTCCCGGTGACCATCCAGACGATGACCGTCGTCGGATGAGCCGCCGGCTGCGCGCCGGGCTGCTCGCCGGCGCGCTGGTGCCCCTGGCCGCCGCGTGCGGGGGCGACGTGTCCGGGTCCGCCGCGCCCGCCTCCACCGGGGGCGGGGGCGGCGGCACGGGCGCCGGCCCGACGGGGGCGACGGCGGCCTGCGAGTGGGTCGCCGCCCGGTCGGGCAACCCCTACGCCGTGGACGTCGCCCCGCCCGGGGCCCGGGTGCCCGCGGAGGGGACCGTGACGCTGCGCATGGCGACGTCGCTCGGCGAGATCGGCCTGGTCCTCGACCGGGCCGGCGCCCCGTGCGCCGCGGCCAGCACGCTGCACCTGGCGGAGGAGGGCTTCTTCGACGGCTCGGCCTGCCACCGCGAGGTCGACGGCGGCGGCCTGCAGGTGCTGCAGTGCGGCGACCCGACCGGCACCGGCGCGGGCGGGCCCACCTACGCGTTCGCCACCGACGTCGACGGCGACGAGACCTATCCGCGCGGCACGATCGCGATGGCCAACAGCGGCCAGGGCCTCGACGGCAGCCAGTTCTTCCTCGTGTGGGGCGACAGCCTGCTCTCCCCCGACTACACGGTGGTCGGCACGGTCGACGACGCCGGGCTCGCGGTGCTCGACGCGGTCGCCGCCAACGGCAACGACGGCTCGCTGGACCCCTCCCCCGGCGGCGGCGCCCCGACCGTCCCGGTGACCATCACCTCGATGGCGCCCGTCGGGTGACCGCCCGCCCGGACCCCTACGCGGGGTTCCCCGAGGGGTTCTTCGACCGCGCCGACGAGCGGCCCGACGCGGAGTTCTACGGCCCGCCGCGGCTGGTCACCCACATCGACGACGGCGCGATCGCCGCGGTCGGCGGCCTCTACGCCGAGCTCGGCATCGACGGGTCGGCCCCGGCGCCCACCCGGGTGCTGGACCTCATGTCGTCGTGGGTGTCGCACTTCCGCACCCCGCCGGCGGAGCTGGTCGTGCTCGGCATGAACGCCGCCGAGCTGGCCGCCAACACCGCCGCCACCGAGCAGGTGGTGCACGACCTCAACGCCGACCCGCGGCTGCCGCTGCCTGACGGCGACGTCGACGCGGCGGTGTGCTGCGTGTCGATCGACTACCTGACCCGGCCGGTCGAGGTGCTCGCCGAGGTGGGCCGGGTGCTGCGCCCCGGCGGCGTGCTCGCGGTGACGTTCTCCAACCGCTGCTTCCCCACCAAGGCGGTGCGGGGCTGGCTGGCCACCTCCGACGAGCAGCACGGCGCCCTGGTGGCCGAGCTGATCCGGCGCAGCGGCGCCTTCGGCGAGCCCGCGGTGTCCCTGCGCACCCCGCCGGGCCCGGGCGACCCGCTCTGGGCCGTGGTGGCGCACCGGGCCTGAGGCCCGTCAGAACAGGTCGTCGACCTCGACGTCGACGGCGGCGACCGGCAGCCCGAACGCCGCCTCGGCCACGCCGGTGACGCGGGTGCGCACCGCCTCGACCAGCGGCGGCAGCGGCAGCCCGGCGCGCGCGGCGACGGTCAGCGCCACCCGCAACTCCCCGTCGGCGACGGCGGCCCGGCAGGTGCCGGCGCGGACGTCGCCGAGCTCGTCGACGGCGGCGAGGAGCAGCCGGGTGACCGTCCGCTCGGACACCTCGACACGCGCCCCCGGCTCGGCCGACAGGACCAGCGCGCCCGGCACCCGGGGCTCGGCCCGGACGACCGCCATGACGCGCTCGACCATCGCCGGCGGCGCCTGGAGCGCGGCGTCCTCCGCCCGGGCGGCGCGGGTGGCCGCGGAGAGCGGGTCGTCGGGCGGCGGAGCCCCGCCGGCGTCGGTCAGCGCCATGCCGACATCGCCTCCGCGAGGTCGGCGCGGGCGCGGGCCAGCCGGCCGCGGACCGCCGCCGGGCTGGAGCCGACGGCCGCGGCGATCTCCTCGTAGCTGCGGTCGTGCAGCTCGCGCAGCACCCACACCGCGCGCTGCTCGGGGGTCAGCCCGTCGAGCGCGGCCCGCAGCGCGCGGACGCCCGCCGCGGCCTCGGCGACCCGGGCGGGCGACCCGGCCGGCCGGGCGTCGGGCAGCCGCTCGAGGTCCTCGGCGGGCACGCTGCGGCGGTCGCGCAGCCGGTTGAGGCAGCGGTTGGTGGTGGTGCGGTACAGCCAGCCGCCCACGGCGTCGCCGTCGCGCAGGTCGGGCAGCCGGCGCCAGGCGGTGACGAAGACGTCCTGCACCACGTCCTCCGCCTCCTGCCGGTCGGCCAGCATCCGCACCGCCAGCCGGTACAGGACTGTCTGGTATCTCAGCACGAGTTGCTCGAACGCGCCGGTGTCCCCGGCTCGCGCCTCCGTCACCAGGACCGCGTCGGGGACGGGCTGCTCCGGCTCGGCGGCGCTCACGGAGGGTCCTGGGGCACCGCGTCACCGTGCCAGCGGCCCGGGGTGCGGGCCCGCCGGGCCGCCGGCCCGTGGGGTTCCGGGCCTCAGTGGCGGCGGATAGCCTCCTGCTCCGACTCCCCC